>CAMUZQ010000052.1 GCA_947165275.1 uncultured Lachnospiraceae bacterium | reverse complement strand
GCTCCAGCGAGCATAACGACGCATGGGATCTCGGCCCTGAAATGTCCCGTCCTGCGCGGGCAATCAAGCTTTGGTATACACTGCAGGCGACGGGGACGGACCTTCTGGCGGAGCTGATCGAGTATTCTTTCTATAATGCCAACGTTGTGAAAAGAGAGCTGACAAAGCGGCCGAACTGGGAGATCGTTTCCAACCCCAGCTGCGGTACGGTCAATTTCCGCTATGCGCCGGAGGGCATGTCCGACGAGGCGCTTGACGAGCTGACCTGCAGGATCTCAAAGGAGATCATCAGCAGAGGGTTTGCTTTTATCGTGACCACCACGCTGAAGGGAAAAAGAACGCTCCGGATGTGTACCATCAACGCCAACACGACGGAGGATGATATTCTGCAGACAATCTCGCTACTGGATGAAATCGCGGTAGCGGAAACGGCGCAGCTCAAACACGCGGAATAGTATCAGATCTCTGAATTCCAGAAAAGGTTTCTGAGGATAGGGCGCCATCGATGCAATCAGTGAGAGGCTGGACAAAGAGCTGCCGGGACTGAAGGGCTTTTCGGCGAGAAACCTGCGCAATACACGCACGTTTTATGAAGAATGGGTCTCGCTGGATCATATGTGCGATGAAGAATTGAATTTGGCAGACACTTCTGCCAAATTCGCAGGGGATTCCAACCGAAGACTTCCTGCATATAGGATTTTAGCATCATATTTTGATCTTATCAAAAGACCTTATCTTTTAATTCACCTATCAGTTTCATAGCGTCCATCCTTTCTTTGCTTATGTTTAAGGCAATCCATTAATGAAATTTTGGTGCATGCTTATCAAGAAACACAGCAGACGATCCACCAGCCACATGATTCATTTCTTCATCTGTCAATTCCATCCCGGCTTCTTTGATGATCTCCTTAGCAGCTTCCTGATTCTCAGCTTTTTCAACCTTATCCTTCAGGTCTCCCACAAGTTTCATAACAACTTCCTCCTTTTCTTGATTTTGACAACAAAAAAGCACACTCTACGCGGCATCTATCCGCATAAAGTGTACTTTATGGTTCAGATTATTGAATTGAAAAAAGGATAGAATTATCTCATCTGTCTGTCTGTCTGAAGATAGTCTCAGTATTCATGCGTGTCAAGACCTTTACAGTACTTTCCCACCTGCCGCTTTATCAAGCTCTTCTTCTGAGAGCTCCATGCCGGCCTCCTCGCCTGCATTTCTGATGATCTCCTTTGCTTCTTCCTTGGTCTCGGCCTTTTCGACGTTCTCCTTAAGCTTTCCGATGATCTCCATTTCTTTACCTCCTGTTTTCTTATGCATTAACAATTGCCTTTGGTTACAACAAAAAACAGCATCCACCGATGCCCTCAAGCATTAAGCTCAAAGAAACCGGTGAATGCCGTTATTGTTCCGTATATTAAAGCAGACTCTACCTTATCTGTCTGTCTGAAGATAGCTGTTGTTATCATTGCTGTCAAGTCTTTTCTTTTCCTTTTGGATATTTTTTCTTGGCACATGGGCCCGGCTTTATCGCTCTGTATAATTATACGAAAGAAAAGCAGAAATGGCGATGATTTTTTCATGCGTTCTGTCCGGAATTTTCTGACTAATCAGAGATAAGAATGCAATAACCAGTCATAATATAGCTTTGAGAAGGAGAGGATCAGATTAGCCGGAAAATTACGGGAGAAAATATCATAAAGAGGATGTGACGGGGGAAGTCTCCCCCGCGCTCCAACCAAAAAGCCGCGTCAGGTGGTAGCAGAGGGTAGGCTGTCGAGGCTTTTTGTTTTCCGCTGCCCCCTCTGCGGGGCGAGATAGGATGTTTTGCCAGTCTGCTTCTGTGAGCCCCGCAACGCCCCGGATTTATGTGTTGGGATAGTAGCCCGTCCGCCAGCCTTGACCGCACCTGCGTAATGCGATTCTTATCGCGTGGCGATGGGACTAAGGGATATAGTAAGATAGCCGGATTACCCATCGCACAGACAATTGTATCGCATTATGCAGGTGCCCTCAAGGCGTGGCTGCGTTATAGGATAGCCTTGTATTTTTCGGCTCCGGGATCTTGGGATATGAGAAGTATCTTATGGGTCAGAAAGCTATTTGAGAGTACAGCCTGATGTGATAGAATTGTTGGAGCATCAAGGCTCTTTTACAAAAGAAAGGAGTCTTAAAATATGGGAAAAGATCTAAGAGGAAAGGAGCTGGGAAAAGGACTAAGACAGCGCATAGACGGCAAATACATAGCGAGGTATTCCTGCAGGAACGGCAAGAGACCGGAGAAGGCATTTGAAAAGCTTGGCTCTGCAAGGATCTGGCTTGAGGAGCAGAGATACCTGGATAAGAATAACGAACAAGCTCCTGTCAGCGCAATGACGGTTGATGAGTGGGAGAGCTACTGGATAGACAATATCAAAAAGCCTTCCATCAGGGAGACAACCTATCGTGGCTACTGCAATCGTTATAAATGCGGCATCAAGCCTTTGCTTGGGAATATGCTGGTTGCTGATGTGAAGCCTCTTGACTGTCAGGCAGTGCTTAATGATGTGATCAGGAAACACAGTCAGGGGACAGCGGAGCAGGTGCGGATATGTATGCAGCAGATCTTCACCGCAGCGGCGGAGAACGGTCTTATATCGGTATCACCTGTTACAAGATCAGTTAAGCTGAAAAGGGTGAGAAGCAGGAGAGACGTGTGCTCACTGTAGCAGAGCAGAAGAAGTTCGTTGACTACATTCAAAAGACGAATCACAGGTATGCGAGACAGTATATGCTGTGTCTTGAAACAGGGATGAGAGCAGGCGAGCTTACGGGGCTTCAATGGCAGGACATCAAGGACGGGAAGATAAATGTCAGCCGGACAGTATCGATCCTTGGAAAAGAGCTGCTGTATGAGAATACTCCGAAGACCCGCGCCGGACGCAGGAGCATACCGCTTACGTCTAGAGCGAAGAGGATACTCAAAGACTGTCATAACGGGACAAGGAAGGAAAACCTGGCGGGTTTCTCTGATGCCTCCAAGCCGGCGGGCTACGCCAGGCTGACGCCTGGGGGCAGAGTAGTCAAGCTGGGGTATGTATTCCACCGGGATGGAGAGCCGATAAACTATGCGAATCTTGACAGAGCATTGAAAACAGTTTGTAAAAAGCTTAAAATCGAGCCTTTTACCATGCATTCTCTGAGGCACACATTCGCCACAAGATGTATAGAAGCGGAGATGAAGCCCAAAACGCTTCAGTACATCCTCGGCCACTCCAGGATCGAGATGACGATGAATCTCTACGTCCACGTGACGGATGAGACTGTTATAAAAGAGATGGAAAAATTCGAACTGGCGATTTAGTGGCGAAGAGCAAAGATCAGAAAGGTCATCAATCCCTGTAAAATACAGGGTTTGGTGACAATCATTTAATGTATATGGTATACATTGAGCACTTAGCGAGGTATTTGCGAGCTTAGTGCGAAAGCATGCCTAAACACTTGGCGAGGTATTTTACGAGCCTAGTGTTTATGGTATAATTGTTAATTCAGGGCAGAGGCTCCTGTATAAGACTATATGGAAAAGGGAAAAGCAGGTAGAGAGATGACGATCGGGATCATAGGTTTGGGATATGTCGGCCTGACGCTTGCGGTGGCGGCCGCGGCGAAGGGCATAGAGGTTTACGGAGTAGAGACAAATCAGCATATAAAGGATTGTCTGAAGGAAAACAGGGCTCATTTCTATGAGCCGGGACTGGACAATCTCATCAAGAGAAATAACGGAAAAAATCTGCATGTGGTCGAGGTATTTCCAAAGAATGTAAGATTCGATGCCTTTATCATAACTGTGGGGACTCCCCTGAAGGAGGGGGGCACTCCGAATTTTGATTATATCCGCTCCGCGCTGCAGGGCACGGTGAAGGATGTATATGACGGAAGCCAGCTTATAATACTCAGATCCACTGTTTCGGTGGGCACCACAAGGAATATCGTGATGCCTTTTCTTTCAAAGCTCTGCGGGAAACCTGAGGAGGAGATCCTGGTCTCCATGTGTCCGGAGCGGACTATAGAGGGGAAGGCCATCGATGAGCTGTCCCACCTGCCTCAGATAATAAGCGGCAATAATAAGGAGTCGCTGGAGATAGCGCAGAGGCTTTTCAGGATCATGACACCCAGTGTGGTGGAGGCCAACAGTCTGGAGGAGGCGGAGCTCATAAAGCTCTACTGCAATACCTACCGTGATATGACCTTTGCCATAGGTAACGCCTTTTGCATGGCCGCGCAGGAGTTCGGTGTGGACGGCATAGCCGCCATAAAGAATGCAAACTACGGCTATGCCAGGAGCAATATAGCAAAACCCGGCTTCGTGGCGGGTCCCTGTCTGGAGAAGGATGCCTATATCCTCATAAATAATATGCCCGAATGCGACAGCAGGGATTTCATCCTCGGCGCGAGGAAGTTTAATGAATCTCTCATCGATCTGGTCGTCAAATGGGTCGAGAGCAAGATAGGCGCCCCGTCTGAGGAGAAGGTGGTGGCGCTCAGCGGCATGGCCTTCAAGGGGCAGCCGGTCACCTCGGATCTGAGGGGATCAAGCTCGGTCTATATCGCAGAAAGGCTTAATAAAAAGGGATATAAGCTTAACCTCCATGACTACGAGGCGATCCCGGAGGAGATGAAGGCTCTGGGGCTCGGCGTGGTATATAATGATCTGCATGATGCCTGCGCCAATGCCAGGCTTCTGCTGGTATTGAACAATCATAAAAAATATGCCATGCTTACGGATGATCAGATCTTCCATGCTGACAGAGGCTTTGAGATACTTGATTCCTGGGGAGTATGCACGGAGCTGCATTATTGCGAGGATGTGAAGATATCCACGCTTGGAAATATGTTTAATAAAGGACAGGAAACAGCTCTGCGAGGGATGGAGCTGACAGAGAAGGAGACTGGATTATGAAGATTTTGGTTACCGGATCGGCGGGATTTGTGGCAGGATACCTGGTGGATGAGCTGCTAAAGGCGGGCCACGAGGTAGTGGGGATCGATAATTACAGCAAATACGGACCGATACACAAGAGCTACGACAATGATCCGATGTATCATTTTGTGGAGGGAGACTGTAAGGATACGAAGCTCATGAAGGAGCTTATCGAGGACTGTGACCAGGTCATAGCTATAGCTGCCATGATAGGCGGGATCACTTATTTCCATACCTATGCATATGATCTGCTCGCGGAGAATGAAAGGATCATAGCCTCAACCTTTGATGCGGCCATATGGGCCCATAAGGAAAGGCATCTGAAGAAGATAAATGTGCTTTCCTCATCGATGGTATTTGAGAGCTGCCATGAATATCCAAGCAAAGAGGGCTATGAGCTGACCAGCCCGCCGCCTCTTTCCACCTACGGTTTCCAGAAGCTTGCCTGCGAATATTTCGCTAAGGGCGCATGGGAGCAGTATAAGCTTCCTTATACGGTGATCAGACCCTTTAACTGTGTGGGTACCGGAGAGCAGAGGGCGAAGAATGAAAAAGAGATTCTTTCGGGCAATGTGAAGCTCGCCATGAGCCATGTGGTGCCGGATCTGGTACAGAAGGTATATAAGGGACAGGATCCGCTGCATATACTGGGCAGCGGCGATCAGATAAGGCACTATACCTACGGAGGAGATCTGGCCAGAGGTATAAGGCTCTGTGTGGAGAGTGAGAAGGCTGTAAATGAGGACTTCAATCTCTCGACCCCGGTTTCGACTACCGTAAAGGAGCTGGCTGAGCTTATCTGGAAGAAGCTCGGAAAGACCGGGCCCATAAGCTTCGTCCATGATCAGGCCTTTGAATATGATGTACAGAAGAGGGTGCCTTCGGTGGAGAAGGCAAAGGAGCTTCTGGGATTTGAGGCGGATACGGATCTGTCCACCACTCTGGATGAGGTCATCCCCTGGATATGTGATCAGATAGATCTCGGGAATATTTGAGAGAAATGCTTGATATCATAGTACCTGTATATAACGAAGATAAGGGGATCCTGCGTCTGTTTGACGAGATCGAAAGGGAGATAAAGACACCTAAGAAGGTGATGATAGTCTATGATTTTGATGAGGACAGTACCGTACCTGTGGTAAAGGAGCATCAGAATGATTACACCTTCAGGATCGATCTTGTATTTAATTCACTTGGCAGGGGAGTATTAAATGCCATAAAGCAGGGGATGCAGACTGCCACCGAGGAGATGGTGCTCGTGATGATGGCGGATTCCTCTGACCGGCTTGATGTGGTGGATTCCATGTGCGGGCTTATGGAGCAGGGTTATGATCTTGTATGCGGCTCCAGATATATGAAGGGCGGAAGGCAGAACGGGGGGCCGGTGCTGAAGGGGCTTTTTTCCAGGATGGCAGGCTTAAGTCTTCATCTGCTGACCCGTGTACCTACGCATGACTGTACAAACAGCTTCAAGCTGTACCGGAGGTCAATGCTCCGGCAGATAGAGATAGAGAGCACAGGAGGCTTTGAGATAGGTCTTGAGATAGTGGTCAAGGCTTATGCGATGGGCTTTAAGATAGGAGAGGTGCCTTCCGAGTGGTTCGACCGTGAGGAGGGAGAGTCAAATTTCCATATGTGGAAATGGATGCCGAGTTATCTGCACTGGTATTTTTACTGTATCAGGCATACCTGGTTTGGAAAGAAGGCCTGATGCTTGAGAGGATAAAGGCGGTAAAGGCCGACAGGCTCAAGGCTCTTGTCATAGCAGTCATATTCTTTTCTCTTTTATTCAGGCTTGTCAATATAGATGCGCCGCTTGAAAATGACAGACATAATTTCCGCGGTACCCAGACTGCCTTCATAGCAAAGTCAATGCTGGAGACGGGCTTCAGCCTGACGGAGTTTGAGATACCCGTTTTCGGGGAGCCCTGGGATACGGTATATATGGAATATCCTGTCTATCAGATAGCCGTTTTCCTTTTCATGAAGCTTTTTCACGGGAGCAATGTCGATCTCTGGTGCAGGATCGTAAATATCATTTCTTTTTATTTTTCCGCTTATTTTCTATACAGGCTTGCCTGCCGTGAGACGGACAGGCGCGCCGCGGCCATAGTGTCTGTATTCTACATACTGCTGCCATATAATATCTACTGGAGCAGGACGGCCATGATAGAGTTTACGTCAGTGGCCTTTGCGCTGCTCTATGGCATGCTCCTGCTCAGATGGGTGAGGGAGGGGAGAGCGCTCCTTTTTGCGGGGACTCTGGCAGCAGGAGGCATGGCCTATATATCAAAGAGCACGACCATGTTCGGTTTTGTTTATTTCCTGGCGCTCTACATCCCTTATATCCTCTATGAGCTCTATAAGGAGAAGGAAGGAAGTCCTTCTTTTGCCGGGGCGGTCAGATATTATGCAGGAAAGCCGGCATACATCGTAAGCCTTGGACTGCTGTGCATACTCCCGGTGATCCCGGGTGTGCTCTGGACCAGGTATGCGGATATGAAAAAGCAGCTTAATCTCTATACCGCCTATATGACCTCGGCGGGGCTTAAGGAATGGAATTTCGGTACGCTCCATATGAGGGTGGACTGGGGGATATGGAAGGCTCTGGCAGGCCAGTTTTTCGGATATCTGCTGGGCGGGGGAGCTCTTTTTTTCCTGCTTGCGGTTCTTGCCTTTATATTCGGCGCAAGGAAGTACAGATGGCTTGTGGCCTCCTGCCTTATCTCCTCTGCAGGGGTGATGCTGACGCTTATAAATCTGTATCAGGAGCATGATTATTATCAGATAGCCATAGTCCCCTTTACCTCTCTTGCAGGCGGGGTCCTGCTTTATTCCATCCTGTCCTCAAAGGAGCTGGAGGGGCTGGGACAGCCGGGATATAAGCTGCTCACGGTGATACTTTGCGTGTTTTTTATCGCGTCGGTCCTGGGAAAAGGCTTTTTCTATATAGATGAGCTTTTGAGTGAGGGCAGCGGCAATGCTGATCCCGGGCTTTTGATCGCAGAGATCACTGAGCCTGATGAGAGGATACTTATCGACGGGGACGACTGGAATTCAAGGATATTATATTATGCGGACCGGAAGGGCTTCATGATAAGGGATGTGAATACGGGGCATTTTTCAAAGGATTATCTGGAGCATATACCGCTTGAGACGGAATATACGATAGCTGTGACAAGGAATGAGTCGCTTCTGGAGGATCTTGCAGGATTTACCGATATCGGGCTGCAGTATATCTGGGATGATGACGGCTGGGCTGCCGTCAGCGGAGATCCCGATGCCGATTGGTTCATAGCAAGGATGATGCCGGAGAGTGAGCTCTCTTCCCTGACAGAGGGAGAGACAGAGGAGCTTGCATCCGATGATGGATCCTACAGGACGGATCCGGATCAGACAGTGACAGATATAAGGCATAAGGCATCTGATACGACAGGAAGTATCACTGTCAGGGCAGTCTGCAGCGACGGATCCGAGGTGGAGCACAGGGTACTGCTGCTTCCCGGGACGGAGCATACTCTTATCGATCTGAGCCTTATAAAGGGGGATATAGAAGAGATTCGCATCGATCCTGAAAACAGCGCGGCAGATGCAGATATCATTGGAATCTATTCAGTAAGGTAGGATTTCAGATTTCAGCGCAGATTGCAGTGCAGATGCATACGAAGTGCAGGCAGCATATCAGCACATGCCATCATGGCAGCATAGGCAGTCATAGCAGCACAGGCCATCATTGCAGCATAGGCCATTATAGCAGCACAGGTCATCATGAGCCGGCGCTTTCGTGGTATTCCTTTTCCGTATTTACACTCCAGATATTATCACGACCGGGGTCGCCGTTTATTATATTCTTCACTGCTTCGAAGGATGTGCACATGGAGTGATCTATATTATTGTATCTGTGCTGTCCGTTGCGCCCCACACAATACAGATTGTCGATGGTATTCAGATAGCTGATCAGCTTATCTATCTCTTCATAGGTATCAAAATAGGCCGGATATGCTTTTTTGACCCTCTCTACATGATGATCGAGGACCTTGTCCCCGTTTTTGATCAGGCGAAGGGACCTCATCTCACGGACCGCGAGCTTTGCGAAGTCCTCGTCCGACATGCTCCAGAGCTCATCGCCCTCATTGCAGAAATACTCCAGACCGACCCAGACGGTATGCTTCAGATCCTTTACCAGATACGGAGACCAGTTGTTGTAGATCTGGAAACGGCCCATCTTTACCGAGCGGTCATGTACATAGATCCAGTTGTCGGGGATGATATTGCCTATGGTCTTTTTATCCGTCCTGTTTATGAGATTCAGACGGGGCAGAAGCACTCCCACTGTCATATAATCGCGGTAGGGCAGGCCTGAGGCTATGCGCTTCGGCTCCTCCGGCACATCATTCATGCACCCGATGAGATCCTTGAGAGGGATAGATGAGATGCAGCAGTCACAGGGAAAGGATACCCCGGTGCCCTTCTGATCGCATATGACCTCCGTGATATGTCCGTTTTCCTTGCGGATGCCTGTGACCCTTGTATCAAGGACTATCCGTCCGCCCAGCTTTTCGATCTCTCTGCCGGTCACCTCCCACAGCTGTCCGGGACCGAGCTTGGGATAGGAAAACTCCTCTATCAGCGAGGTCTCGACCTGGCGGTTTTTTCTGCCTGTTTTCTTTTCCAGGGCATTTTTCAGGACTGCCGATACCGATACGCCCTTGACCCGCTGGGCTCCCCAGCTGGGATCGATGCGGCTGGGGTGTCTGCCCCAGAGATTCTCGGTATAGTTTTCAAAAAACATGGAGTAGAGCTTCTCTCCGAAGCGGTTGATGTAAAAATCCTCCAGGGAGCTCTCCCTGCGCTTGAATATGAGACTTTTCAGGTAGCTGAAGCCTGCTGCAAGGGTAGTGACGAGTCCCATATTCCTGAAGGTATCCGCCTTTAAGGTAATGGGATAATCAAAGAACCTGCCGTTGAATAAGATCCGGGAAACCCTGCTGCGCCTCAGCATCACACGGTCATCCTTCTCAGGATCCGGGCCGCCCTGGGTCAGGGTCACCTTTCTGTCAAGCAGGATATCATCCTTAGAGGGAGCTCCCTGCTTCGGGAGCATGGCATCCCACCATTCATTAACCTCAGGGATCTTTGAAAAGAACCGGTGTCCTCCCATATCCATGCGGTTGCCCTTATATTCCACAGTCCTTGAGATCCCGCCAAGATTTCCGCTTTCTTCCACCACGGTCACTTCGAAGTCTTCTTCATGCTCTCTTTTCAGCAGCTCATATGCGGCTGTCAGTCCGGCGGGGCCTGCGCCCATTATCAGTATTCGCTTCATTATAGCTTATGTCTTCCTTTTTTTCTGTAAGAGTTCATAGCTCCCTTCAGGAGCGTCTATGATTAAATATATCAAATATGCAGTGACAATACAAAGATCATTCCGGGATCTCATATTCTCCAAGGACCAGGGTCCTGTCCTCAAATATCGGATCGAAATATGAAAGCAGTGACATATACTGGTCGTTAATGCGCCAGCCTTCATATAAGGAATGGTCGTATTCCGGGAGGTCCTCTGCGTCAAGCTGGGCTCCGTCCTCCACCTCCATCTCCTCTCTGCTCCCGTCCGGATAGAAAAAGGTCAGTGTATGGATGGTACCGTCGCAGATATCGGGCTCGGGGATATAGCTGCTCCCTCCATAAAGTCCGCTGAGGTACAGGAGTCTTTTGTGAAGGAAAAAGGTCAGAAATTTGCAGGCGCTTTTGATCTCATCGACAGAGTCGGCAGAGCCTGACCAGCGTATATGATCCATCCTGAGGGAGGGATATATCTTAGCCTGATAGGAATCAAGCCTTTCTGTCAGAAGCTTTGCATAGACAGGCAGGTATTCCCTGAAGACCTCTCCCACATATTCCCTGTATTCTTCATCTTTTAAAAGGGTCTCGTCCCAGTCGAGGGCATTGTAGCCGGATCCGTTATTTATATGCTTTTGAATATCAAATATGGAGGAATTATAGTCCTTGAATACGGGATCGGTCCATCTGCCGTAGGCTCCGTCGAAGTCCCAGCAGGGACCGGCAAAGAGCTTGTCTTCATCCGGCTTTTTGTAGAAATAATAGCTTGTAAAGGCAGCATCAGGGTCAAGGGATAATTCGGTGATAAGATACTGTCTTGCAAAGGAATAAGGATCTATAATGGCAGAGACTTTGTCCTTATTGCCATGGACAGCCGCGTCTGCCTCATCCACGAAGTCCTTTATATATGAAACCTCGTCAAGAGGGGCATTATCCGGGGATTTCAGTGTGAAGAAGTCGTCTCCTGAGAGGAAGCCGCAGCTTTTTTTCTCATATCTTTCAGAGGAGTTTTTTTCGATCAGATATCCTCCGGAGGGTATGGTGAGGCTTCCCATGCTGTGATCGAAGCCCTTGAGATCTCCTGATACGGTGGTGGAGGCCCCGTCGGAAAAGCGCCTGTTCAAGGCAGTGAGGCTTCCTATGTCGAGATCTCCGCTTCCTATATCCGGCTCATGGCAGAGCAGGTAATTTCCCATATATTGTCCGTTTATATAAAGGTCTGTCCAGTCTGCTGATATGGAATATTCCATGCCCATATCAGAGGCGAGATCGTAGGACAGCTTGTTGCGCATGCCGGTGGGATCGTCCACTATCAGAGCCCATTTGTCCGAAGGCTTCATATTGCAGAGAGGGATATCCGAGGGCAGCTTGATCTGATATGGATTTTTGTGGTCCGGTGAGGCTACCCAGGAGCTGTTGCCCCTGCCCTTGATGGAGGCCTTGTCCGTGGAGTAGGTCCTTTTGCCTGAGGGGGAATATACTCTGACTGAAGCCTTCGAGTACGTATAGTGGTCGATATCAGGGTATTCGATCCCGTCCAGGGTGATATCCAGGGTATAGAGGTTTTCTGACTTGAATATGCCTATCCTCCAGGGGGTCATGCTTCCGTTTGAAGGATCATATACAAAGATATCCTGTACCTCATTAAGGTGAGGTGTCTCAAGCTCGCTTCCGTCTGCGGTGCATATCCTGAAGGGTGAGGAGCTCTGGTCGAGTCTTTTGATATCCATATAGGATGGAAGGAAAAAGAAGGTGCAGTCTCCTGTGTCCCGGCCCTTTATTTCAAGCTCCTGATCCGGAAAGCACAGGGAAGAATCACCGGGGCTGACCTTAAGACTTCCGGTATATGCTCCGGGCAGAAATGCCTTAAGGAGGCATGATGCGGATATGATCAGCACAGCGATGGCGGAAAGAATGAGTAATGTGTTTTTTTTCAGATCTTTATTATCCATATGGCAAACGTCTACATTTTAACATTTCAATGTTGCACTTGTCATCATATAATCCCGTCATTATAATATCGTGACAGGGGGATGGTCCTTTATGAATTATATTTCGATTTCTTTTTATATACTGCTGCTTTTGATCATACCTGTGTATTATCTCCTGCCTCTGAGGCACCGCTGGTGTGCCCTGCTTGCAGGCAGCGGGGTCTTTTATTTTTTTGCATCAGGCTCACTTCCTGCATGCCTTTGCTTCCTTGCGATGATAATGACGGGATGGGCTATAGGGCTTCTGACAGGAAGGCTCAGGTCAGCCGGAGGCAGGGGATGGCTCATATCCCTCATGTCCTTATGCACACTGATCCCTCTGATACTTTTCAAGCTCCGGGGCGGCGCAGACGGGACAGAAGGGATCTTTTCCGAATATAAATGGCTGGCTCCCATAGGCCTGTCTTATTTTTCTCTTCAGATGTATTCCTATCTCTTTGATGTGGGGAAGGGCAGGATAGAGCCCCAGAGGAATCCTTTTAGATTCATCCTTTATATGTCCTTTTTTCCGCAGGTCATACAGGGGCCAATACCGAAATATGAGGAGCTTTCACCTCAGCTTTATGAGGGAAACAGGTACAGGAGTGAGAATATAGTGAGCGGCATGCAGCTTGTCGTATGGGGATTTTTCCTGAAATATATGATAGCGGACAGGGCCGATGTCGTTGTATCGCAGATATTTGAGGGCTATATGGATATGACCGGGGCTGTGATACTCCTGGGCGGAGTGCTTTACAGTATCCAGCTGTATGCGGATTTCCTTGCCTGTGTCACCATATCACAGGGGGTTGCGGAGTTTTTCGGCATAAAGCTCAGGGATAATTTTGCTCATCCTTATTTCGCTCCCACTGTGCAGGATTTCTGGCGCAGATGGCATATGTCCTTAAGCTTCTGGCTCAGGGATTATGTTTATATTCCTTTGGGAGGCAACAGGAAGGGAAAGATAAGAAAATATATCAATCTGATACTTACCTTCCTGGTGAGCGGATTCTGGCACGGGGGACTTGCCCTGAATTTTATATTCTGGGGACTGCTCCACGCCTTTTACCAGGTTGTGGGTGGACTCACCATAGGGCTGAGAAACCGGGTCCTGAAGGCCGTGCATATCAGCCCGTCATCTGTGCCTGTGAGGCTGATACGGGCAGGGATCACCTGTTTTCTCGTGATGACAGCCTGGATCATATTCAGGGCCGGGACTCTGGCGGACGGGCTCAATATGCTCCTTATCATGACGGGAGGCATCACCTGGACCGGGCTGAAGGAGCTGATGCCCACGATATTGAGGATGGGCGCCTTCATGGATCCTGCGGAATGGTATATGCTTTTTATATCTTCAGGAGTACTGCTGATCGTAAGCCTCATACAGTCAAGAAGGAGTCTCAGGGAGCTGATAAACGGGCTCTGGCTTCCTATCCGGTGGGCTGTATATATCTGCGCAATGCTTGCCGTGATGATCTTTGGGAGCTACGGGCACGGGTTTAATGCGGCCGACTTCATATATGGAGGATTCTGATGAGGAAGCATATCATCTCAGCGGTCAAAGGGATATTTTTCATAGCTGTCCTGCTGCTTGCTGTGGGGACGGCAAGGAGCATACTGGTGCCAAGATATGTGTATCAGAATTCGGAGATAGCCTCCACCTCCACTATGGAGGGCTTCTATAAGATGAAAAGGGATACAGTGGATGTGGTGGTCCTCGGGAGCAGCCATCTGGCAAACGGCCTCATACCCCAGGTAATATATGACAGCAGCGGGATCACCTGCTATAATCTGAGCTTCGAGCAGGAAAGCCCGATGCTCAGCTATTATCTTCTGAGGGAGGTTTTGCGTTATCAGTCGCCGCAGGCAGTAATAGTCGATCTGTGCCAGGCATACCGTTACACGGGGGATCATCAGATCAATATGTGGGGAGAGCTTTACAGGAAGCCCATGGATTCCATGAGGATATCGCAGGTGAAGCGGGACCTTGTGGATGATCTCTACGAGAAGGGGGATATCGATGAGAAGACGAGCTATTATTTCCCCCTGATAAGGTATCACAGCAGATGGAAGGAGCTGACGGAGGAGGATTTCGAGCAGCTTTTATGGAAGGATCATTATGAGCTGATGGGCTTTTATCCGATGTATTATGAGAATGAGTCGGGGTATGAGCCTTTTGAGCTTACGGGATCCAAAGAGATCGAGCCTCTGGATCCGCTGATGAGGGAGTATTGCCTGAGGATCGGCGATATCTGCAGCAAAGAGGGGATAAAGCTTATATTCATGAGCACTCCGGGAGGGGAGATCGGCGAGGCGGAGCACAATGCCTTTGCAGAGCTTGCTGAGGAGACGGGTGCTTATCTCTGTGATATGTCGGAGAGATCGGTATATGAGCGCGCAGGCATCACCGAGCCTGAGGAGACCTTTTTCAGGCCTGACGGGGACGAGCATATGAATCTCGGAGCTGCGGTCAAAACCTCGGAGATGATGGGTGGGATATTAAAGGAGCTCGGGGTTTCGGGACATAAGGATCAGCAGTGGGAAAAGACCCGTGAGTACTATATACATATGACTGAAGATCCGGAATATATCAAAAAGAGACCGTGAAGAGCATGAGGGAAATGAAATTTTCAAAAAAGCAGATAAGGTTATTTCTCATCGTCACGGCGGTCTTTCTTTTTTTGGCGGCAGCTTTTGCCCTGCATCTTGTCAGGGCAAAAACCTATGTCTTTGATCCCCGGATACTTGCCCCTGAGCTGGCTGAGAGTGACGGTACGATACTCATAGGCGATACGGAGTTTCATTCGACCAGGTTTTCGCTTGGAAAGGGGATATATCATCTTTTCATTGATTATGCCTCCGATGCGGACTATTCCATCTTTATCCCTCTGGATAATGACAATAGTACGACGGTATCGCTTCCTGCGGGACAGGGCACAGCAACGGCGGAGCTTGTTCTTGAATGGCCTACGGACAGGGCATATATGGTATTTGGATGTCCTGCGGAGGGGGAGGTAAGGATCTCTTCGATCTCGCTTGTCTCCGACAGGCCCATATATACGGACGGGATCTTCCAGCTGATACTGCTCACTGCTGCATATATCCTTATATTGTGCTTTATCTTAAAGGAGGAGGGGCTTAGCAGTGAAAAAAAGCGCCTGATAGCGGTTATGCTCCTGCTTGCTGCTGTCATAAATCTCCCGTATTACATAAACCTGTATCAGACTGATCAGGGACAGTGGGTGCTGCTTGATCCGATAGATTCCCTGACAAGGTTCGGGATAGATACGAGGGCTCATCTGCTGAGGCTTGAGGGCGATATGTACGGACTTCTGGACGGTCAGTTTCCTGTGGTCATATCTCCTAATTTCCTTAATGAGAACGGTGAGCTGACCTTTCTTTATCCGAGTCTTTTTCTCTATCCCTTTGCTTTGATGAGGATACTCGGGGCGTCCATGCCCTTTGTATTCCGTCTGATCTGTGTCATCATCAATACGGCGGCTCTTTTGTCCATGTATTATGCCTGCAGACAGATGCATGGCGGGATCAGGCTTTCAATCCTGATCGCCGCGGTATACCTTTTTGAGCCACACAGGCTCTGGGTCATGTTTGGACAGGGGGCTTCCTGCGGAGCGGGGATAGCTTATATTTTTGCCCCTCTTGCGATAGCAGGCGCATACAGGATCATAAAAGGGGAAAATAAAGGGGCCATGCTCCTTGCCGTCGGTGCGACGGGCATACTGCAGGCTCATATCACCTCACTTATCCTGCTCCTTATACTGATGGCGGTATTGTTTTTTGCCTTTATCAGGGAGCTTGCAGGGGATGGCTGCAGGGGGCTTAAGACCCTGGGTGCAGGTATCATAATGGCAGGGCTTATGAACCTTGGCGTGATAGTCCCTTTTTTGTATTATTACACCTCGGGGGTGAATACCACGGGGCTGATCTGGGGGAACTGGCAGGAGGTGCTCTGGGGATTCCCGGATTTTATCACGGATAATATGAGCCTTTTTTATCTCGTGGGCATCATCCTGGCTTTGGTCACGGCGGTGAGCTTCAGAAGGAAGGACCGGGGATACAGGATGGCTGCTGCCATGCTTATGTTTACGGCTTTCTTTTTCCTCATGACGCTCAGGGCCTTCCCCTGGGATTTCCTGATGAGAAATTCCGTGATAATGAGATCCTTCACGGATTATATGCAGATACCGGAGAGGTTCTATACCATGATGGCTCCGGCGCTGCTGCTTTCCATGCTTCTGCTTTTAAAGGATCAGGCTCCGGGCAGGGCATACAGGACTGCTGCGGCCGTGGCTTTGGCTGCAGTACTGGTCTACGGGGCAGCTGTCAATGTGGGGATTTTCATCACGACAGGGCCTCTGCTCTACGATCAGGTTACCGGGGATATGAATACAAAGCAGCTTTTTGATTATCTTCCGGAGGGGGAGGATATAGAGCCTGAGATGGATTTTTCGGGGGTTGCGTCGCTTTCCGACTGGGAGGCGGTGGAGTCTTCGTATTATCATAAGAGGGGCACGCATGTGGATTATTCCTACTCCACCGGAAAGAGCGGGGTATATGCGGAGCTTCCGCTGCTGAATTATAAGGGCTACAGGGCATGGGATGAGAATGGAGATCCCCTGGAGGTCCTGACAGGGGAGAAGGGCAGGCTTAAGGTTTATCTTAATGCTGACGGCGCGCCGCATGAGATACATACGGCTTATAAGGTGAGCGTTTTCTTCAGTCTGCTGTATGCTTTTTCCGTATTCTGCATGGCTGCAGTGATCATTAGCGTAAGGAAGGACAGATAAATGCCGGAAAAAAGGAATAGGCTGGCAGAGACAGCCTTGTTTGTATTATTTGCTGTATTTAACATGTATTTTATCATCATTCATGTATGCTGGAGGGATGAGGCAAATACCTGGCTCATGGCGAGGGATATGTCTTTGGGGCAGCTTTTTGCCCATACCTCCTATGAGGGGCATCCCTGTCTGTGGTATCTCGCGCAGATGCCCTTTGCAAAGCCTGGATTTCCGTATATAACCCTCAAGCTGCTGGCTTTTGTCTTTGTAGCGGCAGCCCTTGCCATGGTGCTTTTCCTGACAAGGCTTCCTCTGTGGATGAAGACTGTCATAGCAATGAGCCCCATGTGTATAGCGGCCTTTATCACGCCTGCAAGGAATTACTGTCTGTGCGCCCTGCTGATAACCGCGGCGGCTGTGCTTTATGAGAAGAGAAGACAAAGGCCTCTGCTCTACGGAGCGGCGCTGGCGCTTCTTTTGCAGACACATGTAGTCATGGGCGGCATGGTGGTCATATGCGGCTTTTTGTTTGGGCTGGAAGTCCTCATCGGGATGATAAGGAAGGATAAGGAGGGGGCAGTGCTGTGGAAGCAGATCGCAGGTGTTGCACTTCCTGTTTTGAGCGGTTTTTTCCTTTTGTGGGAATTCAGGGATACCGGACATGCTTTGGGGACAGTGGGGCTTGATCCCGTGAGCGGCAATAAGGCAGTAAGGTTTGCGATGGAATTCTGGAAGGGGATGGTCTGTCTGGTAGGCAGATACTGCGCCCTGCCGGTGATAGCCCTGTCATGCGCGCTGATCCTTTTCTTTTGCATGAAGAGCAGGAAGGCATGGGCTCCTTCTTTGATACTCATATCGTCCGTGGGCTGGCAGGTCGGGATGGGAGCCTACATATATGAGCTCTCCTATCAGTATATAACCTGGACATATATTTTCCTCTGGTACCTCCTGGTCTGCTTTGGGCTGCTGCCGGATCTTTCCTTTAAGGCTCTCAGGATGGAAAAAAGCCCTGACAGGCGTCTGCTCCTTGCTCTTTTTTCTTTTCTTGTATTCGTAGGGATGTGGGGCGCTATGGGAAGGGAGTCGAGACAGCATGTAAAAAGACCCTTCTCTGCATCAAAAGCGGTGGCTGCCGAGACTGATAAGCTCCCGGAGGATGCTGTGATATTTGAAAATGTGGAGGATCATTGCTGCGCTGTAGTGCCATATCTTAAAGAAAAGACCATGTATAATCCTTTTTCAAAGGCAGAGGCTTCATATTTCAACAGGAATCCCGATCATCTGCAGCAGCTGTCCCTTCGGGAATTCAAGGATATATGCAGGCAGATGAAGCCGGAGGCTGAAGGGGTATATATCGTATGGAGCGTGAACTGGAGCGATCTTGACTGCTATATAGATGTCACTCCGGCGGAGCTTCGCCAGATGGAGCTCATATGGTCCTCCATA
>CAMUZQ010000051.1 GCA_947165275.1 uncultured Lachnospiraceae bacterium | reverse complement strand
AGTTTTTCCGACAGGTTCAAGTGTTCGGAAATTCCGAACAGTTACACCGACTCATCCTCATCCCTGAGCACCGTCACTCCGCTTCCAGCGAAGCTGATTATGCCCTCAACCTCAGGATGGAAGCGGTCTCCCGCTATGACCACATGCTCTCCTCTCTGCGCCGCCTCCTCCACCAGCTTATGGATCTTCAGCACAAAGGGACAGGTTGCATCTATATGTTTCAGCCCCTTTTCACGGATGATATCATATATTTCACGGGTCACGCCATGGGACCTGATCACGACAGTCCCGTCATTTATCTGCCGAAGCTCCTCCGGTGACGAAACTATGGCTGCACCCTTATCCTCAAGCTCCTTTACCACTGACTCATTATGGATTATGGGACCGTAGGTATATACCCTGTTGTCACATTCGTCAAGCGCCTTACGAACCGTGTTCACAGCCCTTTCGACTCCAAAGCAGAAGCCGGCGGTCTCAGCAGTGATAACCTTCATTTCAGATTCCCCGCCAGTTCTTCTATCTTTTCCACAACCTGTTCTATAGTCATATATGAGCTGTCTATCTCGATCGCGTCATCAACCTTTACAAGAGGTGCCTCGCTCCTTGTCATGTCCCTCTCGTCACGCTCTCTTATATCCTGCTTTATCTCCTCTATATCGGCTTCCATTCCCTTTGCGATATTTTCCCTGTATCTTCTCTCCGCCCTGACGTCTACCGAGGCAGTAAGAAAGATCTTAAGATCGGCATCCGGAAGCACGGCAGAGCCTATATCTCTTCCGTCCATTATCACATCATGCTTTGAGGCGATATTTCTCTGCAGCTCAAGCATTTTTTTCCTGACCTCCGGCACTACGGCAACTCTGGAGGCAGCATCGGATATCTCTTCAGTACGGATGAGTCCGTTCACGTTTTCACCATTAAGCAGTACACACTGCTCACCATCTTTATATTCTATATCAACATCCGCTCCGCCTGCATTCAAGGCGATCTCAGCAGGATCCTCCAGATTGGTCCCTTTTCTTACCATATACAGTCCTATGGCCCGAAACATCGCTCCTGTATCCACATATACATATCCGAGATCCGCCGCCGCTTTTTTTGCAATAGTTGATTTGCCGGCTCCTGCCGGTCCGTCGATCGCGATATTAATCATATTTTTCTCCTCTGTAAAGCCTCTAAACATAACTTCCTGCTGCATATCCGGTGCTCCAGGCTATCTGGAGATTAAAGCCTCCGGTAAGTGCATCCACATCCAGAACCTCCCCGGCAAAAAAGAGTCCCCTGCATCTCCTGGCCTCCATGGTCTTCGGATCGATCTCCTTTACGGATACCCCTCCTTTTGTGATTATCGCCTCCTCAAAGCCCCTCGGCCCGGAAATATCAAGGACCATGTCCTTTAAGATACTTACAAGCTTCGCCCTCTCCTCCCTGGTGACTGAGTTTGCCTTTTTATAAGGATCCGTCCCGGAAAGTCCCACGACAACGGGGATAAGCTTTGAGGGAAGCAGCATCCCAAGTGAATTCTTAAACTCCTTATTGGAGTTTTCCGCAAAATCCCTGATGATCCTCTTATCAAGCGTTTCCGCATCAAGCGCAGGCTTCAGGTCGATATGAAGCTTGAGCCCTCTGTCATAAGCTCCCTGCTTTATCACTGAGGAAGCAGTCAGTATCAGCGGCCCCGACACTCCGAAATGAGTAAAGAGCATCTCACCGGGATCATCACTTTTATATATAAGACGGGTCCCGTCTGTAACCGAGACCGAAACATTCCTCAGGGAAAGTCCCTGAAGTCTCCTGCATATATCACCTTTCATCTCATATGGCACAAGTCCGGGACAGGGAGGCGAAATCCCCAGTCCTGCCTCTTTGGCAAACCTCAGGCCGTCTCCGTCAGAACCGGTAGATGGATAGGAAAGACCGCCCGTAGCCACTACCGTGCTTTCTGCTCCTATACTTATCTCTTTCCCTTCACCCGACACAGCTGTAATCCCAAGGCATCTGTCTCCTTCAAGGTTAAGCTTCCTCACGCAGGTATTGAGCATTATCTCAGCGCCTGACTCCTTAAGCCTGCCTGCCAGTACCTTTATGACATCCGAGGAGTGGTCGGAAACCGGAAATACCCTTCCGCCTCTTTCGGTCTTTAATCTGAGCCCGCCGTTTTCAAAGAAATCCATAACGTCCTGATTGGTGAATCTCTTTATGGATGAGTACATGAATTTATCATTTGTTACAATATGACGGTATATCTCCTCTTCCGGACAGGCATTGGTAAGATTACATCTTCCCTTGCCTGTGATAAAGAGCTTTTTTCCAAGCTTTTCGTTTTTTTCGATGATCACGACCGATCTGCCCCTTAAGGCAGCAGTTACCGCAGTCATCATTCCGGAGGCTCCGCCTCCTATTACAGCCACATCAAAGGCTTCAGGCAGCTCAGCCATTAAAATTGATCTCCGGATAATTATAGATCTGTTTGGTATTCACGGTTTCGATATCATCCCTGCTGTCTATGCCGAAATCGGAATAAACCTGTTCGATACCTGTTATATTTCTCATGGCACTGTCCCTGTTTTCAGCAAATACCTCGGCTACCAGGGCAGTTGCAAGGCTCATCGGCGCTGCCATGCTCTGCGCAATGGAAACCTCCTCTGTTCTGGCGCAGAGAAGTATATGGGAATACATCCTGCACGGAGAATCCTCATTATCCGTAAGCGCTATGATGCCTGCATTTCTCTCATTGGCATATTCCATCGCTCTTAAGGTCTGTATGGAATACCTGGGAAAGCTCACGCCTATCAGACAGTCTCTGTCATTTATATGATATATTGAGGAAATGATATCTGTGGAATCAGTACCTGTGATGTAATTCACATCAGGTCTCATGATCTTAAGGTAGTAAGAAAGATACATCGCAACCGGCGATGAATTTTTAATGCCGATTATGTATATATGTCTTGCCTTTTGTATGAGCTTCGATGCCTGCGCGAAGGCTTCATCATCGATTAGCCCCAGGGACTCGTTCATCTTTTCGACATCGGCCTGAAAAACTGATTTGATTATGGAATTTTTCGTCTGGTTTTTTTCGGTAAATCTCCCTGCAGTAACAAGCTTTCCCCTGACAAGCCGTGAAAGCTCATTCTGAAATTCAGGATATCCGTCAAAGCCGAGATACATGGCAAAGCGGACCACTGTGGATTCACTGACCCCACAAGCCTCACCCAGCTCTGCCGCAGTCATGAAAGCCGCCTTATCAGTTTCCTTATTGATATATCTGGCGATAGCCTTCCGACCCTTGCTCATGCCGGCAAAGTTTTCATTTATCCTTCTGAAGATATCCCCGCCATTATCCATAGAATGCCGAAATCGTATCCTCAAGGAGCTTCACAAGCTCAGCGTCGGTCATATCAAAATCCTCCTTGATGACCATGCATGCGGCGCCGTGGATGAATATCCAAACCTTCATGAAGAGAAGCATGAAAGCATCCTGTGACATACCGTTCAGCTTTTTGTATTCCCTTGTCACAAATCCATGGCTTCCGCCGTTGACCAGATCATACATATTCCTGTCGGTACCATTCTCAAGCACGAATATTACGGCAAAAAGATTGGGATACTTTCTTGCAAAGCTGATATATGACATCCCGAGATTCACGAAGGGCTTATCAGAAACCGACCTGAAATCAAGGACAAACTGTGAAAAGAAATTAAAGCACTTATCCATCAGATCCGCCTTGAGCTCATCCATAGTACTGTAGATCCTGAATATGGGCTGGGTCGAGCAGCCGCAGAACTTAGCCAGATTCCTTGCTGACATGGCATTTATCCCCTGCTCCTCCACAAGCCTGAATGCTCCGTCTATAAGACCCTCTTTTGATATAACCTGTTTCCTTGCCATATATGAACCTTCCTGAAAATAAGTAATCGTATTGAGCGCGTAACAGATGCTATGATAACACAAATAGAATAAAAATGCATCTGATTTTTCTGTTTTGGGTGATAAACTTTCATTTGCAGAGAAAAATAAGCCACAAAGCCTGATGATCCAGGCTTTATGGCTTTTTTCTTCAAAAATGGATATTATACGGGATAAGCCTTGGCGTCCTTATCAGCCTTTGTCATATCCACACCCTCCTGCTGAGCCTTTCTGTACTTGAAGAAATCAGCAGCAACCTGAGGGAATAATGCATATGAAAGAACATCCTCATCTGAGGGATTGTCCACGAGCTTGCCTGTCTCCTCCCTGAAGTGATCCATCTGAGGCTCGATAAGATCTGCGGGCCTGCAGGTGATGGGTGTTTCTCCGGGAATGATCTTAGACACAACCTCTGCATTCATAGGCTTGACAGTCTGGCCGTATTTGCCTCTGCAAAGGTCCTTGGTCTGCTCTGTAGCCACCTTGTATCTTTCACCCATAAGAACATTCATGACTGCCTGGGTGCCTACTATCTGTGAAGAAGGTGTAACAAGCGGCGGCTCTCCGAAATCCTTACGAACTCTCGGCACTTCCTCAAGCACCTCGTCAAGCTTGTCGCTCTTACCCTGCTCGTCAAGCTGCTTTATCATGTTTGAAAGCATTCCTCCCGGAACCTGATATCTGAGGGTATTTATATTGACGCCCATAACCTTCGGTGAAAGGAGTCCGCTCTTTAAGCACTCCTCCCTGTACGGCTCGAAATGCTTGGCAACCTTTATGAGAAGCCCGATATCAAGTCCTGTATCGTACTCTGTACCCTGTAAAGCCTTGACCATAACCTCTGTAGCAGGCTGGGATGTCCCCATGGCAAGAGGCGATGAAGCCGTATCTATGACATCTACTCCGGCCTCTATTGCCTTAAGGTAGGTCATCGAAGCCACACCTGAGGTATAGTGGGTATGAAGCTGAATAGGAAGATTCGTATTCGACTTCATGGCTGTTACAAGATCATATGCATTCTTCGGAAGCAGCAGTCCTGCCATATCCTTTATACATATGGAGTCAGCTCCGAGATTCTCTATGTCCTTGGCTATCTTCTTCCAGTAATCAAGAGTATATGCATCACCAAGCGTATAGGAAAGTGCTATCTGAGCATGTCCGCCTTCCTTCTTTGTAGCCTTGACCGAGGTCTCAAGGTTTCTCAGGTCATTAAGGCAGTCAAAGATACGGACTATATCTATGCCGTTGGCAACCGACTTCTGGGCAAAGTATTCGACTACATCATCCGAATAATGGCTGTAGCCTAATATATTCTGCCCCCTGAAAAGCATCTGAAGCTTTGTATTGGGCATCCCCTTCTTGATCTTTCTGAGTCTTTCCCAAGGATCCTCCTTAAGGAATCTTAAGCATGAATCAAATGTAGCGCCACCCCAGCACTCAACTGAGTGATAACCGACCTTATCCATTGTGTCAAGGATAGGGAGCATGACCTCAGTCGGCATCCTGGTAGCTATAAGAGACTGATGAGCATCACGCAGTATAGTCTCGGTAATGCCTACTTTTTTTCCCATTTGTTTTTCCTCCAAATTTTATAATCTTCAGGATATTGATAAATCCTAAACAATTCCGAATACTGCCATGAATGTTCCGGCAACTACGGCTGTTCCGATAACTCCCGCGACGTTGGGTCCCATTGCGTGCATGAGCAGGAAGTTCGTAGGATCGGTTTCAGCTCCGACCTTCTGGGAAACCCTGGCTGCCATAGGCACCGCCGACACTCCCGCGGAACCGATCAAAGGATTGATCTTGCCGCCGGTAAATATGCACATGACCTTACCCAGAAGGACACCTGCCGCCGTGCCGAACATAAACGCTATAAGTCCAAGCGCCACGATCTTAAGTGTTGTAGCGTTAAGGAATGCCTCAGCCGAGGTTGTAGCTCCGACTGATGTTCCGAGCAGGATGACCACGATATACATGAGAGCGTTTGATGCCGTCTCCTGAAGCTGGCGGACCACGCCTGACTCCCTGAAAAGGTTGCCCAGCATCAGCATTCCGATAAGGGGCGCCGTCGTAGGAAGTATGAGTGATACAACTACAGAAACGATAACCGGGAAAAGGATCTTCTCAAGCTTGGAAACAGGACGAAGCTGCTCCATCTTGATCTTTCTTTCCTTTTCTGTGGTAAGCGCTTTCATTATAGGCGGCTGTATGATCGGAACCAGCGACATATATGAATACGCCGCAACCGCTATAGGTCCCATGATATTTGTCTGTCCAAGCTTTGACGCAAGGAAGATGGAAGTAGGTCCGTCAGCTCCCCCGATGATGGATATCGCAGCTGCCGCCCTGTCGTTAAAGCCCATTGCTATGGCTCCGAAATACGCGGCAAAAATACCGAACTGCGCTGCGGCTCCGAGCCAGAAGCTCTTGGGATTGGCTATAAGGGGACCGAAGTCCGTCATAGCTCCTACTCCCATGAATATGAGCGAAGGCAATATAGCCCACTCATCAAGCTTGAAGAAAAAATAGAGCAATCCGCCTTCATTCATGATGTCGGGATAAATATTGACCAGCAGCATACCGAAAGATATCGGAACCAGAAGCAAAGGCTCAAAGCCCTTGGCAATGGCAAGATACATAAATACGAATGCCACCAGGATCATTATTATGTTCCCAACACTCATGGTTGCAAATGCTGACTGTTGCGCCAGATTGCTCAGAGTATTTGCAATATATGACATGTTTTACCCTCCAGATCTGTCATAAAGGATACCGTCTGATGCAGATCCCTTATGACGGTTCACTGTTTTCCTGAATCTTTTTACCCTGTTTTAATTAAGTGTTGCAAGTACCTGTCCTGATTCGCAGGCATCTCCTACTGCGCAGTCTATGCTCGCTACAGTACCGTCCTGAGGAGCCACAACCGGGATCTCCATCTTCATTGCCTCGATAGTTACAACAGGATCTCCCTTCTTGACCGAATCTCCTACCTTGGTATCAAGCTTGAATACCTTTCCAGCTGCGCCTGCCTTGACCTCCACTCCGCCTGCTGAGCCTGAAGCTGCCTTGGGAGCGGGCTTTGCGGCAGGAGCCGGAGCCGCCTTCTTAACTGCCGGAGCCGCCGCCGGAGCTGCGCCTGCGCCTGTTTCCTCTACGCTTACATCATATGCTGTTCCATTTACGGTGATAGTATAATTTTTCATTTTTTATTCTCCTTATAATTCAATAATGTCTCCTGATGGAGCGTACTACAAACCCGTCGCCGCTTCCGCCGCTTTGAGCCTCGTATGCCGCAACAGCTGCTGTGATTACCGCTATAAGCTCTCCTTCATCCTCCGCGCTGTCAGATGCGGCAAGCTCTTCTCTTTCCGCTATCTGGCTTACTGCGTTGTCAACCGGAGCCGACTTCTTATCCTGCTTTGCCTTTGCCCCGCCGGCGCCGGGAAGGTATTTAAAGAGTCCGATTATAAGCGACAGGAATATGAGGATCACAAACGTCGTGCCCATGCCGAGCAGTGTATTGAGCCCTGCCTTTGTCATATTCTCCTGTATTGTGTATTCCGCACTGGTGGTTATTGATTTGATCTTGTTTCTGTGATCCATCACAACCACACAGGTTCCGTTTCTGCGGTTACCTGTAATAAAGAATGTCGCCGTTATCGAATCAGGATCAGAAGACATCTCGGGATCGGATATGGCCTCTACCCCGCCGAACTCTTCCTTTAAGGAGATCCATCCGTCAAGTCCGTTCTTGAAAGCCGCCCCGTCTATAGAATAGCCGTACTGCTTGAAGAAATCCTCGACATCTTCATCTTCCATATCCATAAACTCAGCCGCGGACGTCTCGTCAGTATTGCTGATGCCTCCCATGATCCCGCTGGCTTCAGCATAAGCCATTTCGGAAACAGGCAGATCAGGTTTACTGCCTCCGCAGCCTGCCAGAGTTATCGAAAGAGCGGCGAACATTACGAGCGCTATGGCTTTTTTCATCATACTTTTCATGTTCGTTCAGTCCTTTCCTTAAACAGATCCATGCTTCTTGTCAGGTCTGTCTTCTCTCTTGGTATAAAGCATCTCGAATGCTCCGATAACATATTTTCTGGTATCCTCGGGAGCTATGATGGTATCCACATATCCCCTTGCCGCAGCTGATGCCGCGCTGGTCTGAAGAGCCTCATACTCCTTGGCCTTCTCTGTTATGACCGACTTGTCCTCGCCCTCGTACATGATCTCTGCAGCATGCTTTGCATCCATGGAACCGATCTTCGCATTCTCCCATGCATAAGCATAATCAGCACCCACAGACTTTGAATTCATGACTATGGCCGCTGTGCCGAAAGCATCCTTTACATAGACATTTACCTTAGGTACGGTAGCCTCTGCGAATGCAGCCGTGAGCTTCGCAGCCTCTCTTGCGATATTCTTTTCGGAGCATTCACAGGTGCAGTATCCCTTCACATTTGTAAATGTAAGGATCGGGATCTCAAAAGCATCACAGAATTTGACGAAATCCGCAGCCTTCTTCACTCCCTTGTGGCAAAGCACTGCATCGAAGGTCTCCGCAGCCTTTCCGTCCTCTCCGGTGATCTCCGTCCTGTTTGCTATGCAGCCGACAGTAGCGCCGTTAAGTCTTATGAAGCCGGTAACCATATTCTTTCCGTATGCGCTCTTGACCTCAATGAAGATATTATCATCAGCTATCTCCGCAAATGCAGCGCCTGTGTCGCCTGCGCAGGAAGCTATGATATCTGATCCGCGGTTAAGGTCATCTGTGCATTCCGTAAGAGCCTCTTCCTCATTATTTGAAGGAAGGAAGGAGATAAGCGCCCTTATGCCCTCAAATATCTCGTCCTCGCTTCCGACGAAATCAACTATGCCTGCCTCCTCGCTCTGGAATACGGCAGAAGCTGTATCCTTCTTCTCTTCATAATTCCCCTTGATGGCATTGGGAGAATTCACAAAGAGCTTCGCCTTGCTCCCTTCCATGAAGGTGAAATCGGTAAGCCCCGGTATAAGCGCCAGTCCTCCGCCGCAGTTTCCGAAAACCGCAGTGATCTGGGGAATAACTCCGCTTGCAAGCGCCTGATTGTGATAAATACGTCCGAACGCATTGAGTGCATCGGTAGCCTCCTCAAGCCTTAAGCCTGCAGAATCAATAAGTCCGATGACAGGCGCTCCTGTCTTCATGGCCATGTGATAAAGATTGACTATCTTCTTCGCATGCATCTCTCCTACTGCACCACCGAGAACCGAAGCATCCTGGCTGTACACATACACGAGATTCCCGTCAATAAGACCGTATCCTGTCATGACACCGTCCCCGGGAGCCTTTTTTGTTTCGAGATTAAAATCGGTGCTCCGGGCAGTAACCCTGGCTCCGATCTCCACGAAACTGTTTTCATCGAGCAGGGAAGCTATTCTTCTGCCCGCTGAGCTGTTTGTGAGATTGCTCATCTTTTGACCTCCATAGTTATATTTTATATGTATCCTGAAAACCCGGCATACGATCAGATGTCCTCCGGACGCCGGAAAGTTTCACAACATTTCGATTATAACATAAATATACTTTTAAAAACACCTTTAGTTTATCCGATCATCATGGTCATCCACATCCACATCCGTGACGATCACCTTGTTTCTGGTACTCATGGACGATATTATCTGCATGCATCCGAATAAAAACAGCATGACGACTACCATAAGCCTTACGGTATCCTCCGGACCGGTTTTAGGCATGTCATTTGCATTACTTACTCCGCCGGAGCCGTCTCCGCCTCCACGGCTGCCTCCCGTGCCGCCTGCACCGGTAGCTCCTGAGCCGCCTCCCGGAATACCTCCGACACCTCCCGGCGCTGCGCCGTTTGCTATGGTTGGAACGATAGGCGGGATCTGGCCTGCCGGAGCAGCGCCTCCGCCTCCGGAGCCGCCTCCGCCTCCTCCGCCTCCGCCGCCGGAGTCATCGTCGTCATCATCATCGTCGTCATGATGGTGGTGCTTATCATCGGAGGATTTCGGTGTATATATCATACCGACCTCTGCAGGAAAAACTCCCGCAAACCTCACTGCCTTCACGCCGTTTACATCTATGATCTCGCCGTTGTAAACAACAGGCAGTCCGTTTCCGTCGACACCGACAAGCTCCACTCCCTTGTCAGGATCCGCATCCTCCGGCAGGGGAAGCACCACCTGCGCAAGGGCATAACCATTGAAGATATTACCCGCTCCGTCCACCACGGCTATGCTGTTTGCGGCAAGTTTCTTACCTTCAGGTATTGAAAAAAGGCTCTTCACCGTATCTCCGCCGCTGTCCCTCACTCTGAGAGAATAAAGCGCCGGCATTGAAGGAAATATCTTTCCCGAGATCACTCCGGAATCTGCCTTATCCGACCTTTCATCCTTGACCGTAAGACTGCTTCCTCCCGAGAGCAGACCGTCTCCCGGGGTATAGATCAGTCCGATATCAGCCGGAAGACCTGCCCTGAATTTTATGCAGGGCACACCGCCCACATCTACCACCTCAAAATCATAGGTCACGCCCTCACCGTCATCCGTGACTCCCACGACCTGCAGACTGCCGTATGAAAGATCCATGCCTGCAGGAAGTCTGAGCACGACCTCAGCGGTTGCGCCCCCTTTTTCGACTATCTTTCCGTCCTCCATCAGATATAATCTGAAGGGTATCATCCTGCCTGTCATCGGATAAGAATATCTGCCTCTTATCCTTCTTCCGTCCGTAAATCCCAGATACAGCGCTGAAGGCTTCTTTCTCCATGGGAATACTCTCCCGTTCACTATCCACACATCTCCGCCAACCTGCGGATTATTCGCAACCGGAACCTCCTGCCACTCCTCCGCCGAGCTGCTGCTGGAGCTTGTACCCGAAGAGCTGGAGCTGCTGGAACTGGAGCTGGAGCTGCTGGAACTGGAGCTAGAGCTGGAGCTGGAGCTGCTTGTGCTGGAGCTGCTGGAGCTGCTTCCGGAGGATGAACTCGAACTCGAACTCGAGCTGCTCCTGTAGATCTCAACGGTATCCTTAAGATAAAGTCCTTCGTACTTTTCAATCCCGTTGACGTAGAAAGCCTGGATCCCCTCCTCATAGAAGGTATCGGGTTCCCAGACGAATTCGGAAAGCGGCATTAATAACTGACCCGTCTCCTTATTTGCCACATAGAAATCCTGCTCATCATCTATATAGCCCGCAGTCCATGAAACCGAATCCCCGGTAAGCTCTTTCCTCTTATCCTTATTAACAAAGCGGATCTCATACAGATCAGATATGTCCTTTGTAGAGGTTGAGCTGCTTGTCCATGTGCTGTAGCTGCGGCTTGAGCTGCTGTCACTGATCACAGCCGCATAATATCCGAATCCGCTCTTTAATTCCACCGATACAGAATATGTATTGTCATTGGAAGGCTTCGCCGATCCGCTGATCTTTACCGGTGAATTTTCACCTAAAGGGCTGTCAAGGTAATAGAATGAAGCAGCAGATCCCAGATCCCTGTCCGATTCCACATAGGTATACAATGTTCCACTGTCATCAGGATTACTGCCTATGGTGTTCTCTACCGAAAAAAGTGAGACAACATTATCCATCGAAATGCTTTGATCATAACCATGCAGATATTTGGCAATCGCATAGGGATCTTCCACGTCACTAATAATTACGGACTGTTCATTATCACTGTAAAGATCCGCGATCACGTAGGGATCTCCCCACACCTCGCTTCTGGACTCTGTCACTGTTATCCTGCTGCCCTCGTCCCTGCTGTCATATGTCGCAGCATAGGAAAAGCTCGGATAGATTGCGATGAGGAAGGCGAGGATCATCGCCGATATCCCCAGTATCCTCTTTCTTCTCTTATATTTTCTCCCCATTATTCTCTCTTGTCCGTACAGGCTGCTATCACAAGCCTGCCGTTCTCCTTTGTATAATCACAGGTTGACAAGGTCAGAAGCCCGTCTCCGTATTCCGGCGATATGCCGGTATCATAGAGCGACTGTGACTTCGCACCTGAAACATAATCATAAAATTCCTCACTGTTCTCAATGCTTATGTAATCATAATACTGAAAGTCAGTCGTATCCTCATCATATACCGTAGATCTGAAAACAGCAAATATCCTGTAATCGTTTTTTTCATACAGGGTGCTGAAGATGATATCAGGATGGGATTTATAATACGCTTCCTTTGTATAATCCTTGAGGCTTCCGAACATGGCTCCGGATCTCATATTATGTCCGTGGATGAGCCAGTTGGGATCATCGGTTTCAGGATCACATCTTTTATCCAGCACCAAAAGCCCGTTCACATCATTGTTGCCATCAAAATCATGATTCAGATAAAAATCATTATCTCCGGCCTTATACATCACGGGATAGTCGATCTCCGTCCCGGGTATCGTAAGCCAGCCCGCAAGGTCGCCGTTCTTTTCCTTAAGCTCACCAAACTGCGGCAGGACCATATGTCTGGGCTCTGTCGATCCATCAGCTGAAGGAGTACCTGCATTGCCTGATACAGCAGTCCCGGATGCATCCTCTCCTGCGATCCCGTCTCCTGCCGGCATCCCTTCTTCTGCCGGCATTCCTTCTTCTTCAGGCATCCCTTCCTCTGCCGGCATCCTGCCTGCATCAGCCGGCGCTCCCTCACCTGCAGCAGGCCTTGTCTCCACATCAACAGCAGAATTCACAGTCTCCTGCATCCTGCTCATATTATCCCTGCTGCGCCTGTCCCCGTAGAACCAGCCTATGAGTATAAGGGCTGCTATAACAAAAAACAGACCCAGGGTTGTCATCAGAAAAAGCTTTATCATCCGCTTTCTTTTTGATACAACATAATAAACCCTGGTCCCGCTTTCATCACCGTTTCCGGGCTTCCTGCTTATCTCCTGAAGAAAATCCCTTCCGACCCGGGAATTAAAGTTGATGCCCTTCTCATATATCTGTCTGCGGTACGAAGCATATATATCCTCCCTGTCGAAGCCCTCCGTTTTGAGAGAGCAGATGATATCCATATCCTTCTTCGCAGCCAGATACTCTGTCCTGGTATCAAATTTATAATCCCCGATCCTGTAGCTCATAGAGTGATAAGGTCAGGGGTCATATACCCAGATTAAGCTTTTCTTCGGCTTCTTCCTCAGCCTCCTCCCGGAACTCCTCCACGTGCTCCGGAGCGATCTCAGGCAGATCATCCAGCGAATCAACTCCGAAAGCCCTTAAAAATTCATCTGTTGTTCCGAAAAGGATCGGCCGTCCGGGAGCGTCAAGTCTTCCAAGCTCCTTTACGAGTCCGTATTCCACAAGCCTGTTTACCGCATGATCCGAATTAACGCCCCTTATCGCTTCCACCTGAAGCTTTGTCACAGGCTGCTTGTAGGCTACGATCGAAAGTGTCTCAAGCTGTGTATCGGTAAGCTGATATTCTCTTTTGTTTTTCGCTATCTTTCCCAGATAGGGATATAATTCCGTCTTGGTGCAAAGCTGCAGCTTATCCTCCACATGGGTCAGCATTATCCCGCGCTCTCCGGATTCATAATCCCGGGCAAGCTCATCTGAAGCCTTTATTATATCCTCCCTGTCAGCTTCGGTGATCTCCGCCAGCTTATCGATCCCGACTGCATCCCCCGTTGCGAAAAGCACTCCCTCTATGACAGGCTTTAATTCTTTTATCTCCATATCCTATGCGATTTCCTTTACTATTATCTCTATATCCCCGGCTATATCCGACTGTCTGGCTTCTATCTCTCCGCCCTTCATCATCTCCAGTATGCAGAGGAAGGAAATGATGACCTCTGCCTTGGATCCTGCCTCCGTCAGAAGCTCCCTGAAGGAAAACCTCCTGTGGTTTCTGGCAAATTCCCTTATATATTCTGTCTTCGCCTCGGCATCGACCTCTTCCTTTTCTATGGTGCCGAATTTTGACCTGACCGGATCGATCTTGTCCTCCTGCCTCTTCATGAGCTCGTCAAATATGGCATTCAGCTTCTGCAGGGTATTGTCTCCCACAAGCTTTTCCAGGTCTATGGGCTCCTCATACTCCAGTACCTCTTTGGGCATGGAGCTTCCCTTATAAAGGGCTCTTCCGGCATCCACGCTCATATCCTTCAGCTCCAGCGAAGCGTATTTATATATCTTATATTCAAGCAGTCTCTGAACAAGCTCGGTACGGGGATCTATCTCCTCTCCCTCCTCATCCTTCTCCTTGGGGAGCAGCATCCGGCATTTGATATCAAGCAGGGTCGAGGCCATGACAAGAAATTCGGACATGGTATCCATATCATAATCGTCTTCCTTAAGCTGATCCAGATATTCCATGTACTGTTCGGTGATAAGAGCTATCGGTATGTCATAGATATCGACCTTGTTCTTGTCTATCAGATGAAGAAGCAGATCCAGAGGGCCCTCAAATTTTTCAAGCTTGAATTCAAGGCTGCTTACCATTGTTTTTCGCTCCTGTAATATCTGCTATCACAAGCTCTGTGGGATTATTGACCCTTACCTTGATGGTATGCATCCCAAGCCCCTTCGAGACTATCATCCTTGAACCCTTTCTCTCAAATGATCCGGAGGTGTATCTCGGAAACAGCCTCAGCTTCGGAGAAATAAAACCGCCCAGGAAGGGAAATCTTATAACCCCGCCATGCATATGTCCTGACAGTATCACCTCAGCTCCATATTCGCTGTAGGTCATAAAATACTGCGGATCGTGGGCTATAAGCACATTGAAATATCTCCGGTCCGGCTCCCCGAGCATCTCATAAAGATCACTTACCTCAAGCGGCAGATGATCATGTCTTCTGAAATACTTAAGCGGAAGATCCAGACAGGAGATCCTGATCCCCGAATCCCACAGATTTTTGTGGGCATTGCTAAGCAGCTTCACACCGGACTGCTTAAGTCCTTCTGCAAATGCCCTTCTCTCAGCAAAAAGGCAGGACCCCTCAAGAACCTTTCTTTCATGGTTCCCCATGCCGTAGACCACCGGATAATGCTCATTCAGAAGCTTTATAAACTCCATGACAGGCTTCATGTCCGTCCCGCTCACGGAATTAACCATGTCACCTGCCAGAACTATCACATCCGGCTCCTCGCCTTCTATAACATGAAAAAGCTGACGGCCTCCGTCCTCGCACATACAGTTATGAAGATCCGCAAGCACCGCCAGTCTGACATCTCTACTGACTTTATCACTGTAAAACCTGTAATGATTTACCTCGAATTTTGAATTAATATAAAAATCCATATCTGTCAATAGTAATCATCCGAAATATCCGATCCGCTTCCGTAATCGGTATCATAATCGGAATCATATCCTCCTGCCGGACCGTAATCCGCATCATAATCATCATCTGTTCCAATGTCCGCAGGCTCCGGACCGGATCCTTCGTATCCTCCGTATCCGAAATCCATATCATCGCCTCCCAGTACTACGGTATTCAGGCTGTCATCACCATATCCGTAATCTCCGCTGTCAAAGGACCCCGAAGACGAACCATATCCGTATCCGTCATCCTCATCAGCAGAGGCAGACACAGTCCCTGGGGCATTTGAAGGGATCTCATCATAGCCTCCATAGCCTGTATCATCCAGATCATATTCCAGACTGCTCTTCTTCTTGACCGGAGGCATCTTCATGGGATTGGGGATCATCCCGGGCTTCTCATCTACCGGAGGATCGAATCTCTCCGTATCATACTGCGTAGTCTCTTCCCTTTTCACCGGTGACGGCGCAGCCGAACTGCCATATGATGCGCCGGCAAAACCTCCCGATGCGCCGGAACCTCCATATGATGCGCCCGCAGGGCTGCCCGATGCGCCGGAGCCTCCATATGACACGTCTGCAAAGCCTCCCGATGCACCTGAACCTCCATATGACGCGTCTGCAAAGCCTCCCGATGCGCCGGAGCCTCCATATGACGCGTCCGCAGGGCTGCCCGATGCGAGTGAGCTTCCATACGATGAGCCGGCAGAGCTTCCATACGGTGTATCAACAGGGCCTCCCGACGAGGATGCACGTCTGTCCATGCCGCTTCGTCCGTCCGAGACACGTCTCTCCGCTTTTGGGGAGTTCCGGAAGAGTCCCCTGCCTTCCTGAGACTTAGAGATCGGGGAGCCGTCTATATTCTTTTCAGAAAAGGGCTCCGGCAGGAGCGTGATACCGGTATCCATTACTTATTCATCCCAGTTATGATATACCGCCTGAACATCATCATCATCATCCAGAAGATCAAGAAGCCTTGTAAGCGCCGTCTTGTCCTCTTCGCTGTTTACAGATACGTAATTCTGCGGCAGCATGGCGATCTCTGCAGATGCCATTGCCACCCCTTCCTTTTCGAGCTTTTCTCTCACTGTATCAAAATCCGCAGGATCTGTTATGATCTCGTAGGAATCATCCTCTTCCCTGAAGTCCTCCGCTCCGGCATCAAGCGCCGTCATCATCAGATCATCTGATTCCAGATCGCACTCCTCCTTATCGACTATGATCTGTCCCTTTTCATCAAACATGAAGGATACACAGCCGGGAGTGCCCATATTTCCCTTGCCCTTGGAGAAAGCCGCCCTCACTGAAGCAGCCGTCCTGTTTTTATTATCCGTGAGCGCATTTACGATTATGGCGATCCCTGCAGGTCCATAGCCCTCATAGGTGCAGTATTCGTAATTAACGCTGCTGCCCTCCCCGGAAGCCTTCTTTATGCCGCGTTCGATGGTATCATTAGGCATATTGTTGGCCTTCGCCTTGGCTATCACGGTTGCAAGCTTGAAATTATTCGCCGGATCCGGTCCTCCCTCCTTGACCGCCACTGCGATCTCTCTTCCTATTATGGTAAAGATCTTGCCCTTTGCGGCATCATTCTTTTCCTTCTTATGCTTGATGTTTGCAAATTTTGAATGTCCTGACATTTTTTATCTCCTCTAAAAAAATAGTTTTATATCTGACCTGCTATATCCACGTCCTGAGGAATCCACCGCTTAGGACAAAGGATGCCGGTGCTGTCTGCAGTTATTGTTCTTCTTCACTTATCCGTCTGACCCTGACAGACTGGATCACGTGATTCTTTATTGATATAACATGGAAATTATACCCGCCATAGTCTGTCTCGAATATCTCGCCCGATTTCGGCACATGCCCGAGCACTGATGTCAAAAAACCGTTCAATGTCTCCACCTCTTCATTATCAAAGCTTATGCCTATCTTCTCCTCTATGTCCGAAAGAAGGGTAAGCCCCTTTATTATATAGGCATCTCCGCCAATCTTTCTTATATCAGCCTCGTCCTCATCATATTCATCCAGGATATCCCCCACAAGCTCCTCAAGTATATCCTCCATGGTCACAAGTCCCGAGGTCTGTCCGTACTCATCCACTACAATGACCAGATGTGTCTTCTTCGCCTGCATCATGGCAAAAAGCTCGTCTATCTTTCTGGTTTCCGGCACAAAGCTTGCCTGCTTGATCACCCCCTCCACCTCGCCGATGGGGATATCATGCAGGCTTCTGTCCCTTCCGGCCTTAAGAGCATCCTTCATATGGACAATGCCGATTATATCATCTATGGTCTCATGATATACAGGGTATCTGGAATTAGAGCCGTCAAGTATTATATCGATGCACTCCGAAAGCGGAGTCGTATCCTCTATGGCATCCATCTCCTCACGATGAGTCATGATATCATGGGCGATCTTGTCATCAAGCTCAAAGACCCTCTCTATCATCCTGGCCTCGGTTGCCTCCAGCTCCCCCGTATCGGCACCCTCGGAAACAATCGACTTTATTTCATTTTCATATTTATCCTCGTCCTCATTCTTCGGACGCAGGAATTTCGGAAGCGCCATATATCCTGTCAAAAATCCGTCAAAGATGTATCAGAAAAATAATTCATCACAGCCACAGGTCTGTCGTCACGATAATAGATCCTCGGTACTCTTTTGGTAAAGCATGATACTATCTCATAATTAAAGCCGCCGTAAAGATTAGCGAGGCTCTGTACCGTGATCTCTTCGTCACCGTCCCTGCCGATGAGTGTGACCTCATCATAATCACAGGCTTCAGGTATATTGGTGACATCGACCATAAGCTGATCCATACAAACGCGTCCGGCGATCGGAGCCCTTTTTCCCCTTATAAGGACATATCCCCTATTTGAAAGACCTCTCGGATAACCGTCTCCGTAGCCTGCAGGTATGGTCGCGATCCTCGAGGGCCTTTTGGCTCTCCAGGTCCCGCCATAGCTCACCTCATATCCGGGCGCAACCTCCTTAATATAAACTATATGGGATTTCAGGGCAAGTGCCGGTCTGAGTTCGATCTTCGGAATGACCTCTCTGGAGGGCCACAGTCCGTACATTGTGATGCCTGCCCGGACCATGTCCATATTTGCTTCTCTCATCTCCAGAATGCCTGCCGAATTGGAAGCATGCTTAAGCCAGAAATCGGTTCCGCCATTATGAAGCCTCTCTACGAAGCTGTTGAACTTCTGGATCTGCTCAAAGGTAGGCGACTTATCCCTTGTATCCGCCTTCGAAAAATGTGTAAAAATCCCCTCCATTACTATATTGGGAAGCTTATCGATCTCTCTCACCAGCTCAAAGCCGGCCTCATCGGTATTTACCCCGATACGTCCCATCCCGGTCTCTACCGCCACATGGACATATACTCTTCTGCCCTGCCTTACCGCCTCCTCGGAAAGCTCCCTTGCCATATCCTCCTTGAAGACAACAGGCCTTATATCATTGGCTATTATCTCATCATAGTTCTCACTGAAGGTATAGCCCAGTATGAGTATGGGCTTTTCTATGCCGTTATGCCTGAGGATCAGAGCCTCCTCGTCTGTTGCCACCGCAAAGCCCCAGAGAAAATCAAGATCCTCCACCTCCTTCGCAACCGCTACCGCCCCGTGTCCATAGGCGTCGCTTTTTACGACTGCGAGCATCTTGGTTGCCGGCTTGAGTAACCTGTGCATGCTCTCCAGATTGAAGACTATGGCATCCAGGTCGATCTTTAAAAATAATCTCTTATTCTCTTTCATTTTTCCGATCCCGATTCTTTCATTTAATTCTCATGTTCGTCCCGTGAGCATTTTCTCCGGCTCCGGAACACTTATCCTGCTGTATTATTTCCATACTGGTACACCGAATAATAAATTTCTGGTATATTCACGCAGGATGATTGTTCATATGCAATGAAGCCGAATGAGGCAATGCG
>CAMUZQ010000050.1 GCA_947165275.1 uncultured Lachnospiraceae bacterium | reverse complement strand
AGTAGACTTAGTTAGTAGCGTAGAGGGCTTGGAGGTGGTTATGTGTTTCTTGAGGGAATTTGGAGCCGCTTTTCGCTCAGACGAAATCCACTTCCCGTAAGCACTTAGGTTTGAGCTGATATGCGAGATTTATCGAGCATATTAGCTCAAATCTTAGTGCGTCGAGGAAGTTAGTTCGGCTGAGCCTTGGCTCTGACCGAAAGAAACACATGACCACCTCCAAGCCAAAAACACAATCGCAATAAAGTATAGATTCTTGTTTTATATCGAAAAATCAAGGATCGTATTTGACCAGGCGGCCAGCTTGCTGGCCGGCTGGTGAAAAATAGATGCAAAAATTAAAGAACTCTTCCGATGTCCGGAGAAATGACGCATCCCCGGACAAAGAGCAAACTGAAATTAAAGATTTATCCCCGCTTTTTTCAAAGCTTCCCTGTCTATTATATTCCTGTTATCCATGGTCTTCATCACATCCTTGATACCCAGATCGCCATAGATAAGCTTCTGACCCAGATCGATTATTGTATTGTCACTGAAGGAAAGAACGACCGGCTCAAGGATATTATATTTATTCTCGGTTATAACAAGTCCCTTGTCTCCGTTTGTAAGCTCCACCGTTGTACCGGGAGTGAGCAGATTGATGCTGTCAACCAGAGCAGTGACCAGCTCCGGATCGAAGAAATCATCATGCTCCATCAGATATCTCACAGCAGAAATCTCCGAGCTCGGCTCATTGACATCATTCATTGCCGTCATATTATCAAATACACGGGCAAGGCAAAGCACCTTTGCACCTGTGACATTTTTTCTTGTATCAAGCTCACGGCCCTCATCAAAGGCATGCAGCATACGCGTGGACTGGGCTACTATACGATGAATGGCAGGCGTAGAGAGAAATGAAGACTCTATTATGGTCTCTCCCCTCTTCTTGCATTCATATATGATCCTTCTGTCATTTTCGGTCTTATCCTTCCTGTCCCTTACCTCTGCAGGTATGTCAAGCCTCCCTACACCGTGGACCACCGCTGCAGTGACAGTCTCATTCTGATCCGAAAGCTTGACATTGAGCTTATGGGTGATCATAGCGCAGAGCATGGCAACATTCAGGGAATGCTTCGCTATCTCATCCTCCTTGCTTCTCAGATTCTGAACAAAATTGATCTTATGATCCAGACGTCCGTAGCCTTTGATTATGGATGCAGTGATATTCGGCAGATTCTTTATCTTCCCGCGGTCATGAAGCTCCTTTAATTCATCCGCTATGGCAAAGCTTGTTATCTGGCAGAACCTCTCGAATTCGATATCCTCCGCCGTCATGGGCGGCACAGGCTCGGCAGGCTCCAATATATAAAGTCCTATGATCCCGAAGTTCCTGACACTCTCTATACCCTGTGGAGTAAGCTTGGAATCCCTTTCATAAAGAAGGACACCCTTTTTATCATATATAGGCTTTGCCAGTCTCATTCCAACCTTCAGATTTTCGTGTCTTACAAAGATCATCTCAGGCTGCCTCCTTCCAAAAGCCTTTCAAATTCATCAGTCGGGACAGGCTTTGAATAATAATATCCCTGCGCTATGTCACAGCCTGCATCCCTGAGGAACTCCGCCTGCTCCTTTGTTTCCACACCCTCGGCGATCGTTCTCATTCCAAGCTCCTTTGACATCTTTATGGAATTGGATACGATTATCTTGCCCCTCTTTGTATCTATGACCTCATCAAGGAAAAACCTGTCTATCTTTATCACGTCCACAGGAGCATCCTTAAGCATGTTCAGCGAGGAGTAGCCTGAACCGAAATCATCCATCTCTATGGTAAAGCCGGTCTCCTTAAGCTGCTGCATTATGCTGTATAGAGAGCCCGTATCCTCCGTAAACAGGGTTTCTGTTATCTCAAGCTCCAGCTTGGCCGGATCGATGTCATACCTTTCCACCAGAGCTGTAAGCTCGGAAACAAGATCCGTATTGCCTATATGCAGTCTCGATACATTCACTGAAACCGGCATGTCGATCCCCAGCTCTTTAAGTCTGGCAAGATATTTTGCAGTCTCCTCCCACATGAATTCATCGATGCGCTTTATAAAGCCGTTGGACTCGAACAAAGGCAGGAAGTCTCCGGGCATCCTGATACCCTTCAGGGGATGCATCCAGCGTACCAGGGCTTCAGCACCGCATATGCTGCCTGTTGCAAGCGAAACCTTCGGCTGCAGGAACATGACAAACTCATGTCTCTCCAGGGCAATCTCCATCTCGCTCTCAAGCTCTGCCTGCTGGTTATCCTTAAGTCTTATATTATCATCATATACATTGAAATTGGTAAGCCTTGTGCCCTTGATGTTTTTCTTCGCAAGCCTGGCTCTGTCGCACATCAGTCTTACGGATATATCCCTGTCGTCGATCTTGTATATGCCGTAGCTAAGGGTCGATCCGCACCTGACCGCTTCATCCACATGGAAGTTCAGGGTAAGCTTTTCTATATATTCCAGAAGCTCATGCTCTTCATTGTATTCAAAAAGAATGGAATACATATCTGCCTGGTATCTGGCAGCAAGTCCGTCCCAGGGAAGTGAAGCACGTATGACGCTTCCGAGCTCTCTAAGGCAGGCATTTCCGGCCTCCACTCCGAATCTGTCATTTATGATACGGAATCTGTCGATATCCACGGAGACAATGGCAAACAGGCTGTCAGGTCTCATCAGCAGCCTCTCTTCCACATTGCGGTAAAAGCTCTCGCTGTTAAAGAGTCCGGTGATGGAATCATAATCCGCCCTGAATTCAAGCTCCTGCTTTATCTCCATCTCGGTATTGACATCCTGGATACAGCCGGTTATGCGGGCAAGAGAATTGCCTATGCCCTGAAGGGTCTGTACCGTGATAGTGAACCAGAGAGCTACGCTGTATTTATTCACAAGTCTTATGGTGATCTCGTGTGTATCGCTGCCGGATCTGACCCTGTGAAGGAAATTCTCGTACTTTTCCCTGTCGTCGGTATGGGGCGAAAGTCCCTCCAGAAGAGTCCACTCCCCGCTGAGCATACTCTCGGTGACATCAAACATATTCTCAAATGTCGTGCTCAGATAATAATCCTTCTCAGCCGCATCATATTCAAATACATATATCCCTGTCAGCTCATTCACATGCTCGGATCGCTCATAGTTCTTCGCAAGCTCGCTCCTGACAGCCGAATCGGTCTTTATCTCCCTGAATCTGCGGCTGGTCACATAGTCCTGTACTATGTCATGTGACAGATCGTTTATATCCTTCGCGATAAGAAAGACCTTGCCGTCTTCGAATATGACGCTTAAAGAATACCAGTGGTAGGTTCCGTCCTGATACAGAAACCTTACCTTGCTGTCCACGGACTCCCTGCCTATCCTTGACGCCTCACGGAGCCTTGCAGGACTTGAAGCATACATGAAGTCCTCTGCATCATCAGGATATACCACATGGTTCAGGTAATAATCCCTCAGTCCCTCAAAATCCTCAACCCGCTTTTCCACCATTGACAGGATATTCTCTTCCCTGATCCTGATACACTGCAGGGTATTAAGATCTACCTCCCATATGATGTCCTGGATCTTCTGCATTGCTATATTGTAATGCTTGGTGCTTTCATTCAGAGCATCCAGCTGGGCACCGATATCCTCCTTGGTATCCGCTATGATAAACACCTTTATATTGTTTCTCATGCGGAGTCTGGTCGTCCTTGTATGTATATTGCGGCGAAGACCGGGTGAATAGACATCGGCATCAACCGAGGACAGATCCTTTTCAAACTTCAGAAGAGGACAGTCGGCGCATTGCGCACCCGCGCCCTTTATCAGCCTGTAACAGTAGCCAAGGCTCTCACCGGGTATCCTTTCGCTCAGGGCATCATTCTTATATATAAGATGAAGCCTCTCGTCAACTGCATAAGCCCATGTCTTTATAGGATCGAGAATATTCTTTACAAGCTCGATATCATGAAGGGATACATTCTTGCCGACGCACTGCTCCTCGTTTTTGATATTGTCAGAATAGAGTGAATAGGTGTTTTTATGCTTATCCTCCGCAGCTTCCAGCGCGATCTCCGCTTTGGCATAGAGCTCTGAGATGGTCAATCCCCCGTCATGCTTTACGGTTGATACACCGATGGCCACTACCTCCTTCAGATTCTCGCTGTATGCGCCCCAGGCGATCCTTAAAGAGGAAATGATGGATGTGGCTCTGTCACAGAGGATCATGTCATCCTTTATTCCGAGAAGAAAGGCAAGGATGACTCCGTCACCTGCCGGAGCGACTACATCCGAAGCCCTCAGGACTCCCTTGACGACATTAAGAGACTCCTCAAAGGCCTTATCTGCATACTCAGACCCCTTCATATCGGAAAGAGCCCTGTAATCCGTAAGCCTGATCAGGAAAAGATTCGGTACGTCATAGATAGGTATCTCATTCAGAAAGCTGTTCAGGCTGCTGAAAAAAGCTATCCTTTCTTTATTGGCTTCAGAGGCGCTGTCGGGATCCAGCTTTTCCAATGAGCCTGTAAGACCGCCGTCTCCGCTCCTGTCTGAGATCACCACCTGAAACCAGGGGAAGTTACCGTTTATGTCAAGGATCCTCAAATATACATAATTTCTGTGACTGAATTCAAAATTTGAAGTAAAAAAAGAGATCGCCCTTTTGCAATCCTCAGTGTGGATCCGGGCCCCCATTTCGATATTTCCGACATAAGGGGATATAACTGTAGTCCCCGGCAGAATCTCAGTAACGGACGGATCAAAAACCATCCTGTCCTCATCCTGATAATACTTGAATCCCACCCTCATATTGAACCCCCTCCGTTCAGGTCTGTCAGTATAAAAAGATTTTAATATTTAAATAATCAAGGGTCAAGGCATCAAAACAGATATTCCGCCATAATCTGATTCGATATGTCAAGCCCTCTGTCTGTAAGATAAAATCTCTGTCCGGGATCATCATCCTCCCCGGAAAACTGAGCAAGCCCGGCCTCCACATGCTTTTTCATGATCCCGCCGTAGACCTCCTGTATTCTGACTCCGAACTCCTCTCTGAAATCATCACACCTGATGCCTTCGATCTTTCTGAGGCCTAAAAACATGAATTCAGCCATGGCATCCTTTGGCTGCAAAAGCATATCCTCCGATTTATGTCTTCCGGGATCTCTTATATATATCCCCAGCTCCGGTACATTGGTAAATCTCCTGTATCCGATAAGAGACGCTGCAGAAGCCCCGAAGCCTATATAATCCTTCCTGTCCCAGTATCTCAGATTATTTGCGCATCTGTTGTCACGACTGCCGTTCTTATCCTTAAGAGCATAATTTGAGATCTCATACCTCTCATAGCCATGCTCCTTCAGATACTTCTGTGTCAGCTTATATATCTTAAAGGACTCCTCCTCTGATGGAACTCCCAGTTTTTCAGCTCCTCTTTCATAAAACGGGGTTCCCTTCTCTATTATCAGCGAATATGCCGAGATATGCTCCGGGCGCAAGGAAGTGACCTTGTCCAGGGTCTTTATGAGACTCTCCCTGCTCTGATGGGGAATAGAGGTCATGATGTCCACATTGACTTTCTCTATCCCTTTCTCCCTTACGATGTCATAAGTCCTAAGGAAATCCTCAAAGGTATGTATCCTGCCCAGAGCCTCCAGTTCACTGTTCAGCGCACTCTGAAGACCTATGCTGATCCTGTTTACTCCATATGACACATAATCCTTTATCTTCTGATCAGTCGTGGTACCGGGATTTATCTCCATTGTGATCTCTGTATCGTCTTCTATTGTGATCACATCTGATATGCGGTCAAAAACAAGACCGATATATGAAGGAGGAACAGAGCTTGGCGTGCCTCCGCCTATATATAAGGATGCGAGCTCTCTCCCCCGGAAAACCTCCCTGCACCGGTCGATCTCCTTAAGCAGGGCATCTATATAGGAAGAGATGATATAATCAGGATATTTTCCCGAATTAAAGTCACAGTAAAGACATTTCCTTACACAGAAAGGAATGTGTACATATATTGATATGTCCTTACTGTCCCTCATGCTCCCTTACTCCTCGTCCAGCTTGAGTACGGAAAGGAATGCCTCCTTGGGCACCTCGACGGAGCCTATCTGACGCATCCGCTTCTTACCCTCTTTCTGCTTCTCGAGGAGCTTCTTTTTCCTTGTTATATCTCCGCCGTAGCACTTGGCCAGCACATCCTTGCGTACAGCCTTCACTGTCTCCCTTGCGATGACCTTGCCGCCAACTGCCGCCTGTATGGGGATCTCAAACAAATGTCTCGGGATCTCTCCCTTAAGCTTCTGGCACATCTTTGAGCCCCTGTCATAAGCCGAATCCTTAAATACGATAAAGGAAAGAGCATCGACATATTCCTTATTGATAAGTATATCCAGCTTTACAAGCTCCGACCTGACATAGCCCTTCATTTCATAATCAAAGCTCGCATAGCCCCTTGACCTTGACTTAAGAGCATCAAAGAAATCATATATTATCTCATTAAGAGGCAGATCATACTTAAGCAAAACCCTCTTTTCTTCAATATATTCCATTCCGGTCTGTATGCCTCTTCTTTCCTGGCACAGACCAATGATGGCTCCCAGATACTCTGTTGAGACCATGACCTCCGCCGATACCACAGGCTCCTCCATGTAATCGATCTCAGAGGGTTCGGGAAGATTTGAGGGATTTGTAAGCTCTGTCATCTCTCCGTCAGTCTTGTATACGCGGTATACGACACCGGGCGCTGTGGTCACCAGATCAAGATCATACTCCCTCTCCAGCCTTTCAACGATGATATCCAGATGAAGCAGTCCCAGAAAACCGCATCTGAAGCCGAATCCCAGGGCCAGAGAGGTCTCTGGCTCGAAGGTAAGTGAGGCATCATTCAGCTGCAGCTTCTCAAGCGCATCTCTCAGATTGGGATATTCTCTGGTATCTGCAGGATAGACTCCGCAATATACCATGGGATTTACCTTTTTATATCCGGGAAGAGCCTCCCTGCAGGGGTTTGCGGATGAAGTGACGGTATCTCCGACTCTCGCCTCTCTTACATCCTTTATCGAGGCAGTGATATAACCTACCATCCCGGCGCTTAATCCGTCGCAGGGTATGAATCTGCCGGCGCCAAAATATCCGGTCTCTATGACCTCCTCCTCCATGCCGTTAGCCATGAAGCGTATCCTGTCCCCGGGACGGACCATGCCGTCAAACACGCGCATAAATACAATGACACCCTTGTATGAATCATATAACGAATCAAAAATAAGGCATTTAAGGGGCTCTTCGGAAGATCCGGAGGGAGCCGGTATCTTATTCACTATGCTTTCAAGCACCTCATCTATACCTATGCCGGCCTTTGCGGAGATCCGCGGAGCATCAAGCGCCTCTATCCCTATCACGTCCTCTATCTCCTCAGCCACCCTGTCAGGCTCTGCGGAAGGCAGATCTATCTTGTTCAGGACAGGAAATACATCCAGATCGTGATCCATCGCAAGATAAACATTTGCCAAAGTCTGAGCCTCCACTCCCTGTGAAGCATCAACCACAAGCACTGCTCCGTCACAGGCTGCAAGTGACCTGGAGACTTCATAATTAAAGTCCACATGTCCGGGAGTATCGATAAGATTAAAAATGTACTCCTCACCGTTTTTTGCGGTATATACGGTACGGACGGCCTGAGACTTGATGGTTATGCCTCTTTCACGCTCGAGATCCATATTGTCGAGGACCTGCTCCTGCATCTCACGCTCTGTAAGCAGGCCTGTCTTTTCGAGTATCCTGTCCGCAAGTGTTGATTTACCATGGTCGATATGGGCGATTATACAAAAATTTCTGATATGATCCTGGCTGATGTCCATAGAATTTCCTTTTATAATTATTGCAAAGACGACCGATGAGTTAAAACATCGGCCGCCAGATCAGATCTGTTTCATGAAACTGCATAAGCAGTCCCGAAACCATATTTTCCGGGATCTTCAAGATCCTGAAATAATAAGATCCTTACTTTATCTTGTTTACTGCTTTGGTAAGGCGTGATACCTTCCTTGCAACATTTCCCCTGTGATATACTCCCTTGGAACCGGCCTTCTCAATGGTCGAAACAGCTGCCTTTAATGCCTCGGCTGCAGCATCCTTGTCTGATGCCTCTATAGCAGCATAAACCTTCTTGACAGCAGTCTTCACGCCGGAACGTACAGCCTTGTTTCTCTCGGTCCTTTTTGCGCTTGTAAGTATCCTTTTCTTTGCTGATTTGATATTTGCCATTTTTCTCTCCTAGTAAATGCTTTCTGTGATTTCATTCTATATTGATATCCGGTGAACAGTTGACACGGCAGTCACCGATTATCGTCCTGACACACCCGATAATTATAATTACACTTAAAAGCCTTGTCAACTGATTTTTATGCTGTGCCGTAAGGCGTCTTAAGGCGGCTCCGTCTGACAGGATCAGTCAAGCTTATCAAGTATGGGCGCTATATTATTCTCGGCATCCTCAAAATCGAAATTCTCCACCATGCGCACCACATCCCATACATCGGTATCGATGATGTCATCGCCGCAGCTTATCTTCTTAAGACCGGCGGCCAGATCGGCGGCATTGTCAAAATCCATATCCGAAAGACTGGATCTAAGGTCATTGAGCCTTGTCCTCAGCTCCTCCATCGAGATCAGATTTTTATCTGTCTTATTGTCTGATGCTGCATCTGCCCCGCCCAGGAGATTTCTTATGGATGTCTCAACCGTCCTGTACATCGGGATGATATTGGGATGCTCACGGTCTATAGCGTTCCAGTCTCCGTTCTTGGAATAGTCCTCAAGCTCCTTTGCCTTATCCGAAAGCCTGTCGGCTCCCACATACCTGGCCGAGCTCTTGAGACCGTGAACGGTTATCCTGTAATTCTCAAGATCCCTTGCCTCATAATACTGCTGCGCTTCAGACATTGAATCCGAATCCACAAAGGTGGCGAGCAGCTCCCTGTATATCTCCTTGCTTCCGCCTACGTTTATGATAGCCTGATCCGGATTCATATCCTCAAGGACAGAGAAATCATAAATATCCGCAGGAGCCTTCTGCTCTCCGGAAGCCTTCGCCTTATCCTCTCTTTCAGAAGGATCCTCCCAGGTCTTATCCCATATGGGAGTCTCCTTGTACTTATCCGGTATCCATCTTGACATGACCTCAGCAAGCGTGGTGAGCTTTATAGGCTTTGAAATATAATCATCCATTCCTGAGGAAAGGAAAAGCTTTCTGGCCCCCTTGACCGCATTGGCGGTAAGAGCAACGACCGGCACGTCAGCCGCCCCTTCCACATTAAGCCTTCTTAAATGGTTCACACACTCTATCCCGTCCATCTTCGGCATCATGTGATCCATGAATATGATGTCAAAATCATGCTCGCTGAAATAGATATTCAGAGCTTCATCACCGGACATGGCAGTGGTGATCTGGGGATGATACTGTCCTATAAGCCCCTTGGCCACATCAAGATTGACCTTGTTGTCATCTACGATGAGCACCTTGGCCCTCGGACATATAAAGGGCAGATGGAAGATCTCCTCAGGCTTTGTCTCAGCAAATCCGTCGTCAAATTCCGCCGGGGAATCATCGAAGATATCCACCGGGACATTAAATCTGAATACAGAGCCCTCACCATAGGTGGATTCGCAGGTGATCTCTCCCTTCATCATATGCAGCAGATCCCTGCATATCGCAAGACCGAGACCTACGCCCTTTGTGGATTTATGCCTTGCATTATCTCCATATTGGAAGGATTCGAAGATCTGACCTATATCCTCATCCCTTATACCGGCTCCCGTATCCCTGACGGATACCGTAAGTATGCCTTTTATGCTCTCCTCATCCGGAATATATGAGACTGCCACGTCTATCTCTCCGTCCGTGGTGAATTTTATGGCATTGCTGACAAGATTCAGCAATACCTGCTTTATCCTCTGTTCATCACCTATGATCCCGTCAGGAACCCTGCCCTCGAAGCTGACATTATAATCAAGGCCCTTGTCCCTGACGCTCACCACCGTCATGCGGTACAGATCGGAGATCATATCGGAAAGCCTGAACATTTCATGAACGATCTCGATCTTTCCTGATTCGATCTTGGAGAAATCAAGTATCCCGCTGATAATAGCCAGCAGGTTGTCTGCTGAGCCCTTGATGCCCGTAGCATATCTCCGCGCCTCCGAATCGAGTCCCTCGCTTGCAAGCATGAGCTCAGAGAAGCCTGATATTGCATTTAAGGGAGTCCGGATCTCATGGGATACAGAAGAAAGGAAATCACTCTTTGCGCGGCTTGCCGAATCAGCCCTGTCACGGAGCAGATAGGTGGACATGCAGCGTGTTACCTCAACCAGCGTATTTACAGTCCTCTCGGGCCATTCATAGTCAAGATTAAGATGCTCATAATCCACTGTCCCGTACAGCTCTCCGGCCGAAAGGATCGGTACAATAAAATGTGATGTATGCTCGTCTGATATGCGATTTCTCGTATCATTACTGTAATTTGAAAGGAAGGAGCTGTTGATGATCACATATTCCCTGGTTGAAAGCATATCATATGTCATCTGAAGCTCTGTAGTATCGCTTTCTCTCCTGTCCCCCTGATTATACTTGGTCCCGCCGGGCACAGAGCTGAAATCATAAAGACAGATCTCAAGTCCGGGCGTATCATCACGTTCCATCACATGTATGTTTACTATATTGAACTTGTTTGCTATATGCTCAAGGAGCAGCATCATGGATTTCGGGAAATTACGTGAATGCTCCAGTATATTAAAGGTAAAGCTGACTGTATCATAATCCAGATTCCCGCTCTTTTTCACAGGTTCAACAGTAGAGGATTCCTCTCCGCTGACAAATCTGAGAAGCTCATCCTTATCCGCCGTGAAACGCACAATATAATCAAGTCCGCCCGTATCCTCATCGCCGGTATAGATATGCTCCAGAGAATGCTCCAGGCTGGAATGGATCATATTAAGCATATATTCATCCGTATCGGTCATGATCGCGATGAAGGTGCAGGTATTGAGTCTGAAAAGATAATCCTCCGGCTTCAGCACAGCCCTGGAGGTCTCGGCTATCCTGGAGATTATCGCATCGGTAAAGAAGCTGCCGTAGCTTTCCGTGATCTCATCCAGATTGAGCACCTTGAAGAAAAGGTAATAGAGCTTCTGCTGCTTTTCACCCTCAAGCCGCTCTATCAGCTGCTCTCCTATATCCCAGGTAAGAAAACCGGTAGCCGCATCCTTTTTTGCATTTACCAGAAAATCCTCCTCTTTCTTTTTCTCTTCGGTTATATCGGTCATCTTTCCGACAACCCGGATCTTCTTCTCGCCCTTCTTGACGACCCTGCCCTCGACCCTTATCCAGATATACTCTCCCGGAGTGGGCGCACATAATCTGACATTTATGGGATCCTCGGACTCTCCGTTCAGAAGCTTTATGACATCGCCTATATCATCGCTGTGAACCAGCTCGCCTTTTGAGAGTCTCTCAAAGGCGTTGCTGAGATTCATTTCCACGGAATTATCCGCATTCTTGTCGGATATTGAGCCGTAATAGGTCAGTCTGTCCGTATCATATACATAATCAAAGATCAGATCATTGGAGCCCTCGAAGGCAAGCCTGTATCTTTCCTCCTCCGTGGAAAGCTCTATATAGAGCTCCTCTTCGCTTATAAGATGTTTTCTGGCAAGAATACAGGCCACAAAGAATGCAGGCAGCAGCAGAAAGAACTCTAAGATCGTCCCCATCACCGAATTCCTGTAAAGGACACCGATCGCATTCAGGGAAGGGATGGTCCCGTTTGTAGTAAGAAGCCATCTTGCCGCAGCAAGAAAAAGCGAGGTGCTCATCGCAAAAAAGGAAACGATGGATGAGACCACCATAAGTCTGACATCAAGATAGATCAGGGCTACCGTCACGCCTACCAGATAGCCCATCCTGATCTCTACACCGGGCAGCAATGCCAGCAGTGATACGGAAAGCGTAAGCGATATTGATACAAAATATTTTATGAAATTCGATGAAATATTGCTCTTGTAAAGGAAATATGGTCCCAGATTCGAAAAAAGCAATGCAATGCTTGCTGAATATAAGAGATAATCGGAGATATGGACCACTCCGAGCCTTGTCATGATGATGAGTACAGGAATGAAAAGCGTACAGAAAAGAAGGATACGGCAAATGAGAGGTGTAACACTCTCCTCGTAAGATGTTGAATTTCTGAATCTCTCCCCGTAAGTTCCCATTAAATACTTCTACCCGTCAAAAGCCACTGTCACGTAAAACGCACCGCTGTCCCTGTCCTGCCTTACGTTTGTGACCGTCCCGGTCCGTGACTTCAGAGCTTCCTGCCTTGTATAATTTGCAGACATGGCGACAGCAGGTACTATAGTATAATATACCACAAGTCCGTCCTGAAGATACCCCTCATCTACATTAACTTCGGCACCTTCTTTGATCTGTTCATATTCAATTTCCATTTTGAATTCCATCTCACGCATCGCCGCACCTCTGCTATACGCTGATCAGGCCTGAAAGAGGCATTCAGCTCCTGTCTCTTCTGTGGATGGTATGAACCTCAAGGCCGTTTATCTCCACCCTGTCATCCACAGCTATCACAAGACATTCCCTGCCGTCGATAAACCTTGTCTCTATCAGATCCGTACGCTCCGGATTAACCTTTATCACTATGTCCGGAGTCCGGATATCTATCTTCTTTATTCCCTGGACATTTGTAGCCTGAACATAAGGGGCCTCGGCCGAATCATCCTCATCGGACACTGTCTTTACGACCTCATCATATTTCCAGTCGAAGTCCTCCATGACCTCATTATCGATGCCGCTTCGCTCAAATACCTTACGGATCTCCTTTTTGTCCATAAGATATGGCTCGGGATCATCGGAATGATCTCTTATCATTATCCTTACATTATCATTTATCGCCATCACATCCCCGAGGCTTATCTCCTCACCCAGAGTCTCGGTAATGACATTATTAAAGAAATCAGCCTGATTGCCGGCAGACATGGGAGGCATGGCGCCGAGCACCGTATCTATGAAGCCGTCCTGCAAAACCTCACTCTTTTTTGAATAATAAAGAACTCCGTGTATATCAGCTGCTCTGTCATTAAATTCAGGAAAAAGAAAACCGTGGGCCGGATCGGATACTATCCAGTCCCTGACCTTTTCAGCTATACGGTTCTCCTCAGGATCATATGAAAGAGTCCCCTTCTCAAGCTTTACGGGACAGATCGCGCAGCAGATATAATCAAAAACCCCCTCTGAAGCATCTTCGTTTATTATCATGTCCTTTGTCATGCCGGGTATGTCATAGATCGCATGGATCAGTATGATATAATACTTCTCCACCGTATCATAGCTCTCTATCACCTTGTCATAGAAGCTTTCGATAAGAGCCTCATCCTCGAGGTGGGAGTCCCGTAATTCCAGCAGAGCCGCCTGCTTTCCGCCTGCAGCCTCCTCAGCCAGCGGAAATTCCATTTCGATGAGATTCTTTCCCGCTGTGCCTGTCAGGGTTTTCTTAAATATCTCAAAGTACTTATGCTGCTCCTCCTCCGAAAGGCTCATAAAGGCATCCCTGGATACGGCCTGCTTCTCCTTTTCATTATTGACATAGCAGCCGCAGATATGATCTATAGTACAGTTATCCAGACTGAACTGCTTTTTTATCTCCTTGATATCATTACCTGTCATGACTTCACCTGTTTACTGCCTTCCTGCTTCCTCACATCATCCGAGCGGTTTGCAGTAGGAAGCACGGGATCGCAGGTCAGATGTATCCCCAGCTTCCTGAAAACTCCCTCGTCAACAGAGGAAAGCATTACGGTGGAATGCGCCTCACAGCCTCTCATATAGGGGAGCTGCTCCAGTGTAAGCCTTGCCTTTTCGTCAGTGGCTGCAGAAACCGAAAGGGCTATCAGCATCTCGTCCGTATGAAGTCTTGGATTATGCGCTCCCAGATACTGGGTCTTCAGGGTCTGTATGGGCTCCAGGGATTCCCTGCTTATGAGATGGACCGGATGGGGTATCCCGGCATTGAGCTTAAGGGAATTGATCAGACAGGAGGCTACGGCGCCCAGAAGATCATTTGTGCGTCCTGTCATTATCCTGCCGTCATGTAATTCAATGGCTGCGCAGGGCGTGCCTGTCTCCTCCATGCGCTCTCTTGCTGAGATCACAACCTTCCTGTCCTCAGTGGTGACTCCCGCCTGCTTCATCAGAAGCTCGAGCTTTATGACCACCTCCGGGCTCACATCTCCGAGCTTGAGATCACAGACTCCCTTGAAATATCTTCGTATTATCTCCTGCTTTGAGGCTTCCTGACAGACTGCGTCATCCAGGATGCATTTTCCGGCCATATTGACGCCCATATCCGTAGGGGATTTATATGGACATTCACCCAGGATCTCCTCAAACATAGCCTTGAGAACCGGAAATACCTCGATATCCCTGTTGTAATTGACAGTCGTTTCACCGTAGGCTTCAAGGTGAAAGGGATCTATCATATTGACATCATTAAGATCCGCTGTAGCTGCTTCATATGCAAGATTCACCGGATGCTTAAGAGGCAGGTTCCATATGGGGAAGGTTTCAAATTTGGCATATCCCGCTGTGATGCCGCGCTTATGCTCATGATAGATCTGTGAAAGACAGGTGGCCATCTTGCCCGATCCGGGTCCCGGCGCCGTGACCACCACAAGCGGTCTCGTCGTATGGACATATTCATTCCTTCCATATCCTTCATCCGATACTATCTTGCTGACATCTCCGGGATATCCGTTTATGACATAATGGAGATAACTGTTTATATTATGAGCTTCAAGCTTTTGTCTGAATTTATCAGCGGCAGCCTGTCCTGTGTATTTCGTTATGACAACGGATGAAACATAAAAGTCCATGTTCCTGAAATTCTCCACAAGTCTCAGTACATCGCTGTCATAAGTGATACCCAGATCGCCCCTTGTTTTATTCTGCTCGATCGCATCGGCCGATATGACGATGACTATCTCCGCCTGATCCTTAAGATTTGCAAGCATTTTGAGCTTGGAATCAGGCTCGAAGCCCGGAAGGACCCTTGATGCATGATAATCATCAAAAAGCTTCCCTCCGAATTCAAGATAAAGCTTGTCAAATTTTTCTATTCTCTCTTTAATATGAGCGGATTGTATCCGCTCATATTTTGCATTATCAAATCCAGCTGCCATTTTACCGTCTTCCTGTAAGATCTATTTTCTTCTCAGTCCGTATCCTCGACATAATCTATGGTGAATACGGATATTGCTTTTTCGAGGATATTAGTGATCTCAAGAGTCTTGTCCGACTCCTCCTTTATGGTCTGTATCGAAGCACCTATCTCCTCCATGGACGCATTGGTCTCCTGACATGATGCGGCATTCTCCTCCGAAATGGATGAGAGCGAGCTTACATCATCAAGAACCTGGGCCTTGGCTGTATCAAGCTTCTGTGTTTTTTCAGCTATGGTATGGATCGCTGCAACAGTCCCCTCTACCTTTTCATTTACAACCGTAAAGCTGTCATTGACCTGATTCAGGACAACGCCTTCATTATTGACAGCCTCGGAGATCTGTCCGGCATATTCCACATTTTTGTTTGATGTAGCTATGATCTCATCGACGATAGCCTTTATCTCCTTGGAGGACTGATCAGACTGGGAAGCAAGGCTTGATATCTCCCCTGCGACTACCGCAAAGCCTCTGCCTGCCTCTCCGGCTCTTGCCGCCTCTATCGAAGCATTGAGCGAAAGAAGATTTGTCTGGCTTGCTATGCTTTCGATCACTGATGCAGCCTCCGCTATCTTCTTTACAGCCTCGGAAGAGGAATTGATGCCGTCCACAACCGACCTGGAAACAGCTATCGTATCCGTATTTGCCTTCATAAGCTCATCAAGTGCTGTCTGAGCGTTGGAATTCTCAGCATCGACCTCCTTTGCATAGGCCGCAGCCTCATCCGCAAGAGTTTTTATATTATCGATATCATCTCCGATCTGTATCATATTGACCTGGGTATTCTGTACTGATTCAGCCATGTCCATGGATCCCTTTGACAGATCATCAACAGCCTGAACCACCCCGTCGGTAGCGGCATTGACTGTGGTTATCCCGCCCTCGACATCATCCATATCCTTATGAAGCTCCTTCATATCCTCAAGGATATCGACGACTATGGCCTTTATCTTTCTCCTGACTATGACGGTATCCTCTGCTATCTCGCTAAGCTCGCTGATACCTGCACGCGGATGCTCATGGCTTGTGATATCGCCCTGGGCAAGGAGGCCCAGCTCACCCCTGATCTTATCGATCACAGTCACTATATTTCTTGCAAGCAGGAAAACCACTGCAGCGATAACGATGATGAGCACCACGGTCATTATCACCATTGAGATTATGGCGGACCTGATGGCTGAAGTGACCTTTTCCTCGGATTCTCCGGCCCATGCCGCACCCACTATGGCATTGCTTCCGTCATATACCGGCTCATAATGCACATAGAAATCATGGCCTCCTACCGGAACATGATCAGCCTGTACGATCTGTCCTGTCTTGACCTTGGCCCAGATCGCAGGGTCCATCTGCGTCTGCTCATTACGTTGACCGTCATCCTTTAATACAGAAGTGATGAACCGGGTATCACCCATAAAAAGCGTAAGCTCTATCCCGTCTGCCTTGAGGGAATCCACATATTCATGCTCATAAGCAGGCTCACCGGCATTGATGATATCCCACTCATAATACAGTCTGAGACCGTCAGCCGCTACAGCCAGCTTCTCATAGGTGTCTTTTTCCAAGTTTTTTGTAGTATTAACAGCAGTGACAATACACAGAACCAAAGCAAGCAGCAGCATCGGCATAACACCGATCGCAAGCAGGGTCTGACTCATTCCGATTTTTTTCTTCATCCTGAAACTCCTCCGCAAATCTGAAAACAAAAATCTTAATTATTTTATATCCATTCCATGATTAATTCAACAAAAAAATCATTATTTGGTATAAAAAAATACGGGGTATATACCATATATGGTATATACCCCGTATCTGAGTTTTTTTAGGAGCCGCCCTTATTTGAAGAAGGACATATCATTCGTGAGCCTCTGTGCAAGCTCATTCAGGTTATCAGCCGATGCTGCGAGCACATTGACGGTAGCATTGAGCTCCTGCATGGAAGCTGAGGTCTGCTGTGATGCAGCTGCATTCTGCTCGGAAATGGCAGAAAGGGAGCCCATTGCATCCACCACCACATCCTTGGCCGAAATACAGGTGTCGGCATTGCTTGATATGGAGCCTACGCCGCTCACTGTTGTCTCGATATTTGAGATGAGCTCATGGATACTGTCAACTGTGGCCTGCATGACCTCCTGCTGCTCCAGGGCAACCTTCTTGACTGCATCAGCCTTGGCCGTAGCCTGCTCGGACTGCTCCAGAAGCTTTGCCATCTCAGACCTTATCTCTTCCGCGGTCGTATTTGAATCTGTAGCAAGGCTTCCTATCTCGGTGGCCACAACTGCAAAGCCGCGTCCGGCATCGCCTGCTCTTGCCGCCTCTATCGAAGCATTGAGAGCAAGAAGATTGGTCTGGGAAGCGATATTCGTGATCATGTCAACCTTTTCATTGACCGTATTGACTGCTGCGCTCGTAGCATTGATAGCCTCGGTTATCTCCTCTACGTTCCTGTTCATCTCTTCAGAGCTCCTCATGAGCTTGTCGAGCTCATTCGCCGAAGCCTGGCTTGAAGTATTCATCTCGCCTGCTGTCTCGGCAAGCATGTTTGTATTCTCAGTAACTCCTGTGACCGCTACATCGATATTTCCTACACTCTCAGTGGCCTGCTGTATATTGTCAGCCTGCTCTGTCGCGCCCTTTGCGATCTCCTGGATGGCATTTGAGACATCATCTGCCGTATGGCTTATCTGGCCTGCAGTATCAGCGAGGTCATTGGAGGATGTGCCGAGAGTCACAGTAGTATCCTTTACATCGGAAATGATACCCTGAAGAGTGCTGATAACGCTGTTCGTATCCTTTATCATGACTCCGATCTCATCTTCATAGTCTGTATACCTGTCGATCGGAACAAATTCACCCTTTGCAAGATGTGACAGCGAATCTGATATCATCTTTGTGCTGCCTGTTATATATCTCATGATGCCTATACCGAAGGCCAGAAGCAGAGCTATTATGACCAGTACCACGATCATTATCAGGATAACTTCATTTCTTATCTTCGAAGCCATCTCGGCATTCTTGTAGTCGGAATACTCCTCGACTATATCCTGCAGGCTTCCGATCTCCTCACGCGCGGCCGAGAAAGCCGGATACTGTGCGTCATAATCTCCATTATGATTATGAGGATCGTACGACTTATCCCAGGCATCTATTAGATTCTTTGATTTGGCTACAAGCGAAGCTACGGATTCTGTCTGTCCGCTCATACGGAATTCATTGTAAAGATACAGGTCATTTGAAAACAGCCGGTCTATCTCTCCGATACCCTCATATACCTGCTCCCTGTTATCGTCAAAATCCTTGAGCTCCTCTGCAACTGCGTCAGTATCTCCCTTCTCCTCCATGAGATGGGCCCTGTCACTGGCAAGCTGTGCCTGATAGAAATCCCTGTCCTCGGACAGGATCTCATCTATAAGACCCTTAAGCTCATCATAATAGACAGTCTTTGCTTCATTAAGAGTCGAGATCTGCGATATTCCGGCATAGATCCCGAGAATAAGGGCAGCTATCGCCAAAGGCACCGACATTAACGTAAGCTTCAAAAAAATACTCTGTTTCTTTAACATTTCCCTCTCCTTCTGTTTTCCTGGTCTGCGGCCGTCCCGGGACTCTGACCATTTTCCTGTGCATTTATCTGAAGTACACCAGTCATACTCCGGAAAAAAACATATCCCGGAACAGTCATTAACCTGAATTATTCACGGGGACTTAAAATATAAAACGACCGTCCCCGATACGTTGTTTTAGACTGTTCCTTTGATGACAGTATGGGGTATTACCTCAAAAAAGAGTATACTATCCCCTTTGAAACCCTATCATCATATGAAACTGTCAATGTACATTGAAAACTGTTGCTATTCTAACTGTGGCTGCAATCCCCGAATGTTTTGAAGGATCTCATAGAATTCCTTTTTGTATGGGCAACTGCTGCACAGTTTGAAAGTCGTATATCGTGCTGAACGAACAGCTCTTGCTGCTACTTTGAGCAGCTTAAGCCGAACGG
>CAMUZQ010000049.1 GCA_947165275.1 uncultured Lachnospiraceae bacterium | reverse complement strand
TCTTTACTCTTTATACCGACCTGTTCCTGTTTCTGATTTTGCTGTTTACTATAACCCATCTCAGACAGAAGCTGATTTACCTTGACGTGGCTTATGGGAACCTTATGTTTCTTTGTAACAATATCAGCAATTTTTCGAAGACTTAATGTGGTTGATACCCAGTGGATCACTTTAGACGGATCCCCATACGTTGCCCCATCAACTATTTCTTCAATCCATTGACAAATATCAGGATTATTATCTTCGATAGCCTTGCGTCCACCACCAGGTCTGCGTATTCGATTGGTTTCGATCCTTTCTTCATTGTAAATCTCTTCTTTGCCTCTATGGAGAGTGGACAACGCTACTCCCGTTAGCTTTTTGATCCGTGTTTCTCCTCCCCATCCATATATAAGGGCTAGTGCTGCAAAATAAATCCTTTTATGTTGTTCATTCGAGTGTTTATTAATTAACAAAACAAGATCATCAAGCTGTTCTAGGTCTAATTCCATGGTGAACATTCTCCATATATTGTGGTTTGATTAGTATGAAAATATTATATAACACAATATGAAGTTTGTCTATATAATTCAAGCGATTATTTATTTACATTTCCTTAGACATTGTCCGCCTTCCAGAGTTCATGGAGATTGCAGTACTCGTATGCGGCCACAGCCTTCTCAGTCGTCTTGAAGACCGCTTCCGGCTTCATACCGGGCTTCAGCCATTTCATCTGCATTCCGGATTCCGTCACCAGCACGATAAACTCGATGTAGTGAGCATCCAGCGAGGGATGTTCCACAGAGCCGACCTTCACAGTAACAGTATCGCCCGCCGTCTCGATCACCGGCACATGCTTCTCCCCGGCTGCATCCGTGGTGTTCGGGATCAGCTCAGTACCGGCGGAAATCTCCTTGTCAGAAATAATAACCTGATCATCAATCTTATAAAATCTCATCGTATGTACCCCCATTTGAAATCTTTTATTGATATTATACGTCAGTTCATCTTAAAAGTTCAATCCTTCCTGTACTCCTCGATCACACATAAACCACGCCTTTCCATCCGTACAAGAAATACTCTGTTTCATCCAGGAGCCTGCCAAACTGATCCTACGATCATTTCCTGCATAAGAACAGCCTGTTCATATCATAATCTGCCGGTCCAACGACCGGGAGAATTTTTTCAGGAAAGTCTTCTCCAAGGATAGTCTCCACCTTAAAACCGGATTCTCTCAAAACAATATCCGCTTTCATCCCAAATACACGTCTATGGTCGGCCTGTCCAAATCTTATTATCCGATCTGCATCCGTGTGAACATCAGAGGCTTCATCCACCACTTCCACATTTTGATCCATAGGAAAAGAACATATAAGCCTTCCATTCTTGCGAAGTATTCTTTTCACCTCTTTCAACGCCGCCCGAAAATCCTCTACGTGTTCCAGCACATGATTACAGAAGATGAAATCATATGACTCTGAAGCCAGCCCCGTATCCTGAATATCCAGCCGCAGGTCTGCTTCCGTAAACAGATCTGCCGATGTACAGGAGACCCCATGTCTCATCATCCATTTCATTATTCCGGCTTCCGGAGCAAAATAGAGGATCTCTGATGCCTTCAGCTACTCAACGTGCTCTTCGCACCACAGTGCCAGTATCCTATGCCTCGGCAATGATCCGCAGACCGGACAAATAACGTCCTGTCTTGTGTGTTCATAACGTAATACATCCTCCTTATCCGGCCAGTTCTTATACCCGCCTTCAATAAATCCATTCAAATGTGTCCCACAGCACGGGCAATAATAGGGCAGAAATCATTCAAGTCAACCTCGAATAATTCTTTTATATCTCCTTCCAGTGCATCCGCTATTCTCTCGCAAGCGTGGCCATCGCCATACGGATTACATGCCTTGCTCATCTTCTCGTATTCTGCCTCAACAGCATTTTGAATGTGCTGTAGATCATATCTTCCTTATAGGCTGTCCCGTAGTTCTATTTCTGATTCTTTATTGCTGAAAGTATCCAACTGGAATATCTCTTGCAGGCTTCTTCATCAAAAGGTTCCTCCAGCCCTTCAAGTTCCATTCTGAATTTGATGGCTTTGCTTACAACTTTTTCAACGCTCTCCGGCTTGCTGTTTTTTCTAATCTGCTGCGCTATCTCCTCTGCTTCAACCTGGTAGTATCGGAAATCCTTATCAGCTCCGTGCGCCGGATTCCACTGATTGAGGAATACCATAACAAGTTCAGTTTTTGTTGGTTTTGCCATTTTCAGATGCATAAATCTCACCAATCTGATCTTACTCTAAGATCTATTCATCTCCTTCGGCAGTCTTCATAGATTGCTTTTCTATCCTGTCTTGTTCCTCCCGCAGGCAAATGCACAGATTACTGTGCCTTTCAAGCGAATGGCGTTCTGTTTCTATGTATTTCCAAGATTCTTTATATTCATCATTAACTGAGAAGTCGGATTCACACATGAAATGGAGAAATCCTTCTACATCGCCTTTATATCTGGCTGCAAATTCATAAGCATCGTTTTCCTTCTCTTCATCGGTACTGTTGCGTTTGTCATACAAAACATGATCCATATTACAGGACATATAGTAGACTCTATAAGGTATTGCCCGCACTTTTCCCGTTCCAATTAACCTGAATAGTGCCTCCCTCTTCTGCGCATTTCTTTTTTTAATACGGTCAACAGAATCAGTCCTAATCTCTGTATCTGAGTAAGAGCATTTTTCGCATTCAGGATCATCAATAATAACTTCATCCGGGGCAAATGCACCGTCCATATCTACAATATGAATGATTCCTTTGAAATCCGATGCTTTAAACGGATTATTATCCAGAAATTTCTTAACCTCATTTCCAACCATGGTTACTATGTTGGAAGATGAAACGCGATATTTTGTGGTTACATCACCATGTACTACTTGAATATATACCTGTTCCCTGTCATACACCTGCGAAAGAGCATACCCGAGTGCTGTTTCATCCGACGGTCCCTCAACTATTACAAGGAGTATTTTCTTACGAGTCATATGCTATACCTGCTTCCTTAAGCGCAAGCATTATCTCATAATTATTTGTGGGGTCGTAAACAGGTTCCGTCTGCTCTCCAAGTGTTATGTCACGGTAATAGAAATCCCTCAGGTTATTGTTTCCTTTTACATTTACAAATCTGATATACCTGTTCTCCGGATTAACTGTTGTAAACGCAATGAAGCCCTTGTCTATTGTCTCAAGTGGGCGCAGATTGTGGGACGTAAAAATAAGCTGCCCCTTTCCCTTTTCCGAAATGACCTTTAATAATTCCCCAAGCAGATATTCAAAAATTCCTGCATCCAACTCGTCAACCGCCAAAGTGATTGATTCCGAATTGTAAACAACTATAAGCAGCTGAAGAATTGAAACTATTTTCTTGATACCTTCAGACTCGTACTTAAGAGGAATTTCCTTTCCATTTCTCTCCGACATCAATTGCAAACGCTTTCCTGGTTTTGAATCCTTAGACAGCTCAGTGTCCAATTCATATACCTTTATGCTGAGTCCGGGAATTATTTGCTCCAGAACAATATTCATATTGCTCATCAATTCTCTGACAACATCTACCAGCTCCATCGGCACCAGTACTGATTCATTTAGTGGTATAGCAAGCTGACCAAATGTCTCTTTTGGCTCATCATCATATTTATACTTAAAGGCAATTGGAAGAGCATTTAAGCTTATCAACCCAGATGTATCTGTATTAATTACAAACAGTTCCCTGGTACCGAATGTTAACAGACTATTAATCAAGTCTGTATAGATGACATTACTACAATTCTTTCTGACGGTATTGACCAACTGCCTCGAAAAGATAAATGAGCATGACCTCTCCTCTGCCAATTTATATGCAACATAAATATCTGTTGATGTCTTTTTATCAGTCCCTACTAGCTCATTGTACCTTGATTTAGGCAAAAAAACTTCCTCGGTCTTTGTATCAATCAAAGAAGCCATACGGATTTTGACGTTCTCATCACAATACTGGAACCGCAGGCATTCATCATAGAGGGTCACTCTGTATTTCGACATAGGATTCAGAGAGTTTTCTATATTTTGAGGAGCATAATCTTCCTGACGAAGATCTCGCCTGATACGGAATTCATACCATGCATGATACTGAGCTTCTCCTTTTTTTACGAGAAACTGAAATTTCAGAGACGCGGAATCTGTACCTATGCTTATATAGTCAGCATACTTGGCAGGAATTCTACTTCCTGAAAGAGCCAGCTTCAAAATACCAATACTATCAATCAGTGCTGTCTTTCCAGACCCATTTTGACCATACAAACCAAGAACGCTTGCCCTGTAAGCGCTCTTCTTATTCTCCAGATTGATCTCGCCATGCTTGACATTCTTGAAATCATCGAGAACAACGCTTTCTATACGCACCGACCATCTGCTCATATGTAAATCCTCCGTGTTGTGTAATATTATCACGTGCAGGGATTATCGTCAAGTCCAAAGCCAGCTTCTATACAAAATGTTTCGTTTATTGATTTCAAGGCCGTTTTTTGTTTTTTAGTGATACTATTAGGTCGTTTATTAAAAATCATCAGATTTCACTGAGAAAACACTCCGTCGAAGGCTGATATCACTGACTTTACGCGGTTTTCAGGCATTATCTCGCCCCGATCTCGCCCTTCTTGTTATTGAGTAGAACTTTCTTTCTATAGAAAGTTCATGAAAAAATGCCTTATCCGTTGTGACATCAACCTGGATCCCGTTCAAACCCGCACTTTCCGCACAAGAAAAGATAATTTACATCATAATCTGCCGGTCCGACAACCGGCAGGATCGATCCATCTGCCTCCCGGCTCTCGATCCTTGTCACAGTAAAACCGGCTTTCTGCAGCATTTCCTCACTGTCCCTTCCAAAAACCCTGTAGTGATCAGCCTGCCCAAACCTCCGTATCCTTTCCTCTCTGGATGCCGAGACATCCTCGATCATAGTTTTATTCACTTCATCTATCGGAAACGAGATGATCAGTTGTCCACCTGGTTTCAATACGCGATACAGCTCCCGCAGCGCCTTTTTATGATCAGTCACATGCTCCAGGACATGATTACAGAATATCCAGTCCCAGGAGTTATCCTGCATATCCATCTGCTGGATATCTATCTTCAGATCCGCAGGCTGATTCAAATCTGCAGACACATATCTTTTCCTGTGTCTTTTCATCCACATACGCATGCTTTCTTCCAGAGCAAAATATAAAATCTCCCCGCCTATCTTATCTTTATGCTCTTCACACCAGACTGCCAGGATCCTATGCCGTGGTGCAGACCCACAGATCGGGCAGATGATTTCCTGTTTCAGTCCCGCATATCTCTGTGGATCAAACATTTCCGGTCTATCCGTATATCTGCCTGATATAAATCCGGGAACCTTGATCCCACAACAAGGACAGAAATACGCATAGCCATTTCCAAACAGCATCGCCCTCATCCGTAAGCACAGATACCTTATCTTTTTACGAATTATTCTGTTCTTTCTTCGGATCTTTTCCGGCAGTATCCTTCTATAAATCCCTCTCACTGTCTTCAGGAGATCCAGAAAAAGCTCATCCTTCAAACAGATCATAACAATGCCGTACAAGAAAAAGAACCCGACGAACGATACAGCCATTTTAACAATATCGGACCATTCAGTTAAAAGCACAAATACACTGACTGAGGCAATCAGACATCCGATCAGCACATTCCTCATAGTTCCGAAATCAAATGCTCTCGTATTTATAAGTCTCCTGACATGAATCATCGCTGCAGCAGCCACAAACACTTCTGACATCGTTGTGGCGATCGCAGCCCCGGAAACGCTCAAAACCGGAATCAGGGCCGCGTTCATAATGATATTACTTATGGCACCGGCTATTTCTGCCTGAAACAGCTTCCGCTCCATACCCGCCGCGATCAAAACCTGTCCTCCGGCAATATTACTGACACCTATCGGAAGAATCGCAAGCACAAGCATCTGCATGGGAAGCACAGAAGCGCTGTATTCCTCACCGCCGATCACTCCGATAAATGGCCCGGCGAACAGTACAAAATACAGAACCAGCGGTGTGATGATAACCTGCACGGTATGAAATGAACTGTCTGCAAGTTTTTCAAATGTCTTTTTGTCCCTGCCTTGCCAGAGATCCGCTGCCTTCGGTAAGGCTGCTGCCCATAAAGATCCGGTAATGACAGGCAGGACCATCTTTACCTTTGCAGCGCAGGAATAGATCCCGACTTCTTCCGTTCCTTTGATTGCCCCCAGCATAACCGTATCCGTGTGGCTGTATATTGTAACAGCGCAGGACATAAGGAAGAATAGCAAAAGAGCCGGAAGATGCATCAGGACCACCTGTCCCATCTTTCCGGCTCTTATTATTCCAAAACTATTCCGGCATACCTGCAGGTTCCATCTCCGATCCGCGATCACAAATTCCGAGATACTGATCCCTGCACCAATAATGACATTGATCCACGCATAGACATGTACATCAGATCCATCCTTCACAAGAAAAAATAAAGCCAGGAAACCAACGATCCGGCTCACAGTCCCGATCCAGACTAAGACGGAGTAATCCTCCACCCCTTTATACAGCCATTCACATTCAGGTATTGCAGCCGGAATACTCAGGCCAAAGATAAGAAATAATCCTCTGTCATAATTCTGCGTCAAAAGGACCAAAACAAGGAACAGCATACATGAACCCAAGCCGAAGATCGTACGTATCAGGAATAATTCGCCTGTAAGAACAGGAAGCTCTTTTTTCCGGACAGATGCCACACGCATTCCATAGATCGGCATTCCAAGCCCTGCGATCATAACAAAATAAGCTGAAAATGCCGCTGCATAACCAACTCTTCCCAGCCCTTCAGGATGCAGAACTCTTGCAATATAGATAAATGCAATCACAGGATAAAGATACCTGATGAGCGATATCAGGAGGTTCAGGAAAGTGTTTTTTCTGATTGTTCCTGTCATATACCCGTTTTCTCTTTCCCTGAAACCAGTCATGCCCGAAGGATCCTCACTGTCTGCCTGATCTTATTCCTGAGTCTGTTTTTTCCCGCAACGATCTTGTTTTCATACTGTTTGCAGAAGCCATAAACATCATCTAACATCAGCTTCTCGTATTCATCAATGAATTCATCCAGCTTATCCAGACCGTCTAATTCCTTCTGCTTCTCAAAAAGATATGCCTGCAAAAGCTTATACGCCCTGTTGACGAAAAAATCCACATCCGAGCCATAATATTGATGATAGTCCGATTGCATCCGGGCTGCTATAAGCTGCTTCTTTGCAGCGCTCAGGCTGTTCCATATACCGTCTTCCGTCAATCTGTAAACTCCGGCAACCCTGCTGTCATAATACGCCGGGCCATATTTCAGATGCATCATGAATCTTCCTGTATCACCCTCAAAGGATCTCTCAGACCGTGTCCCGACCGCTCTTTCCATCACCTCCGGAATACCATTTATGAATATACAGTTTCTAAGGAACATCCCTGTGGTCTGCGTGACAGGAACCGATCGGTTATTCAGCAGCATCTCTTTTGAATAAGTGCCCGCTTTATTCCGGGAAGAGATAAATAAATGTTGTGATCTGCCATCTTCAGCTATCACTTCTACATTAGATTCATAAACAGAATAATCATCATGTGATTCCATATATTCATATGCACGCTGCAGAAAATATGGATCAGTCCAGTAATCATCCGCATCCAGGAGACAGAAATACTTTGTATCAGTCTTCTCCAGCGCCCTCATGATATTCCTCAGATATCCACCGTTTTGCTCTGCAAATATCGTAAAAATATCGGCATGCCTTTCTGCCTGATCCTGGATGACATCTTTGCTCCGGTCAAGGCATGAATTATCATCCGTAATAATGACCTTGAAGGGGAAACTTACCTTTTGATCGAAAACCGAGCCGATCGTCTCAGAAAGATATCTCTCCTGATTGTAGCAGGAAATAATGACAGTCAGCTCATATTGGCGCTTCATCGCTTACCATCTTTCTCCGCACCCGGTACCATAGATACCTGCGCTTCTCATCATCCGTATATCCCAAAGCCTCTTCTGGAATTTCACATCCATGATGATCATATTTCTCATAAAAGCTGACTGCTCTCTGATTATCGGGATCCACGCACCAATACACAGTATCGATCCCGCGTGTCCGGTATCCATATTTTATGATCTCGTCCATGCCGAACACCGCATACCCGTCACCCCGGGCACAGGAGCGCAGTGCAATCCCAAATTCCGCAGTGTTTTTCTGTATATGCTTTAAGCTGACTGTACCCATATATTCATCATTATCATCTGCAACCGCCAGATGTATGCTCTCAGATTCATCCTGAGCTTCTGTTATAAAAAGTATACAGTCATCTATAGTATTTCCTGCAAAGTCATGCCTGAGATAATGTACCAGTTCATCATCATGCATCCATTCCAGCATCAACGGTGCGTCCTCTGTCTTCAGCTTCCTCAATTTCATCTTTTTCATCCCCGCCGGACAGGCATTTCTTCAGTCGCTCTTACTGATCATATAATCCGCACACTTCAAACGTCTCCGCGATCAGATTCATATCGAAGAAACTCATCGTAATCTCTGATATAGTCGGTCTCGTCATATGCTTCAGAAGCCAGCACCAGCAGGACAGCATCCGGAGAAAAATCAAACATCTCCCGCCATACATTACCGGAAACATATATTCCCTCATCCGGTCTATCGAGAGTGATGATCTCCGTCTCTTCACCATCATCAAGCTTTATCCTGCAGCTTCCATGGACACAGATAAAAACCTGCTGAAGTCTCTTATGAGCATGACACCCCCTGACAGCACCGGTATCCGTATTATATACATAATACACACGTTTAATATTGAAAGGGATCTCTTTTAATTCTTCCAGTGCCACGAGATTCCCATGGTTATTCCTATGTCTATGGAACCTGTATCTTTTTACCTGCATTTTATTTCACCATATCTTTCGGGATTTTCGTGAGTCTGGGGAAGATATGCCACTTCAGCCAGCGGTACAGTTTACCCCGGATGAAAAGCTTCTCTATCTTCTTATTACGTTTTAGGGCTTTGATAATATATTTTTGAAAATCCGTCAGATCCTCCTTCTCCTGCATGATTAGTACAGTCGTATTACGATCATCCCTCAGTCTCTTTCTCCACACCGGATCGCACGATGAAGATATTCCCGTACCGTATTCATAACAAACAGCCGGTTTTGGGAAATAGCATCCGACTCTCCCATCAAACATCATCAGCTGATATATGAGATCCTCGGCATAAATGACACCCTTTTCCCTGAGTAGCCTGCAATACGCCAACTGTATCTTAGTTGTCCCAAGAATTGCGGCCCCATTAGCATAATCCCACAAAGCCACATAATTCCATATACACTTTTTCTTCTTACCTTTTAAGTATGGTAATATGATCTGTGGATGCGCCCTTTTTTTGAGAAACAGCTGTTTCCTGCCCTCATGGCTATAATAATATGTATCTGAAAAGGACCATTCTGCTCTCCGGTTCTTCATGAACCTGATCCATTCAGATAATATATTCTCATCTGTGAAATAATCCCCGGGACTGATGACTTTACTATACCTTCCTCTTGCCTTTTCCAGTCCGGAGCAGTAGTTTGAAACAGTTCCGTGATTCGTGTCATTAAAAACCAGGCTATATAAGTTGAATCTCTTCTTTGAAAAAAAAGACAGAAGTTCCTGCTCCAGCCGGTTTCGTGAGCCATCATCGCAGATAATGATTTCATATCTGATGTTTCTTTGTATGAGGATCGAATCCAGTGTCCTATAGAGCTTGTCCGGATCCGGATCGTACATGATCACTATTATGCTCACGTCAAATACATAAGTATATTTTTCTTTATCTATAGAATGATCCAACATTTACATCCCGTTCATCAGCCAGTTGTTGTCTTTCCATATGTTATCCATATATCTTTCACCAATCTACATACTCAGAATGAGTAACAAATTTTAATGACCATAGCATATAGTCTGTCAGTTCCCGGCTTCCGGTCGTCAAATTCATTTCTGATCCTCATTTTTCCGATTACTCTAAACCGAAAAGTCTTATCTGCTCCTGTGCTATCCTGAGTTTCGCGGAAATCACATTACCTGCTTCCTGAAGCGTTCTTCTGCAATTCGCATACTCTTTCATATTCGCATTTTGATAGGACCTTGCCAATAGCATCCAAAAGACTCTCCCCCGCGATATCCTGTCCGAACTGCCAGCTGCCGATAAGGCCTGTCCTGCAGCCGGCGTTTATGCCGGCCCTTATGTCATTCTCGCTGTCACCGATCATCCAGGACCGGCTCAGGTCAATATTAAGATCCGCAGAAGCACGGAGCAGGAGACCAGGCTTCGGCTTCCTGCAGTCACAGTCGATCTTCAGCTCAGGGATCTCACCTTCAAATCCCTTATGAGGATGGTGCGGACAATAATATATCGCATCCAGATACGCCCCCTCAGCGCCTAAAAGAGTCTCCATCTTATTATGGATCTCATTAAGCTCATCAACCGTCACCTCGCCTCTCGCTATCACAGGCTGATTGGACGCTACTATAGCCAGATAGCCGGAGGAATTGATTATCCTGACCGCCTCTGCGACACCGGGGAGAAGCTCGAAATCATCGATAGAACGTAAAAATCCGACATATTTATTTATCGTGCCATCACGATCAAGGAAGATGGCGCGCTGCGGATCAGTCAGCTTCCTCGCTTTCACTATACCGCCTGCAAAGTCAGCAGAAACAGAATGAAACCTGTCCGGCGTCCCCATATCCTTCACGTATTCAGGGCTGTCATAGCAATACATACGTCCGGTACCGCACAGGGGCCTCAGGATCTGACGGTCGAGATCGACCCTGATGATCCTGCCATCCGCATCCGTCTCACCGACACGATCCGCATCTATCCCGGCTCCATCGAGTACGGACGGATCAATGACATGCAGACCGGCATTCACCCTGTTTTTGTAATACCTCGGTCTGACATCCTCCTTAGTCAGCCATCTGAGTACGACGCCCTGCTCATCAGCGATCACGAGACCGCTGTCATAGGGATGTGAATTAGGATGGGTGAATAAGGTCACAGCTGCTCCTTTGGCCCTGTGATACTCAACCATACGGTTGAAATCAATCTCAAATACCGCATCGGCATTCAGCAAGAGAAAAGGCTCCCCGCCGAGAACAGAACGGAGCTTAAACAAAGCGCCTGCATTCCCAAGGGGAGCCTCCTCCACGAAATATTCTATATGAACTCCAAAAACCGAGCCGTCACCGAAATATGATGATATCTTCTCATGCATATGAGAAACAGTAAGTATGATGTCATTAAAGCCCTGCGCTGCGAGAGATTCGATCTCCCACTGCAGGACAGGCTTCTCCACCCCATCAGGATCAGCTATCGGTATCAAGGGCTTGGGTATATCCGGGAAGAGCTCAGAGATCCTTGTCCCCCTGCCCCCGGCCATGATCACAGTTTTCATATATATATCCTCATCCGAAAAAACAGTCTTCAAGCATCAGGCAAAGACAGTGATAGACAGGCAGATGCAGCTCCTGAATTCTGTAGGTTTCGGTTTCAGGAACCTTTATGCATACATCGGAAACCTTTGCCAGCTCCCCTCCTCCTGCTCCGGTGAGCCCGATCACCCTGATGCCAAGAGCCCGTGCCACTACAGTAGCACTCATTACATTCTTTGAATTACCCGAGGTGGAGATCCCAAGGAAAACATCCCCCCTGCGCCCGAATCCATACAGCTGCTGGGCAAAAACCCCCAGTCCGTCCACATCATTGATATAGGCTGTAGTTAGCGCCTCATGAGCTACAAGAGGGATAGCCATAAGGCTTCTCTCCAGATTGCGGGCAAGCCCCGGTCCTCTCTCCGGATCGATCTCTATCAGCTTATCAGCAAAAGCTCCCGGCACCGGTCTGGGATTCATGAACCTTTTCATCAATTCACCTGCGATATGCTCGGCATCCGCTGCAGATCCGCCATTGCCGGCTATCAAAAGCTTATGATCAGAGGAATAGCACTCCTCCAGGATCTCATATGCTGCCATAATACCCGGTCTGCAGCCTTCCAGAGCCGGGTATCTCTCCATGAGCAGATCTACATGTCTCCTTAATCTTTCATCCATCAGCTTCTCCATAGCCATCATTCCTTCGGCTCATACATCTCAGGTGTATAATGTATCACCTGCGTCCCGCTGTCCTCAAAGCGGAAAGGCACATACAAAAGATCCTGCATCGCCTCCATTACCGCTGCTTTGCTCTCAGGCTGCGTATAGAAAACAAGGAAGCCTCCGCCGCCGGCCCCAAGGAGCTTCCCCCCCAGCGCTCCGGCGGATATACCCTTCTCATAGATCTCATCGATAGAGCTTGTAGTGATAGCTCCCCCGGTCTGTCTTTTCAGTCTCCAGGTCTTATCAAGGAGCCGCCCGAACTCATCCAGATCACTGTCCCTGTCCTCCAGTATCTTCTCAGCCTCATCCACAAGCTCATACATCTGCTGCAGCTGTCTGATCTTCTCAGCATATCCGGCAGCATTGGCTTTTTGCATTTCAGAGCTGAATCTTGTGAATCCGGTGAAAAACATGAGAAGGTTATTATTCAGCTGCTCCTTTCTCTGCGGATGGATGATGACAGGCTTGACATCATAGGTCCCATCCTGATTGAACTCGATACGGTTCAGACCGCCGAAGCTGGCCGCTATCTGGTCCTGCCAGCCGCCTGCCTCCCCGCAAAGCTCTCTTTCAAGATAGATGGCCTGATCCGCAAGCTTCTTTTTATCCGCATACCTCCCCTTCAGACAATGAAAAGCATTAAGCATGCCTACTGCGAAGGAGCTGCTGGTCCCCAGACCTGAGCGGGCCGGAAGATCCGCCTCATAGGTGAGCCTGATCTCATGCATATCAAGCATCTTCATGGCATTTCTGACTGCAGGATGGTCGATCTCATCTATATCCGTGACCCTTTCCATCTTTGAGTAGGCAAGCTCTGTCGTATAATCAAAAAACCTCGGCAGATGCCGAACCGTCACATAGCAGTATTTATCAAAGGTTGTACTGAGGACAGCTCCCCCATACCTGCGAAAAAAGCTCTCCATATCCGTCCCGCCTCCAAAGAAGCTCATACGGAAGGGCGTTTTCGTTATGATCATTTAGTATTCCCCTTATCCAGCAGCTCTATAACTTTAGCTGCTGCAGTATCAAAACTATAGTTATGCAGTTGCTCGGGATTTAATCCATGAGGCATTGAACTGATGTTATCCTCCAGATTCAGTAAGATATTCTTTAATTCCCCGACTGAATTATTGTGAAAATAAACCGCCTGATCCATGAGAACCTCAGGCAAAGAGGCTGCATCAGACGAGACCACCGGAGTCCCCAGAGCAAGAGCTTCTACTGGAGGCAGCCCAAAGCCCTCATATAGGGACGGAAAGACGAAACACATTGCATTCTTATAAATCGCAGACAAGTGTTCATCCCTGACAAATCCCGTGACATGGATCCTCTTCTTTGTACCATATTTTTCAAGTACATCATCCATCTTCCACCCTTTTCGCCCTACGAGGATAAGACTGTAATCAACCTTATCCGCTATATCATCGAAGGCTTCCAACAGTATTTTCATATTTTTCCGAGGTTCAAGTGTCGACAATGTCATGATATATTTCTCAGGAAGTCCGTATTCTTTTTTCACCACATCGAAAGGCACCGCCTCACCATTATATATCTCACCATATACCGCGGAATGAATAACCTCTATCTCCTCATTCGGCACCTTGAGGATCTCATGTATCCTTCCCTTTGAAAAGGAGGATACGGTTATGATCTTTTCAGCTGCCCGGACTGCCCGGCGATATGATAATCTGAAATAGTATTTACTGAGAGCCGTCATCTCATCAGCAGAATCCCAGGCTCCCATGTCGTGGATCGTATTAATGATCCCGGGCTTATTAAATAGTACCGGACCGGTAAAAGCAAAGAATATATACTTATCTGCCCTGATCCTCTTCAGCGCTTTAGTCAGCGTTATCTGGAGGAAAAAAAGCTTGTTATCTCCATGAAGGACTACGGCCTTTACTCTTTTTCCGTCGATCCTGTCCGAATATACCGGTGTGATCTTATCTCTGAAGATCAGTATATATTTGTTTTTCCGATCCAGATCGATCATCTTATCCGTGACACACATGGCATACCGTTCTATACCTGTCAGGTGCCAGGATAAGGATGTTAAATCAACTGCTATAATCATTTTACATCAGCTATTTCCTGTACTTCCACACAAGTCCAAAGATCTTTATATCCTCGATGAGATATCTCCTGAAAAGCCTTTTCGGCTCCTGTGCCAGTCTGTATATCCACTCCAGGCCATGCTCACTCATCCATCTGGGAGCCCTGCTGATCTCGCCTGCCAGAAAATCAACAGTGGCACCGGCACAGATAGTTATCTTCGCATCATATTTCCTGTAATTCTCATAGACCCACTTCTCCTGCTTCGGACACCCGAAACATGCAATGAGGATATCCGGATGCGCCTCACTTATCATTGTATTGATCCTGGCAAGCTCAGCTTCATCCTTCTCAAAGCCCATCGGAGGAGCGTAGGTTCCGACTATATTTATATCATTCAATTCCTTTTCCAGGTTTGCTTTTGCCTTTTCTGCTGTACCGTCTTTGCCCCCTATGATAAATACAGTATATCCCTTTTTTTCAGCCACCTTGCATAATTCAGGAACAAGGTCCGAGCCGCTGATCTTGGCTTTCACCGGTCTCCTGTGCCAGCTGGCAAACCAGACAAGCGGTTTACCGTCTACTATGGTCAGATCCGCTCTGTCGGTGATCCTTTTGAGGTATTTATCCTTTTCCATCTTTATGACCACGTCCACATTTATGGCCACGACATAGGATTTCTTCTTTGAATCGACCAGTTGGCAGATGATATCAAGAGCCTCAGCCATGCTCACATTATTCACATATGTATTCAAAAGCGGTTGTTTTTCCATATCCTTCACACTCGGGGCTCGTGCATTCACTCCATACCTTTATAACCGGGCGTTTTATACCGAAATATTTATTTTACTACCTTTCAGGCCTTTTGTACACTCATCTGTACCGTCCTGCCATATAATCGCCTATATCATATAATTCAAGCTCATCATATTCACTGTATTCGTCCATCATAGATTTGGGAATAATAAACAGGCTGGATCTCTCTTCATTTTGCAGTGCCTTCTCCATATTCTCCCATAATCCCTCTATCTCTCTGGCAAAATAGAAATCGTTGACAGTGATACCTCTCCCAAGAGCAAAATCCGCCATAGCATACATTTTATCAATATCAAACCCGGTATAATATATATGCCTGACAGGATCATTATCGCATAATTCCTTTAGCTGCGAATTCTCTTCAAATTCGTTCACATACTCCTGTTTTACCTTAAATCTCTGCTGGCGTTCGACAAGCTGGGGATGTATATCATAAATCTGTAAAACACAGGTGATCAATAAGATAAATAAGCACTGTGTCGATCTGTACGTTTTAGACAGGCAGATAAAACAGCAGGTCATTATAATGTATACACAGATCCAGTTAAATCTTCCGGTCGATCTGAAGATCGTAAGCTGCTCATACAAAGCATCCGGCAGTTCATAATGAAAGACCAGCTTATCATCCATGGCTATTTCCGGCGACAGCGCAAATACATAAGCGATCAAAAACATAAAGACCAAAGCTGTCACTTTGCCCCGATTGCATCCCGGCTTTATTATCAACCACCCGCCTATGGCCAGGATTAGCGCTACCATGATCCCAAGGCCCAGATAGGAGAATCCTTCATTCCACCACTGAACATATGCCGGCCTGTCGGCAAGAAAGACCGACCACCCGGAAGGGTCGAAATATGCATTGAGATTCAGTGCAGCATTTGTCAATGACTGCGTGCTGTAAACAAAATTTCCGGAGAATCCTCCCAATAATCCTATAGTCAAGCCAACCGAAGCTATAAAAACCAGCAAATATGACAGGCATCTTACCAATGTGCTCCTATCTGTTTCATTAACCAGTGATGCGATACAATACCCGGTCACCAGGATCAGACAGATCGGCACGAAATATATATGTATGCTTGCCGCCAGACAGCCATACAGCAAATAAAACAGGATCCTTTTCTCAGAAGGCTTATAATTAACTACCGGCTCCAGCCCCATCAATATGATCCAGTGGGCTGCGAGAGACGTATGCGCATACATTCTGAAAAGCATTATGGGACATAATATAAAAAAGAGAGAGATGGCTGCCAGACTCAGTCTGTTATCATAGAACCGGTTAAAAATCATTACAGTAAAAAAACCTGTGAGGATAAAACACATGATCCCCCAAAAGCCAAAAAACTGGATTTCTGCATCTGTAAAGTCGCGCAAAAGCTTAAATGGCACAGCAAACAGAGGGATCGAATCCGTAAATATAACCGATGTTCTCACAGGATATGCCAGGTAATCCGTCATTCCTATCGGAAACATCCAATCACCCTTAAGAAATGCGATCCAGCCTAAATAATGCTGGGACAGGTCACCTCCGGACATAAGCCAGTCCGTGTAAAATGGATCCAGGACATAATATCCATAAACCGCAAGCCATGCGATCACGGATGTGATCAGTACAACAGCTTGATTTATATAAGCATCTCTTTTACAGTCCGAATCGTAAATGATGCACTTTTTCAAAAGAAATCCAGGTTTTATCACCACATCTAATCGTCGTCCTTTATCCTGTTTTGATCTTAACTTCCTCGTAATTTTTAACCCTCAACGCCTCTTCCGTGACGTTTTTCTTCTCCTCGACGTTTCACTCGGTTGTATGAACTCTATGATCTCGTCTATCGTTTTATCTCCCGAATGATATGCCTCAAGGAGTTTCTTATCGTCCATCTCCTTGCGCTTTGTTACGAGCTTCTCTAAGTCGTCCAGCGCACTGTCATATTTTTCCTTTGCCACCCTTACATTCTTTTCTGCTTTTTCTATTTTTTCATCCAGTGTAAGTCTTCGCCCTGCCATTTTATCCGCCTCCTTTGTCGTCCGATACTTTTGCTGCCTCTGCTTCTGCAGCCTCGATCCTTATCCTCGCCAGATCTGAGCTTATTCCCCTGGCCTGCTTCTCTACGTTTTCAGACGTCATATCGAAGGCGTTCAATATAGCTTTTTGCGTGGCCGTTATGGCATAGTCAAGATGGTATTCGTTGTCTCCACCTTTCAGCAGTTCTATCTTTTCCAATTCCTTAAGCGCTGCCGGAACTGTCATATAGTTCTGCTTTTTGTCCATTCTTCCGGACTCATCCTTGAGCAGCGTATATATCCTGCTCCTGATGATGGTCGCAACAAAACCAATGAATATTTTCGTATCAATCGATTCGTTGCTATATACCCGTTCGCAGTTAGCGCCTAGATAAGACTTGTCCTCTCGGAATGTTTTCTCGGAGCCATCCCTGCTCTTATATAAAGTAAGAGCTTCCTCTGCAGTCATTTTTTCGGATGTGACTATCACAAAGTATCCGCACAGTTGTATCTCCCTGTTGATGACCTCGTTGCGCTCCACTCCGGTCATGAACTTCTCGTCCTCTTCTTCCGGATGCCAGAAGACAAGGTCAAAGTACTTCTGATAGTCTCCTCCCGGCCGGATGGGTTCGCCCATACACTCCTTAAGCTTCTTTGCCATCCGGTCAATCTTATATTCAAACTTTTCACGTTCCGCCGCTTTCTTCCCATCATCATAATAGATATGGAAGTAGCGGTCTTTTTTATCAGTTGCGAACAGCTTGCGCCTTACGGTTGTTCCACTAACTTTATACGACCTTATGCCGTTCCTGCGGTCGTTTTCAAAGCTTCCCTGAACCTGAAGTATCAGATCGCTGACCAGGCTCTTCATCCCCTTCACCATGATCACGAATCCATATCCGTTCTCATCCATGAAGCTGATGTTTTCCTTGCAGAAATATCCCCGGTCAAGTATGAACCCTATATGCTCATACCCATAGCCCTTCGCCTTTTTCAGTGTGAACTGGAGCTGTGATACATCCACTATGCTCCCGGGATATGCCTCATAAAAAAGCGGCTCCCTGTTGTTGCGGTCGTATGCTATCGAGTAGTTGAATATTTCTCTTTCTATTCCCTCTTCAGCATGTCCAAGTTCAATAAGGTCAATGTCTCCGGCCTGGCTGTTTTTGTTGGTGGAATCATAGGATATATATATTCGTTCCCTGTGATCCCTCTTCGCATTCCATTCATTAAGGAATCTTATCCTCTGGTCGACCGTCACGTCCCGAAGGAAATCTGAAACCTTGGAATCGCTGTATATCTTCATGTTATCCGTATACAGTGCATGATTATATGCATAGTCCGGATAGTACTGTCCGGCATTATCCTCCGTTATGATAGAGTATGCCGCAAGGTCTATAAACAATCCTGCATCTTTTCCTATGATCCTTGCGATCATCTCGTCCAGATGATAATCCGATACGATCTTTCTAATCACCAGGTATGCTCCTATATGGAGACATCCGCTTCTATACTGACCATCTTTTTCTGACGGAAGAAGCTCTCGCGGAAAGAACTTTAAGAACTTTTCATTCGGATACAGGAACGCCGGCTGTTCCGGATCCCGCTTTCCTATGCAAGTCCTTTTAGGCTCACTGTACTTTTTCTTTTTGTTATATATTCGCGCATACTCATAGTATACATACGGTGTACCACCTATCGTCTTGGAGGTGATTTTCCCTCCCGTATCCGGGATCTTTACCCGGCAGTTCAGATACATTTGCGATCCTCCTTTCGAGGGTTAATTACCCCTCTGTTATTTTATCGCAAATGCCCACCGATTTCAACCCAAAACCCACTGTTTTCGCACTTTTCTCATGCTTTCTATCGAGGGATAACCCTTTGAGAGTTAAATATCCCGGAAGTTAAGATCCATCCTTTTTTATTTCTCTCTTTTCGGCAGCTTTGGCTTTTATTAAACAGGGAACAAACGAATTAATACAATATAATGCTAATGCCACGACTAAAACCAGTAAAATATATCCAATGTATAAATTTAAGGTTGAATTGACCTCATTTGCAATCTTTCTATCGTAAAAATCCAAAAGGGTATAATGTGTAAGATATATAAACAAACCCAATCTTCCAAAATAATACGAAACCATGTGAACTACTACTCTGTATTTATTCAATCTTTGGATTGGTCTCTTCAATTCAATCATTAAAGCCAAGGCCAAAAAAATACTCATAATAAAATCTAATCTATCATCTTTAATAGGTAAAAGAGCATATGAAATAGCACCAATAAACAATAATACTTCTACAATACAATAAAACTTATAGTAAGCGACAAAACAATTTTCGCATAGCACATTGAAAACATCATATCGGA
>CAMUZQ010000048.1 GCA_947165275.1 uncultured Lachnospiraceae bacterium | reverse complement strand
ATATATGCGATCTTATCCGATAATCGTACGATCTTCCCCTCCAGTGTGGAAGGATTTCCGGTCGTGCGGTGATTTCTGATACCATCTCTTACCTCATGGGTAAGATTCAGCCCGGTAAAGTCCTTTTCCAGAACATCCACGACCCTGAGGGACTGCTCGGAATGTTCAAAGCCCAGTGAGCATACCTTGTTCAAAGCCCTCTCTCCGGCATGACCGAAGGGCGTGTGCCCGAGATCGTGTCCCAAAGCGATGGCTTCGGCAAGATCTTCATTCAGTCTCAAGGCCTTCGCTATCGTCCGTGCATTCTGCGAAACCTCTAAAGTATGGATAAGCCTTGTACGGTAATGATCCCCCTGCGGGGTCAGGAATACCTGTGTCTTATCCTTAAGTCTCCTGAAGGATTTTGAATGAAGGATACGATCCCTGTCTCTCTGGAAGACCGGTCTCAGATCATCCTCCACCTCCTCCCTGAGTCTTCCCTTTGACCTTGAAGAAAAGGCTGCATATGGACACAATGTCTTTTTTTCGATTTCCTCTATGGTTTCTCTGATAGTCATTTTTTCAGTCCCGCTTTATCTAAATACGACAAAAAAACAAAAAGTCCTTTTAATAAAAAAGAAAAACTTTCTGTTTTTTTATACGGTACCATATGTTGTACAGGATTGGATCCGGGACCACAATTAAGCGCTTCCGGCACATCAGTGTCTGAATAATCCTCCCAGCTGCTCTCCCCAGAAATTGATCTTTGCCATCCAGGCAAGACTCATTATCAGTCCCGCGAAAACAGGAAGGATCACAAAAAGGTGAACGGCATGTGATAAGGCAGAGACCCGGCTCCTTTTTTTCAGGCCGGATATATATATTATGAGCATGACGAAATATGGCATCCAGAAAAAAGGCCATACCAGCTCATATTCCCTGAAAAGAAAATAATCGCACACGGCCATGATCATAATGAAAAACAATATCATCAGGGGCTGATAGCTTCCCTTTGCAGCTGAAGTCATATTTCTCCTGATATGTGCTTGTATTTGCTCTTGGAATTATACATCTTGGTCTCCGCCCGTCTGATGGTATCGGCTGCAGAACGGTCTGTGATACGGTTGAATACCGCAGAGCCATAGGCGAAATTGATATCAGTTCTGCCTTCCTTCATGATATCATCAAACATGTTGGCTTCAGTCTCAAAATATACGTCGCTGTCATGTCCGGTAAATATAACAGCAAACTCGTCTCCTCCGGTCCTGAAGATCTTTGAGATCCTACCGAAATACTTCCGGACGAATTCCGCGCTGGAAAGGATGTAGCGGTCACCCTCGGCATGACCCTTAGCGTCATTTGTCTTTTTAAGATTATTAAGGTCGAGAATGCCTACCACAAGATGCTCAAGCATTTCCTCTCTCTCGTCTATCTTTTCGATCTCAAGCTCATATGCCTGTCTGTTTCCGAGACCGGTCAGGCTGTCGGTAAATGCAAGTGATTTGTAAACCTCGGCCTTTCTTACATTGATCTCTTCATTCAGCGCCGTAAGTATGGTCTCAACCATAAGCAGAAGGATAAAAACAAGCAGTCCGATCCTGGCATATCTTGACGCATCTATGAAGCTCGATGTGTAATAATGCCCTATGTCAATAAATACTGAAATGACAAGGATGACCAGACCTATGGCTCCAAGCTCCGGGAAGGAGCTGTCCCTGGTCCTGCCGCCCATAACACCTGACTTGACGCAGCCGACCGCTATGCCTACTCCTACTATGAAAATGGTGATATGAGTGAGAATGAGCAATTCGGACATATCGGCTATGCCCATAAAATGCAGCGTATTCATCAGAATAAAATTCACTACCGGGACTATCGCGATCTTTTCGCATATCTGTCTGATGATACGGTGTCTGTTGCTGCGGTAGAAGGATATAAGAGGCATTGGAAGAAAAGCGATGGCCTCATATGTAAGTATGGAGACGGTTTCCATATTGCCCAGGAAAAGCTGTGTGCAATGGGTCTCGTTCATTGACCAGATGAATACTACAGCTGTGAAAACAGCAAGATAAAACAGATTATGTGTTCTGACAATATGCAACTCGAGGATGCTTAATACAAAAAGGAAAAGTGCCACAAAAGCAATGATAAAGCAAGAGACTATGCCTACGATATTCTCTGTAAGGAGCTTCTCCAGCATATCCGCCCGGTCACCGATGATGACCTCTTCCATTACACCACCGTATTTGTTTTCTATCCTGTGAAGGGATATGGTAAGATACTGCCCCTGATAGCTGTCCTTCAAGGGTATCAGTATCCATGCCGAGCCAGGCAAAGGGAAAAGAGGCGACTGCTGGTCACCGTAGGTGTATATCTCCTTATCTCCGACATAAACATGATTCTCGGCATGCTTGGAGCGATACATTATATAAGTACCGTCGGCTGACTCATCTCCAAGAAGCCTTCTTACGGTAAGATCCCTGTAAAGCTCCTTATCAAGCTTCAGAGGAAGATTGCATACATCATAAGTATCTACACGGCTGTTCTTATACTCCCATCCTGTATTATATTCCAGTGCGCCGTTTGAAATAAGATGTACATTCTTCTCATAAGGGTTCAGCGAAGCTACAATGGTGATGACCAGCCCTATGACAGCGATTATGCCGTATATGATATTATAATTGATCCCGTTTAGTCTTTTCATCACTTTACCCTGATATCGCCCACTGCGAAGCAGTGTGGCATAATGGGATACACCCATGTCCGGGCATGGGTGTTTACCCTGATATCGCCCGCTGCGAAGCAGTGTGGCATAATGGGATGCACCCATGACCGGGCATGGGGGGGTAGATAAGGAACAGCCACGAAGTAAGGATATCCCACCTGTGATTTCGTGACTGTTCATGATCGTAAAAAATATTCCGTCCGGATCAGGAATCTATCTCACAGATCCAGCCCTCCGGAGCCTCGATCCTTCCCATCTGTATGCCTGTCAGTGTATCATACAGCTTCTTAAGAGTAGGACCCATCTCATCCATGCCTGAGGAGAATCTGATCTCCTTCCCATGGTCATTGATGCATCCGACTGGTGATATGACCGCCGCCGTACCGCATAGTCCGCACTCCTTAAAGCTGCCATCCTCCACTTCCTTAAGCGTTACCTCTCTCTGTGTCACCTTCATTCCAAGGTACTTCTCGGCAACCACCATGAGAGACCTGCGTGTTATCGAAGGCAGTATCGAATTCGAAGCAGGTGTCACAAGATTGCCGTCACCATCGATAAATATGATATTGGCACCGCCTGTCTCTTCTATCTTTGTCCGTGAACCCGGATCGAGATATATATTCTCGGCAAAGCCCTCATTATGCGCATCGACAATTGCATGAAGGCTCATTGCATAATTCAGTCCGGCCTTGATATTTCCGGTCCCTCTCGGAGCCGCTCTGTCAAAGTCACTTATACGGACTGTTATCGGCTTTGCCCCGCCTTTGAAATAGGGTCCTACAGGTGTGGTAAAGATCCTGAACTGATATTCCTCAGCAGGCTTGACTCCGATGACAGGATTAGCCCCGAACATAAAAGGTCTGATGTAAAGAGTTGCCCCTGAACCGTAAGGAGGAACAAAGTCCTCATTTGCCTTTACGACTTTCTTTACGGCATCTATAAACCTCTCCTCGGGAAACGGCGGCATCTCAAGTCTCTCAGCTGAATCCATCATTCTTTTTGCATTGAGATCCGGTCTGAAGGTCACAACCCTCCCGTCCTCAGTGGTATAAGCCTTTAATCCTTCAAATACAGTTTGTGCATACTGGAATACGCAGGCACACTCACTTAAAGTGATCTTGTCATCCTCAGTGATAAGACCATCATCCCAGCTTCCGTTTTTGTATTCGGAAACATATCTTTTATCTGTTTTGATATATCCGAAGCCTATATTTCCCCAGTCCAAATCCTTCTTTGCCATATTATTTGCCCTCAGCAGCTGCTATCTGCTTTGCAACCTCAGCAGCGTAATCCTCTTCCTTCTTTTCCATACCCTCACCGGTCTGGAATCTTACAAAACGTTTGATGTTTATCTTTGCGCTGTTGGCCTTTGCAACTTCCTCTACATATTTCTGTACACTCTGCTTGCCGTCCTCTGCCTTTACATAGATCTGGTCAACAAGGCAGATCTCCTTCATTTCCTTGTTGATACGTCCCATTATCATGCCTTCCTTTACCTTGTCAGGCTTGGCTGCTTCCTTGGGATCATTCTCGATCTGAGCCTTGAGGATCTCCTTTTCATGCTCGATATAGGAGGAATCTATCTCATCCTTCCTTGTGAATTTCGGTGACAGGGCAGCAACCTGCATTGCTATATTCTTACCCATCTCCTTCACTGCATCATTTATGACATCCGTCTCCACATCTACAAGAACGCCGATCTTTCCGCCTGCATGGATATAGGTTGCGACGAAGCCGTTGCTCTCCTCGATCCTCTCGAATCTCCTTATGCCGATATTCTCAGAGATATCCGCTACAGCCTGCTTCCTTGCATCCTCTACTGTTACAGAATTATCCTTCTGCCATTTCTCTGCAAGAAAAGCATCCATATCCTCAGCAGAAGAATCAAGAGCCTGCTTGGCTACTGCATTGACATATTCCTTGAATTTATCGGTATTGGCAGCGAAATCGGTCTCGATATTCACCTCAACCACGGCTGCTTTTTTTCCGTCCTCAGCTGCGCAGGTAAGGGAGAGTCCCTCTACCGTCTGACGTCCGGCCTTTTTCTCTGAGCCTGCAAGTCCCTTCTCACGAAGCCACTCTACAGATTTGTCCATATCTCCATCGGTAGCCGCAAGTGCCTTTTTGCAATCCATCATGCCGGCTCCGGTCATTTCACGTAGCTGCTTGACTGTAGCTGCTGTTATCTGTGCCATGATCATATCCTCCTCAATATATATATCTTATTCTGCGTCTTCCGCATTTACCTCTTCTTCTGCTGCTTCCTCAGCTTCAGTCTCAGCCTCAGCCTCAGCCTCCTCGGCAACGCCCTGCTTTGCCTCTATAACTGCATCAGCCATCTTGGAAACTATAAGCTTTACGGCCCTTATAGCGTCATCATTACCGGGGATCACATAATCAAGCTCCTCGGGATCGCAGTTCGTATCGCAGATACCGATAAGAGTGATGCCCAGCTTTTTTGCTTCTGCAACGCAAAGATGCTCCTTCTTGGGATCGACTACAAATATGGCATCGGGAGTCCGTCTCATATCCTTGATACCGCCAAGGTTCTTTTCAAGCTTTGCCAGCTCCTTCTGTAAAAGCGCGACCTCCTTCTTGGGAAGCTTTTCGAAGGTTCCGTCCTCCTTCATGGTCTCGATATCCTTAAGTCTCTTGATCCTGGACTTGATCGTATCGAAGTTTGTGAGCATGCCGCCGAGCCATCTTTCATTCACATAGAACATCCCGCAGCGCTCTGACTCGGCTTTTATCGCCTCCTGTGCCTGCTTTTTCGTTCCAACGAAAAGTATGGTCCCTCCGTTTGCAACGATATCGCCTACGGCATTATAAGCCTCATCAACAAGACCTACGCTCTTCTGAAGGTCGATGATGTAGATACCGTTTCTTTCCGTATAGATATACGGTGCCATCTTGGGGTTCCACCTTCTGGTCTGATGACCGAAATGCACGCCGGCTTCCAGAAGCTGTTTCATTGAAATAATACTCATTGCAAAAATCCTCCTTTTTGGTTTTGCATCCATGCCCTTAATCACGCCCCAACCACAATGTGGCACCACAGGGACGCCGTATCCGGACATGTGTTGATAGTCTGCATGCGAAAATATCCGCACGAGTATGAACTATATCACAAAAAAAGGGATATATCAAGAAGTCATTGTCTGGAAGTGAGTATGGCACCCATTTCAGCAGCGGTAGACCCTTTAGGGATGGGATGAGGCCCTACCACAAGCTTTCTGTCATAGCCTGACAATACAAGATAGGAATCAAACTGACGTGCGTCCTCTATAAGTCCTGCTTTGACCATTTTTGATGCGACTGAGGCGGAGCTGTCACCGGAGCTTACATTGATAACGACCACCTCCTGCTCCTGTGCAGTCCCTTCCTGGGCAGTCACTTCCGGAGCAGCTGCTTCCGGAGCAGGATCCGTGTCCTCTGCAGGAGCGTCATCATTCACCTGGGATTTTCCGGTCCCGGCAACTGAAGCCTTATCTTCCTTTTCCGCTGCTTTATCCGAAGCCTTGACTTCGTTATCAGCCGGGATATTGCCATCAGCTGCAGGCTCTGCTGCCCCTTTATCCATGATATTGCCGGAAAGTGCAGCAGGCGCAAGCTCCACGATCTCTCCGTTGGAGCTTACGGTCTTATTGCCGCTTATCTGTCCGTTTATGCTGACAGCTGCCCTGTCATTCGCGGAATTATCTGAAACGGGGGGAGCATCATCTGAAACCGTTACTGGCCCGTTTTTTTTCACAGCCCTGTCCTGAGCCTTGTCTGCCAGATCCTGCGCTTCCTTTAAGAGCATAGCATTCTCGGAGACCATACCAAGCTCGGCAGCTCTGGCCATGATCTCCGCATCACTCATCCCGCTCTTTGTCTCCTTTGCACTAAGAGACATGATAAGGGCTGTAACAAATATTCCAAGTCCCAGACCCTTCAGGTATGTTTTAAGCCTCATCCGGTACTCCCGTCTCATTGAGACTCACTGCAAGTCTTACCTCACCGACACCTATGCCGAGCTTCTTTGCGATCTCTATATCCGAAACTCCTTCCTTATGAAGTCTCAGAATATCCTTTCCGTATCTGCCTGTTACCGGATCTGCACTCCGGCCTTCAGCATCCGCTTTTCCGGCTGAGTCTCCCACTGTAGCTGCAAACATTTTGGGGATATGTATGTTTTTGGGGTTCTCTTTTTTGGGCGCAGCCTTTTTTTCATTCTGCGCTGTCTTTTCGAGATTCTCGTATTTTCTTATGGTATTCTTCAGATCTGCAGTCTTGTCATTGAGCATATCATACATAAAGACGACCTCTTTATGATTACGCTCGATCTCATCCGTGACTGTCTTGCCGTATTCATTTATGGCCATGATCTTTTCATTCGTGAGTTTTTCGAGAGATCTTGCAGAATTATCATGAGCCAGGGACACCTCTTCATCTATGATGTCCCTGACCCTTCTTGAAGCCTCCTTGAGCTCGGAATCTGTGATCTCCTTAAGCTTCGCACTGTATTCTTTCCGCCCCTTTACGGTATCAAAACCACCCTCATCCTTTCCGGCGGGCAGTACAAAACCGAGAGCAAAAATAACTGCTCCGGCTATCAGGAGCAGTATCTGTATCGCCGTCATATTGAGATGCTGAAGCCTCCCTGCTGCTTTTTTACCATCTTTCCGAAGGAATCTCCCTTCTTCCGCCTTTTGGCTCCCCCGTCACCTGCATATTCATTACGGCTTCCGCCGGAGGCATCCGAATCGGACTCGGCACCGTCGGCATTATCCTTCGTCCGAACCTGATTTACATGCTCTTCTGCCTCCTGCTGAACCTCTGCTTCGCTGTTAAACTGCATTGCAGCCGCTTTGGTGTCGTCAGCCATACGGATATTTGCTATATCCGTGGCAGATGATATCATTCCATTGTAAAAAACCGGAGCTATAGCCATGATCAAATCCCCATCATACGCACATCGGCGCCTTCTCTTCTGAATCTGCAGTAATGATAATCCTTTTTCAGTGTCAGATTGGCATCTGAAACCATTAAATGGGTTCCGGCATAGGCAACACCGAGAACCACGATCTCTGCAGTCGTCTCATTGTCAAAGGACATCTCGAGCATATCAAGCTCTTCAAGATCAGACTGAAGAAGCGCCTTCTGATCCTGGATGACCCTGTTAAGCTCCTGCATTTTTTTCAGCTGATCAGGCGGAAGCTTGTCTCCGCGTTTCAATCTGTCAACCGATGCCATGAGGACAGGCTCTGTACGGGCAAGTCTCGCGCGCAGATCCTCGATCTCCTTTATCAGCTTGTTTCGTCTTGCCTTAAGCGTGGGATCAACCCCTACCTCGATTGAGGTCGCAGCTCCCATATCACTTCCTATGGTCTTTGCCTCTATCTTATTACCTGCACGGGCAACCCCTCCGGTAATGAAGCCCTTCTTCCCCTGTACCCTGATGCTGTCCCTGGCAGATATCCTGGAATTAAGCACCAGCTCGGACTGGATAAGTCCTCCCGACTCCACCTCAGCTGAATTTATATATTTTGCGATCACGGAATGACCGGCTTTTATTATGCCCTTTTCCATTCCGTTGATCCCCTTTGCGACCGTCACCTGTCCGCCGGCAGTGACCTCTGCAGCCTCTATTACTCCCTTGACCTCCACATCCCCGGTCACATTCACCTTGTAACCTGTGGTAATATTGCCGTCTACTACCAGATTCCCGTCATAATTGATATCACCGGTAGATACATCCACATCCTTAAGCTCAAGTACACTGGAAACAAAGACCATGCCGTCAGTAAGGCTCACATGCCCGTTTACATCGGCCGTAAGCACACCGTCCTCCGACAAGGTGGATCCCTTGCTGTGCTTTATAGCGGCGCTCTTTACATTGCCCGGCATTATCATCTCTCCGAATACATTGACTCCGGGAGAGCCGGGGGTCTCCTTGTGAAGCTTTGCAAGGACCTGGCCTTTTGCGCATGCCCTTACTGTATTCAGGGCATGAAAATCCACCGATCCGTCTTCATTCGTCTTCGGTCTGGCAACGGGATCGGTATCAAACATATACTCTACATAACCGTCCTTTCCGGGCTTTACCGGAGTTCCTGTTGAAAGTATATAATCGGTACAGTATTTTCTGTTATTAAGGAAGCTGTTTATGGCATCGATATCCGGCGCAGAGGCTATCTGATTGTATTTCAGATCCTTTTTGATCTCATCAGCAGTCATGAGGCCGCCCTTCAGAGGGTTCCCTGCCTTGTCAACAGCGTTGGTGCTGACTGAAGGAGGATAAAAACGGCATATGACATTCATGAGATCGTCTGATACCGAAAAGGTCATGAATTCATCCACAGGACGGATCTTTTCACTGTTGAGCCTGATCACGGATTCTTCATTTTTCTGTGCTTCCGAAACAGTCGCAATACGGTCATATCCCAGCCTTTTGGTAGCAAGATAATCTTCCATCTCGCGGGGATTCAGAGGCTCGCCGTCGCCCAGAGCAGGAAAAAAATGAATGTAGGTTCCGTCCGGGTGCAATTCCAATTGAAAGTATCCGTTTCTTCTTTCTGACATAGTAAAAATCTCTATCTTTCCGGCCGGATCTATGCTCCTGCACCCAAAACACCCATGTACTTTCCGAGCTTAGTCTTCATCTTTGCAAGTCCTTTTATATGAAGCTGAGACACTCTTGACTCGGATACCTCTAATATATTGCTTATCTCTTTGAGCGTAAGCTCTTCATAATAATACAGAACTATGACCTTTCTCTCCTTTTCGGTAAGAAGCTCAAGAGCGTCTGCAAGAGTCTTTTTAAGCTCCTTCTCCTCCAGAACCTCTTCCGGACCGGCCTTGTTGTCGGCAATGGTCTCCCTGCCGCCGCTTCCGTCTTCGGTGGAATTCTCATTGAATTCATCAAGCGAAATGACATTTGTGACCGCCATCTGGGACTGCCAGTCCGCATATTCGTTTTCAGTGATGCCAAGCTCTTTAGCAACCTTTTCATCACTGGCAGACTCTCCGGTCTCGGACTCGATCTTCTTGATCGCGTCATCGATCTGACGCTGCTTCTGTCTTATAGTACGGGGGATCCAGTCCATCTTCCGGATCTGATCCAGTATGGCGCCTCTTATGCGAAGAGAAGCATAGGTCTCGAATTTTACAGCTTTATCGGGATTGAACTTATCTATGGCATCGATCAGACCGAAAACCCCATAGCCTACAAGATCATCATACTCGACGTTGTAGCCCAGGTACATCGAAAGCCTGCCTGCCACAACCTTAACGAGAGGTGCATATTCGACTATTATTTTTTCCCTGAGCTGTGGAGATTTTGTTTTTGAATATTCATTCCACAGCTTCTGTCTTCCGACATCATCCATCAGTTTGCCCTCGGGCTATACAGACTTCAGCTGCCCTGAATTCAGGACGAAGCCTCCTGTCCTTCTTTGGACTCTTCATCTGTACCGCTCTTTCCTTTTTGAATCATGTTTCCGTCAACATCTACTGCATCCGGATTCGGGATCTCTATCCTGTCAAGCAGGAGTTTTATTATCTCCCCGGCGATCAGGAAGACCAGCATGCTCACAAGGATGATGATGAGTGAATCCTTCAGCTCCATCTGCTGAACAAATACATCTATGGCTGCAACAGCGCCTCCCAGCAGAGTAACAACCGCAGGAACCGGTTTTGTTTTCAGATGCAGAGGTTCGGGCTTTTTTTCAAGCCCCTCCGGAGAGCTTGCGATCTCTGCGGGAGCTTCAGTACCATCAGCCGGGTCAACACTGGTGACATTTACGTCATCGGTCTGGTTGCCCTCATTCATATCTTCTTAGGCGGTTTTCCTACCGCTTTTATGATATAATCCCCTGTTTCGGGATAAAACTCTACAGTACGGCCGTAATTCAGTCCAGTATCCTCGGCCCTTATGGGAATCCTCAATTCGGCAAGCTTCTTTTTAACAGCAGCTACATTCCTGTCCCCGACCTTGACCAGCGCAGAATTCTGCTGCATTGCAAACATCTGCGCTCCTCCTGCGATCTTGGCCACCATTCTGGACCTGACGGCACCCGCCTTTTCCATCTGCCTCACAAGCTCCGCTACGCCGGTATCCGCAAATTTGGCTATATTCGAATTGTTTTTGATCTCCTTTGAATCCGGCAGCATCACATGTGCAAGCCCGCCAACCTTATTGGATGTGTCTCTTATTGCCACTCCGACACAGGAACCAAGTCCCAGTGTGGTGATGCTGTTTGGGCTGATGCAAAGCTTGAGGTCAGCCATGCCTACCTTTATCATCTCAGCCATAAATCAACTCCTCTGATATCAACAGTATCTATGATATATCCCGAAATCCCGGAAAGGGAATCTCAGGTATAATGCAATACCATTACTGCATAACTCCAAGCGCCCTTAAAAGCGTGCCGTATGAGGGCAGATCGGGTACGAGCACGAAATAACCGTTCAATTCAGTATCCTCTGAAAACGATGTCTGTATCAAAAGCATCTGGTCACCTACCATGCCAAATTCTATAGCCGGTACGGAAAGCAGGGCTTCAGCCATATCTACAGCCAAAGACGGCACAGACTCTATTATCTTCAGATTGGTCAGCATCGAAAGGGAATTAAGGTAGCTGCCCACTATGATATTACCGATCTCGCTGAGAGCTGACTGCTCGATCTCACTGAAGGGCTGCCCTTCCACAAAATCATCTGCAGTCGTGCCCATAAGCTTTCCAACAAGCTCATGCGCAGACTTCTCTTCAAGCAAAAACATTATCGAGCCGGTGATATCTCCGGATATGGACAGATAGATCCCTGCCATAATCTGCTCTTCGCCTCCCATGGTCTCGCCCATTTCACTGAATTCAACCAGTGCAACCTTGGGAACTGTCATATCCACCTTTGTGTTGAGCATGGTAGCCAGTGCAGTTGCAGCATTTCCGGCTCCGATATTACCTATCTCACGCAGGACGTCATAATACATGGCATCAACGTTATTAAGATCCAGTTCCGCCATAATACCTCCTTATGCCTGTTCTTTTTCACCTATGACTGTAGCCAGATTCAAGATGGATACAAGTCCGCGCTCTGTTTTGCCTACAGATGTGATATAACCGTTGGACTCTTCCTTTTTCTCGCCGGTCACTTTCTCTATCTGGGAATCATAGATGTCCATTACCTGTTCAACCTCATCGACTATAATGCCGATAGCTGCCTGGGGATCCACCTTGACTATGATGATCCTGGTATTGCCGGTGAATTCATTCTCAGGCATGTCAAATTTCACTCTGAGACTCATCACGGGGATGACCTCACCTCTGAGGTTGATCACTCCCTTGAAATAATTCTGTACATTGGGAACCCTTCTGATCGCAGGAACCCTTACTATATTATCGATGTAATTTATATCTATTCCATAATGCTCTATGCCGAGATTAACCACTATATACTGAGTAGCTTTATCTTCAACATATTTTTCTAATTCGTCCATACAGGTACCTCCTCTATCTTCATCAGATCAAAGCATTTGCATCGATGATCAGGGCGACTTCGCCGTCACCGAGAATGGTTGCGCCGCTGATTATCCTGTCATTGTTGATGTACTTGCCGAGAGACTTGATGACTATCTCCTGCTGGCCTATAAGCTCATCCACTACCAGTCCTGCCTGTGAATCGCCCTTCTTGGCGATGACAACGATCATATCATCCTTCTGCTCAGTTGTGTCAAAGCCGAGAAGCTCTGAGAGACGCACTATCGGGATGACAGTACCGCGAAGCTGGATGACCTCCTTGCCCTGTACGAGCTTCACATCAGAAGAAGGTATATTCTCGATGGTAGTTATGGAATCGAGAGAGATCGCATATTTCTCATCTCCGATTATGACCATGAGAGCCTGGATTATCGCAAGTGTAAGAGGCAGTCTGATTATCCAGGTGCTTCCCTCACCAAGCTTGGTCTTGACGGATACATCACCGCCCAGAGATTCGATATTGCTCTTGACGACATCAAGTCCGACGCCTCTTCCGGAGATATCAGTTACCTTCTTTGCCATGGAGAATCCGGGATCGAAGAGGTAATCGATAACCTCCTTATCCGTGAACTGTGCAGCCACATCCTCGGAAGCAAGTCCCCTCTCCACTATCTTGTTCCTTACAGCCTCTACGTCGATACCCTTACCGTCGTCTCCGACCTCTATCACAACCGAATTGCCGTCCTGGAAGGCATTCAGGAAGATGGTTCCCATTTCCGGCTTGCCGTTTGCGGCTCTCTCATCCGGATGCTCCAGACCGTGGTCTGCGCTGTTTCTGATCAGATGCATGAGAGGATCGCCGATCTCATCCACCACGGTCCTGTCAAGCTCTGTCTCCTCACCGGTGATGGTCAGCTGCATCTTCTTGTCAAGCTTCTTTTCAAGGTCTCTGACCATACGCGGGAATTTCTGGACAGCACTCTCGATAGGCACCATCCTGACTTTCATGACAGCTTCATGAAGATTCGTGGTAACGCTCTCAAGATATTCAACCTGCTCATTCAGGGCCTGATTCGATGTATCACTGCTGTCAGCAGCTGAAACGATGGTATTCTTTGCTATGATGAGCTCTGAAACAAGATTCATAAGAGAATCCAGCTTGTCTATGTCTACTCTTATGGTCTTTGAGATCACGGGCTTCTTTGCCTGAGGCTTTGTATTTGCCTGCTGCTTTGCCGCCGGAGCCGTTTCCTTCTTTACTGCAGGAGCGGTCTCTTCCTTTGTTTCGCGGACCTCTTCCTTTTCGGCCTCGGCCTCCTGCTCTGCAGCTGCTTCCGCGGCCTTGGCATTCCCGGCGCCTATGGATTCTATATTTGATTCATTGAACTCTTCACCTACTACCTCAGCTATCTCGGAAACGGCAAGCATTGCCTCCTTTGCCTTGTCCATATCCTCATCGCAGATAGTGAAAAGACTGAAGGTGAAATCAAACTTCTCATCCTCGATATCCTGGGTCGAAGGATCTGTTGCTACTATATCGCCCATATCCTCAAGAGCTTTTATCACAAGAAAAGCTCTGGCCGCCTTCAGCAGGCAGGATTCCTCGATAAATACCGTAAAGCCCAGCACATGCTTTCCACCCGAGATGGCATCCTTCATGACATCCTTTGCGGAATCATCAAGCTTCATATTCCTGTATAAGGCCTTGTCCGAAGGTCCTGCTGCCGGTGCGGAGGACGCATTGCCTTCGGCCTTCTGCTCCTTTGCAGGCGCAGGCGCTTCGCCCTTGCCGGTCTCCGCGCTCCTTATACGGTTGATCTCATTGACGACATTTTCATTATCGTCCTCTCCTTCATCGGTTGTTTCCTGAATGGAGTTGACATAGCCCTCTATGGCATCAAGGGCCTGGAAGAGTACATCCATGAGCTCGCTGGTGACCTTCATGGATCCTGACCTGATATCCGAGAAACAATCCTCGGTCACGTGCGTCAGGTGCTGGAGTCTCTTATACCCCATGGTACCTGCCATGCCTTTAAGGGAGTGCGCAGCTCTGAAAATCTCACTTATTGCGTCCTGATTCTCAGGCTCCTGCTCCAGGATCATCATCTGATCCGAAAGGCTTTGGATATGCTCTCTGGCTTCATCCAAGAAAATGCCCAGATACTGACTTGTATCCATTTGAAATCCTCCTTTTTGCCTGCTTCTTGATTTTCGTACTTATTTTGTACCTATTTCCTTTGTGATGGCTGCCGCTATCTTGTCAAGCGGAAGAACTTCATTCACCAGACCTGTATTCGCTATGGCCCTAGGCATTCCGTATACAGCGCAGGTGGCTTCATTCTGGGATATGATATGCACTCTTTTTTTCTTTTCGAGATTTTTTATGCCTTCGGTCCCGTCCATGCCCATGCCTGTAAGGACTACACAGCATACCTCGGCATAATCCGTATCCACCAGGGACTCGTACATATAATTGGCACAGGGCTTGACACCCTCCCTGTGGGGCTCATCGCCAAAATAGATCCTTACACGTGAGCCTGATTTACCAACCTTCATATGCTTGCCGCCCGGTGAGATATAGACTGTTCCCTTTTCGAGAAGATCACCCTCTTCGGCTTCCTTGACATGGATCTCTCCCATGGAATCAAGCCTCTCCGCCAGCGATTTCGTGAATCCGGCAGGCATATGCTGTACAAGTATGACAGGAGCGTTCAGATTTTTCGGTAAAAGAGGAATGACTGAATGCAGAGCCTTCGGACCTCCCGTAGAGCTTGCTATGGCAACGATCTTTTCGCCGCTGACCTTGACTGAGGGTCTCAGGCTTACCTTGTCAGACTCCTTTGCGGCTGTCCTTTCCTTGTGCGCAGCACTGTAGCTTCCGACAAAATGGTGGCTTCCTGCCTGGGCTACAACCTCAAGTATCTTAAGAAACTGGGTTGCAAAATCCTCGCCTGAGGTTTCCCTGTACTTGTCAGGTTTCTTGATAAAATCAATAGCTCCAAGATCAAGTGCCTCTATAGTCTGTGATGTCCCCTCTCCGGTAGTGGTGGAAAACATCATGACTCTTTCCTTCAGGCCCTCCTTCTTAAGCTGTCTTAAGAATTCAAGGCCGTCCATCACCGGCATATATACATCCAGTACTATAGCGTCATATTTATTCTTTTTTACCTTTTCAAGAGCTTCCTCGCCGTTCCTGCATGTTTCCGGCGGGTCATATCTGCCATCCTTTTTGATTATATCACAGGCGAGCTTTCTCATGAGTGCAGAGTCATCCACCACCAGTATTTTTTTACCCATTTTAACCTCCAAAGCCTAATTATGAGGATCTTATTCCTCTATTCCGCTTGCCTTTCTTCTTATTTTTCTTTCTTCCTCAAAGATATATCTTATGATGCCTTCCCTGTCCTTATCCTTGATATTTATAAACTGGACATGGTTTTTGTATTCCTTATCCCTGCCCTCGATCACGTCAGAGAGTATTATCTTTCCGATAACGGAAAACTCCGTCAGCCTTCCGCTGAGATTCAGGGAAAAAACAAAAAGTATCTTGGACTCCCTCTCAAATTTCCTGTCAGATATAAACTTCGCTCCGCCGCCGCTTATATCCACTATTACCCCGTCCTCAAGGGTCAGATCCGTATTGATGAACCGCACATCATTACCGCCGATCTCCTCCAGCTCCTTAAGCTCCTTATCATGCATCTCCCTGCATTTCATATTAAGGATGCAGTTGAGCCTGTAATACTCTCTGCGCTGGAATTTTCTCAGGGGAGAGGTAAGCTCCATGGTCAGGACATACATATTGTTGGATTTGTAACGGTCTGTTACCCTGGCATAGCACTGGTACAGCCCCTTGCCGGAATAAAAGCACAGATCATAATCATCTCCTACATCAAGCAGTACTATATGTCCGTCCACAAATGGCATGTTGACCTTGATCTCATCCTCTGAGATTATATCAAACACTCTGGTTGAATATGTTTTTCTTTCGATTACACCGGCTTTTGTGACCTTCTTCTCGCTTTTTGCCTCAGTAAGATCAACCTTGTCTCCGGGAATTACATGATCAGTAAGCATATATCTCCTTCTTACGGGTCATCCCGTATATCTCCCCCTTATCATATTTGCAAAAAAACCTGCCATACCGGCCCTGAAGTTCTGTTTCTCATGAGGAATATCCATGAGGGTCTTTGCAATATCATCAAAGGCTTTTGCAGACTTTGCATTCATATTTGAAATGCATACAGGGCTCTGCTGCATGACCGCCTTTGACAGCTCCGAATCCTCAGGTATCGCCCCAAGATACGACATGTCCAGATGAAGATATCTCTGTACGACGGCATTGAGCTTTTTATACAGGATCTCTCCCTCTTTATAATCCGATACCTTGTTCGATATCACCTTGATCTGTGTATTGTCTCCGTTAAACCTCGGATTCCTTTTCAATGACTTCAGCAGTGAATAGGAATCTGTGATCGAGGTAGGCTCCGGCGTGGTCACAAGCAGTATCTCGCCGGAGGCCACAAGGAACTCGGTCACGGCATTTGAGATCCCGGCACCGGTATCGATGATTATCACATCTGATATACTGTCAAGATCCGCAAGCTGGGTCACAAGATAATTGAGGTAATCTGTCCCCAGATTTGTAAGTCCCGCTATACCGCTTCCTCCGGATATGAAGCCTATATCCATAGGTCCCCAGGTGATGACATCTCTGATGCTCTTGCCCTGATAGATCAGATCCGCAAGATTATTCTTAGGTACAGTACCGAACATCACCTCGATATTCGCAAGGCCGAAGTCTGCATCAAATATTATAACCCGTTGGCCCATTTTTTTGAACTGGACCGCAAGGTTGATCGAAACATTGGATTTTCCGACTCCGCCTTTGCCGCTGGTAACGGTTATCACCCTGGCCGCATGAGCCGGTGCAACCTGATTCTGTTTGATTATGGTTCTTAATCTTGTTGCCTGATCCATTACTTAACCTCCGAGAATGGATCTGACGATGCTCTGTGGATTGAAAGCTTCGATATCATCCGGTACATCCTGTCCATCCGTCACATAGGAGATCTCAGCTCCCGTATAGACTCTTATATTGTATATATTCCCAAAGGTGGATGTTTCATCAAGCTTCGTAAATACGATCCTGAAATCATCCATCTCCTTGTAGATATCGCAGATCGACAGCAGATCCCTGTACTTTGTCGTGACTGAAAGCACCAGATAGGTCTCTGTCTTCGCCACGGCTTTTGCAGCGTCAAGTATCTGCTTCATCTCATCACGCTTCTCCTTGTCCTTCGGAGAATACCCTGCCGTATCCACAAAAATATAATCCTGATCCTTGAACTCCTCAAGTGTCCCCGTCAGGTCATCGGCCGTATATACGACCCTGAAGGGGGCATCCATTATCTCCGCATAGGTTCTGAGCTGCTCCGCAGCCTTGATCCTGTAGGTGTCAGAGGTGACCAGGGCCACCTTCTTTTTTTGATTTACCGCAAAATCAGAGGCAAGCTTTGCTATCGTGGTAGTCTTTCCTACTCCAGTGGGCCCCAGGAAAAAGACCACCTTTGCGCCCTCCTCTGTTTTTTTTATCCCTGTGCTCACACCGAATTTAAGTATCAGCTTCTGATATATATTTGAAAGCAGATAATCGATAGTGACTCCAGGCTTTGACAGCTTTTCTATTTCCTCCACAAGATCATTCGCATATTTTTCATCCACCTCATTATTGATTAGGGTGGTATATATGAGCTTGATAAAGCTCATCACCTCTTTATTGGTATTTTTGTTCTCCTGCCTGGCCGCCTGGGAATCCTGATCCATAACTGTCTTCAGCTGCTGCTCTATGAGGACCTGAAGATTATCGATCTTATCCGTGCTCCTTCTTTTGGGAGCCTCGCTCTTCACAGCTGCTTCGGGATGAAGCTTCTCATATTCCTCATCTGTCAGCACATCCTTATATTGCGAGATCTTCTTCTCTGTCTGGCTTTTTGCCGGATAAGCCGGCTGCGCGGAAGGTATGTTTCCGGGTGGAGCGCTCTTTGCCGTGAAGCTGCCTGTGACATCCGTCTTCTCCTCCTCTATGGCCGCGGTCACTTCAACGGAGGGTCTGGAAAAAAGACCGGCGATCCCCTTCTTCTTTACCTTTTTTACATTCATAATGACAGCCTGGACACCCAGCTCCGCCCTTGCCGCCTTTAATGCATCATCTTCAGTTTTAGCTGTAAACTTCTTTATTATCATGCCGAGATCATACCTATGCTCTGAAGCTCAACGTTATTCTCTATCTCATTATAAGAGATAACCACAAGTTCATCAAAATAATCTTCCGTAAGCTTTTTGAAATAGATACGGACTATGGGAGAGGTGACCACGATCTCGTTTCTGCCGAGATCATCAAGCTTTTTAAGCTCTGCCTCCGTGGCCGCGATTATCGCCTTGTTCCTTTCGGGATCAAGGGTCAGGTAAGCTCCCTGCTCCGTCTGCTTCACGGATCCCATTATCTCCTGCTCTATCTTCGGATCGAGGGTTACGACCTGTGTGGTCTCACCGGGCTCAAAATATCTGGCGGATATGGCCCGTTTCAGCGCCTGCCTTACATATTCCGTAAGCACATCCGTGTCCCTTGTGGTCGCTGCATAATCCGCAAGGGTCTCGAATATGGTAAGCAGATCTCTGATGGATACGCCCTCCTCAAGCAGATTTTGCAGAACCTTCTGTATCTCGCCCAATCCGAGAAGCTTTGGCGTAAGCTCCTCTACCACCGAAGGATTTGATTCCTTCAGGTTGTCGATAAGGTTCTGGGTATCCTGTCTTGTAAGCAGCTCCGCGATATGCTGCCTTATGACCTCCGTCAGATGGGTAGCTATTATGGACGGCGGATCCACCACGGTATAGCCCATGGATTCGGCGCGCTCCCTCTGTCCCTCCGTGATCCACTTTGCAGGAAGATGGAAGGAAGGCTCTACAGTATCTATACCTACTATCTCCTCCTCCACATAACCGGGATTCATGGCCATGTAATGGTCGAAAAGTATCTCCCCGTCAGCAACCTGTACTCCTTTTATCTTAATGATGTACTGATTGGGATTCAGCTGTATATTGTCACGCAGCCTTATGATCGGCACAACCGTACCCATCTCAAGCGCTATCTGTCTTCTTATCATGACAACCCTGTCAAGGAGATCGCCGCCCTGATTGACATCCGCAAGAGGAATGATACCATATCCGAACTCCAACTCGATAGGATCCACTGAAAGAAGGGATACGACATTTTCCGGCTTTCTTATCTCCTCAGCCGAGACCTCCTCCTGCTCCACTGCAGTCTCAACCTTCTGTATCTCAAGCTGGTTCTGCATCACACGGCCTCCGATCAGGAAAAGTCCTCCTACCACTGTGAAAATGACAGCATTCAGAGGAGTCACAAGTCCGAGAAATACTATAACGGAGCCCGCCATATACATTACCTTCGGGACTCC
>CAMUZQ010000047.1 GCA_947165275.1 uncultured Lachnospiraceae bacterium | reverse complement strand
TTCATTTTTACTTTTTTCTTCATTATCTTCACCTCTTTTCCCAAAAACACAAAACCGCAGCTTTCCGGATCATCATCTGTTACGTCCCGATCACCATCAGCCAGATGATGACCACAGCAGACAGTACCATGCCCGCAACAAGAGGGATCGAAAAGAGACTTCCGAATCTCTCCGCCCTTGTCTTTTTTCTGAATATATTCTCAACACACCCTTTATTTCCTTCATTAAGGGATATCACCTTGAGCATCAGCATCGCAAGGACGGTCGTAAATACCGAGATCACGAGAAATACACAGCCCGTGATCAGATATGAGGCTGTCGCCTGCTCTGTCTGTTCCATGATGCCGTCAAGCTCAAGAAGGCTGTTATCATAAAAATACATGGCCGCAACGCTGAAGCTGTTCATCAGCACATGGCATACCATCGACGGTATGAGGCTTCCCGTAGCCTCTGCCAGAAGTCCCCAGTATATGCCTGCAAAAAAGGTATATGAAAGCTGGTTTATATTCATATGAACCATACCGAAAAGCGCCGCAGAGAGGATAATGGCGCTCAGTATCCTGCCCGTGGTGCGAAGTCCTCCGAGGAGCACTCCCCGGAATACAAACTCCTCAACCAGCGGCCCTGCAAGCCCCACAAAAAACCATATGGCAAAATATGATTCTCCCGTAAACTCGGCCTGGATATCCAGAGCCGCATTATCGGAGAAAAGAAGCGTGAATGCATTCATCGCGATTATGATCGGATAGCAGCATATATGATAGACTATAACCATAAGAAAAGTTGTGGGCTTTATCAGCCTTAAACCAAGCTGTGAAGCAAGTCCTGCCCTGCCCTTCGCCAGAAAAAACGCAGCCGGTATCAGAAGACAAAGCTCACTTAAAAGCGCAGTCATCGCTATCCCGGCATAGGGAAAGAAATAACCTGCAAATAAGGAGGCAGCAAGAAAAGACACTGTCATCCATAAAAACGCCCAACCTGCTCTCTTAGTAGTCATATATTCCTGTCAACCCCTTATAAAAATACTTATTCCCACCAGAATGAGTATGATCCCTCCTGCAGTACCGCTCCCCCTGGTGAACCTCATGCCCACGGCTCTGCCGATGGATATCCCCGCAAGACACCAGGCAAAGGTCACAATCCCTATTATAAGCGCCGCAGCCAATACATTCAATGCATCATAAAGCCCGAAGGCAACCCCCACACAGAGCGCGTCTATGGAGGTTGCTATTCCCTGCATGAGAAGCTCCGGGGCGCTGACGGAATTATCCTTTCCGGCCCCCTCTTCCTGAGGCCATATGCTTTCCTTTATCATCTTTATGCCTATGAAAAGAAGGAGGATAAGGGAGATATAGGGTATCACCCCCTTGAGACCTTCAAAAGCCTCAACTGCCCTGCTTACAAGCCCCCATCCCATGACAGGCATCAGGATCTGAAAAAAAGCATATACTCCCGCGATCAGGCTCCTTCTGGAAAAAGACATTCCGGGCTCTCTGAGACCGTTTGCAATCGATACGGAAAAGGCATCCATGGCAAGTCCGGTCCCCAGAAGGATATTTGTTATAATAAAAGCTGTCAATCTGTATCTCCCCTGTATGGCATTTTCCCAATGATAAGAAAGGAAGCTTAACAGCGTCAGAGAGTGGTCTGCACTGTCCTGGGCTTGTATCCTGTCTTTTCAAGCACGGAGAGTATCCTGTGCTTATGCTCCGTACCGAATGCCTCAAGAGTGATACGAAGCTCCACTGCGGCATTACGGTTCGTGGAGACGAACTGGTTATGCTCAAGCTTGATCACATTGCCGTTCTCCTCAGCTATGATGCCTGCGATCTGCTGAAGCTCTCCGGGCTTATCGGGAAGAAGTACCGATACAGTAAATATCCTGTCTCTTTGTATAAGTCCCTGCTGTACCACGGAGGACATGGTGATCACATCCATGTTTCCGCCGGAGATTATGCAGACTATCTTCTTATTCTCGCAGTCAAGCTGCTTCAAGGCCGCTACAGTGAGCAGCCCGGAATTCTCTGCTATCATCTTGTGGTTTTCGACCATGTCAAGAAAAGCAGCCACCAGATCCTCGTCCGGAACCGTGACCACCCTGTCCACGTTCTTTTGAAGATACGGGAAGATGCTGATCCCGGGTGTTTTGACAGCTGTTCCGTCTGCTATGGTCGATACCGAGGGAAGAGTGACAACCTTCCCTGCCTCGAGAGAGGCCTTCAGACAGGCAGCTCCCTCCGGCTCCACGGCTATCACCTCTGTATCCGGATGCAGAAGCTTGGTCATGGTAGAGACACCGGTGGCGAGTCCGCCTCCGCCTGCCGGAACAAGTATGATATCCGTCAGAGGCTGCTCCTTGAAGATCTCCCAGGCTATCGTTCCCTGGCCCGTCGCCACTCCCGCATCATCAAAGGGATGCACGAAGGTGTAGCCTTTCTCCTCTGCAAGCTCATAGGCCTTATCGCAGGCTTCATCATAGATATCTCCGAAAAGCACCACCTCTGCTCCGAGAGCCTTGGTGCGGTTCACCTTTATCAGAGGCGTCGTCGTCGGCATCACTATGACGGCTTTGACTCCGTATTCCCTTGCGGCATAGGCAACTCCCTGGGCATGATTGCCTGCGGATGCGGTTATGACTCCTCTCTCCCGCTCCGCATCAGTGAGCCTGCTTATCCTGTAATAGGCACCCCTGATCTTGTATGCGCCTGTACGCTGCATATTCTCGGGCTTAAGATATACCTTATTGCCCTTTCCGGCCAGCGCTGAGAAATAATCGCTGTAGATCAGCTTGGTATCAAGTGTTACCTCTTTTACCTTTTCCGCCGCTTCCTCAAAGGATCTCAGATCCAGATAATTTCCGTTTTCCATGCTCAGTCTCCCAAAACTCCTGACATGAACTTTGCCACATCAAATCTTCTCAGATCGCTGACTCCCTCTCCCAGTCCTACAAATTTCACCGGGATCTTCAGCTCATTCTCTATCGCGATCACTATACCGCCCTTTGCGGAGCCGTCAAGCTTCGTAAGCACAACGCCCGATACATCAGTCACTTCCTTGAACTCTCTGGCCTGCTCCTTTGCATTCTGGCCAGTGGATGCATCGACCACCACAAGTGTCTCCTTTACGGCCTCCGGATATTCGGATTTTATGATCTGGTTTATCTTGGAAAGCTCGTTCATCAGATTCTTTTTATTATGGAGTCTTCCTGCGGTATCCACTATGAGCATGTCATAATCCCTGGCCCTGGCAGACTGTATGGCGTCATATATGACGGATCCGGGATCTCCGCCTTCTCTGCCCTTTACTATGTCCGCACCGGTCTTCATGGCCCATAATGTCAGCTGCTCTATGGCTGCTGCACGGAAGGTGTCCGCAGCAACAAGCATCACCTTTTTGCCCAAGGCCCTGTATCTTGCGGCGAGCTTGCCGGCGGAGGTCGTTTTTCCGACTCCGTTCACTCCGACCACAAGCACTACCGATCTTGCATCCTCGTAGGCAAAATCATTTTCGGAAGAGATCGCATCCAGCTTCTCCTGCATTATATCCGTCAGAAGCTTCTTTGCCCTGTCCGGATCATGGACACGCTCCTTCTTTACCCTTTCCTTAAGCTCGCGCGCAAGCTCCTCGGATGTCTCCATTCCCACATCCCCCATTATAAGGGTATCCGTGAGATCATCATAAAACTCTTCATCCAGCTGCTCATATCCGACAAAAAAATCAGAAAGCTTACTAAAGAAACCCATCTGCTCCCTCTCTATGCGCTCTTATTCTTTGAATTCTCCTCGTTCCACTGGGCGTCCTCCAGATTCACCGCCACCTGTGTCGATACGCCCTTCTCCTGCATCGTGATACCGTAAAGCCTGTCGCACTTGGTCATTGTTCCCCTTCTGTGGGTTATGACTATAAACTGCGTATGCTCCGTAAGCTTCGAAAGATAGGAAGCAAACCTCTCTACATTGGCTTCATCCAGGGCCGCCTCTATCTCATCAAGAAGACAGAAGGGCGACGGCTTCAGATTCTGTATGGCAAAGAGCAGGGCGATGGCGGTAAGCGCCTTCTCTCCTCCCGACAGCTGCATCATGTTCTGCAGCTTCTTGCCCGGAGGATGGGCTATGATATTTATGCCTGCCTCAAGCACATCCTCTTCATCCGTTAGCTCCAGAGCTCCGTGTCCGCCCCCGAACATCTCCCCGAATACGATATCGAACTGCTTCCTGATCTCTCCGAAGCGCTCCGTGAACTGCTTTCGCATGGACTCCGTCAGCTCATTGATTATGGTATTGAGATCCTCCTCCGCATGAATGATATCATCCCTCTGTTTTGTGAGAAACTCATATCTTTCCGATAATTCCCTGAATTCCTCGATGGCTCCCACATTCACGTCTCCCAGGTTCCTTATCTCTGCCTTCAGTCTGACAGAATCCCTCCTCATATCCGGAAGCTCTCCCAGAGTATCATCCTTAAGCTCCCTGGAGGCTATAAGAGTCAGATTATAGGTATCCCACATATATTTGGTAAGGGTCTCGGAGTTCTCATCGAGCTTTTCCTTCTGATGATCAAGTCTCAGCTTCTCACGCTCCAGCGACGCTTTTCTTTCATTTATCGCATCTCTGTCCTCATACAGTCTCTTCTGGACCTTCGCGGCCTCTTCTCTTTTTTCCATCAGGGACTTAAGCTCATCCTGCTTCTCACTGTCCACCTCTCCGGCAGCCAAAAGCGTCTGCTTAAGCTCTTTTATCTGATTCTCCTTGAACTGCGTATCCTCTTCGTTCTTCTTCAGGTTTTCCTTTATATTCTCAAGCTCTGACTCAAGACGGAGCTTTTCTCCCTCGACCCTGGATATATTCTCTGCGGCATATCCCTGCTGCTCTTTATATTTGGTCATCTTCAGGTCATTCTCGCCCACCTCGCGCCTGAGTGTCATGGATTCACCGGTGAGCTTTTCGATAAGTTCATCCAGCCTTGCCGCAGCCTCGTTGGCTTCCTTTTCGGTCTTTTCGGATTCCTTCAGCTTATTCTCATTTTCCTCCTGCTGCCTGCGGATGGATATGATCTCATCATCAAGCGTGCCGACCTCGGATACGATACCGGCGCTTCCGTTCTGATTCTCGTTTTTCTTTGCCTCCGCCATATTAAGGTTCATCTTCGCCGTATTGAGGTTCAGGCTCTCCTTCTGCATAGCATCGGTGATCTCCTGAAGCTCGTTTCTGAGCACGGTCTTTTTATCCCTGAGCTCCTCTATGCTCTGCAGTATCCTGTCTCTTTCTCCGAGCTTCTGCTTCAGAGCGGCAGTAAGCTCGTCTATCTCGCGGCCCCTTCCCAGAAGATTGCTCTGGTTCCTGAAAGAGCCTCCGGCGATGGATCCACCGGGATTGAGCATCTCTCCGGCTATGGTGACTATCCTCAGGGTGAAACGGTATTTCCTTGCAAGGTTCAGTGCATTGTCATAGGTATCCACAACGATGAAATTCCCGAGCAGGTTCTTTGCGACTATGTCATATTTTTTATCCATCCTTACGAGGGTATCCGCCATTCCTATGACTCCCTTTTCATTCACGGCATCCTTTGCCTTGAAATCCCTCTCCTGGATCGTATTGAGCGGCAGGAAGGTGACACGGCCTGCTCTCTCCTGCTTCAGCATGGATATGAGCTTTTTTGCCGACGCGTCATCCTCAACCACGACATTCTGTATATTGGCTCCCAGAGCTGTTTCTATGGCGGTTTCATACTCATGATCGACCTTCAGCAGATCCGCCACGACTCCGCATATGCCTGAGGATCTGTCCTTCTTCCTGTCCATGACATGACGCACGGCATTGCCGTAGCCTTCATATCTCTCTGCTATATTCCTCAGACTCTCAAGTCTTGTCTTCTGCTCCGTGTAGGCGTTTTCCAGCTTCCGCTGCTCTTCTGCGGCCTTTTCCGTCTTTTCATTTATCTGTCCGATCTCCGCTTCATGCGCCGCCCTCTTCTCATCAAGTCCGCGGATCTTCAGGGAGATCTGTTCCATTTCCTTCTTTACCTTCTCTATGGTCTCATTTGCTTCTGCCTCTGAGCTCTTCACCCTGAGAAGCCTTGATGAAAGCTCGGCCTTTTTTATCTCCGTCTGTGAGAGAAGCGTGGAAAGCCTTTCCTTCTCACCCTTAAGAGCTCCTCTTCCCGCTATGGTATCCAGCACAAGCTGCTTCTTTTCGGAAGCCTCCCTCTGTGCCTCCCCGATCTTTTTGTCATATTCGGCAAGCTCCTCGTTCTTGCCGCTTCCGGCTCCGGCAAGCTCCTCGACCTTCTTATCGATCTCTGCCTTGCTGTCGCCAAGCTTTACAAGCTCTGCTTCATGCTCCTTGAGGCTCTCCTCTATCTGTCCGGCCCTGCCTCTGAAATGCTCGGTGGACGAGCCTATGGAGTTTATCTGCTCTGTAAGGATCTTTATCTGCGAATCGATGCCGCTCCTCTTAAGCGTCGTATCGGAGATCTCCTGCCTCATGCTCTCTATCTTCTGCTCAAGCTTTTCGATCTCTGTCCCGGCCTCTTCATATTTTGAATGGCTCTCCGAAAGCTCCTTCTCCACTCCGTCTATATCATTCATCACCGAGTCGTATTTTGATCCAAGCTCCCTCAGCTGTCCCTCATATCTCTCTGATTCGGCAAGGAAGATATTGATATCAAGCTTTCTTAATTCTTCCTTTTTTTCAAGATATATTTTGGCATTGGCAGACTGCTTCTCAAGAGGTCCTATCCTGTTCTCAACCTCAGAGAGGATATCTGTGAGTCGGAGAAGATTCTGCTTCTCGCTGTCAAGCTTTTTTACGGCAGTATCCTTCCGCTTCCTGTATTTGACTATCCCGCAGGCCTCGTCAAAAAGCTCCCTTCTCTCTTCAGGTTTTCCTGACAGGATCTGATCGATCTTGCCCTGTCCTATGATGGAATAACCATCCTGCCCGATACCAGTATCATAGAAGAGCTCATTTATATCTCTCAGCCTTACCGGATTTCCGTTTATAAGATAATCAGACTCACCTGATCTGTAGACACGCCTCGTGACGGAAACCTCATCATATTCCGCGGCGAGCACATGGTCGGAATTATCCATGGTTATGGTGACATAGGCATATCCCATAGGCTTCCTGATCTCGGTACCCGCAAAGATGACATCCTGCATGGAGGCTCCCCGGAGCTGTCTCGCGCTCTGCTCACCGAGCACCCATCTGACAGCATCGGAGACATTGCTCTTTCCGGAGCCGTTTGGTCCCACTATGCCTGTGATGCCGTACTTGAAATCAAGCTTTATCTTGTCCGCAAATGATTTGAATCCGTGAATCTCTATACTCTTAAGGTACATCTTATATCTTCCTCAGTTTTTTCAGGGCCTCGTATGCAGCCTTCTGCTCCGCCGACTTTTTCGAGCTCCCTGTCTGTCTGGCCTCTTCCCTGCCGTTTATAACGGCAGCCATCGTAAAGCTTTTTCTATGCTCGGGTCCGCTCTCGGCTACGACCCTGTACTCCAGTGTCCAGCCTTCGGACTGTATCAGATTCTGCAGCTGGGTTTTGGAATCATGAAAAAGAGCCTTATGCTCTATATCATTCAATACGAATCGTAATATGAACCGCCTTGCCTCCTCAAGTCCGGAATCAAGGAATATCCCTCCTATGACTGCCTCGAAAACATCGGATACTATGGAATCCTTATGTCTGCTGTCCTGTCTGTCCTCGCCCTTTCCGAGCATTATATAATCAGAAAGCTCTATCTCCCTGGCGCATTCCGCCAGAGTCGGCTCACATACAAGGGAAGCCCGAAGCCTGGTCATATCGCCCTCCCTCATGCCGGCATATGTATGATATATGAATTCCGAGGAAACAAGCTCAAGCACTGCATCCCCCAGAAACTCCTGCCTTTCGTAGTCGTCTCTGTTTCCGTCCGCCATTTCATTCTTAAGAGATGAATGTGTCAGGGCAGTGAGGAGAAGCTCCCTGTCCCTGAATTCATAACCCATGTTCTTTTCCAGTTTTTCTATCGGATATCTGTTATTCATTTCATAATATCAGGCATTATTAGAAGCCGGCAAATATCCGCCGGCTCCGATATAATGCATATCGAAAAATATCTTAACCGTTTTCCTTTGCGTTCTTAATGAGCTCTACGGCATCGCCTACGGTCTTTATCCCCTCCACCTCATCGGTGTCGACTGTAAGCTGAAACTCCTGCTCTATCCCCATGATGATCTGAAACACATCAAGAGAGTCCGCTCCGAGATCGTCCGTAAAGGTTGTCTCCAGCGTAACCTCCTCAGGATCCACGCTGAGCACCTCCGCAATGATCTCCTTAAGTTTTTCAAATTCCATAATCTGTTCCCCCCTGCCTCATAAAAAGTTTGATAAAGCTCTACAGATCCAGATACTGCCTGATCTTTCCATTCACATCCTGCTCCTTGAAGGTAATGCACTGGATGATGGAATTCCTTACCTCTCCGGCCTTCGCTGAGCCGTGGGTCTTAACTACAAGCCCCTTGAGTCCCAGCAGCGGTGCACCTCCGTATTGTGTTGCATCGAAATCCTTCAGGGTGGCTTTGAGCGTATCCTTTATCAGCAGAGCGCCGATCTTTGTCTTAAGATTAAGCATCATGGCTTCCTTCAGCTTTGAAAGGAGCACCTTCGCAACCCCCTCGTACATCTTAAGGGCTATATTCCCCGCAAATGCATCACAGACGATGACGTCCGCGCCCCCTGCAGGTATCTCTCTGGCCTCTATCGATCCGATAAAATTGATATCGGTGGTGGAGGAAAGCATCGGATAGGTGTCCTTCACGAGAGCATTGCCCTTCTCCTCCTCTGTGCCTATATTGAGCAGCGCCACCTTTGGATTCTCAATCCCCATGGCATATTTCATATATGCCGATCCCATCTTTGCAAACTGGACCAGCTGTGTAGGCCTTGCATCCACATTGGCGCCGCAGTCAACGAGCAGCGATACTCCGTCTGCATTCGGGATCAGCGGAGCGAGCGGCGGTCTTTCCACGCCCTTTATCCTGCCTACCAGAAGCTGTCCTCCGGCCAGTACCGCTCCGGTACTTCCGGCTGAAACAAAGGCATCGCATTTGCCGTCCTTTACCAGGTTCAGAGCCACTACAAGAGAGGAGTCTCTCTTCTTCCTTATCGCCATCACCGGAGCCTCACCCATCTCTATGATCTCCGTGGTGGGCACTATCTCTATCCGCTCTGACGGGTATTCGTATTTCTTTAATTCCGCCTCAAGGGCATCCTTGTTTCCTGTAAGAAAAACCTTAACGCCTTCATTGGCATTAAGTGCGTCCACCGCTCCCTTGACGATCTCGCCGGGAGCATTGTCGCCTCCCATTCCGTCTAATGCAACATTTACCAGATTTCCCATTGCTCCACTCCTTGTGACTTTCCATCAATTACCTTATCAAAGCTATTATGGGTTGTCAACATCATCGCCGTCCCCCGTCAGCTCCCCCGGCATATATATATGCCTGGTGGATCCGAAGCTCATCCGATACACCTTCTGCCACACCTTCCAGATATAAGGCAGGGTAATGTAAGCCCTGTCGATCTTATTCATATCGGCAAGAGCGGAAACCTCCATATATAATTCCTTTGAAAGATCAGAATCGAATTTAATGTTTTTGTTCATGTCACTCTTACAAAGCAAAGGGCTCCGGCAAAAAACCGGAGCCCCTGAAAATCAAAGCCGGATCAATCCTGTGCAAGGACTTCCTTCTTGTTGTATGTACCGCAGTTCTTGCACACCCTGTGGGGGAGCATGAGCTCGCCGCACTTGGGACATTTTACCAGGTTCATCTTATCCATTCTCCAATTCGCACGTCTCTGATCTCTGTGTCCCTTGGATGATTTATTCTTCGGGCAAATCGACATTTTAACACCTCCTTCATTTGCCATCAGGAGTATCTCTTACTGTGGATTCCCCTATGACGATTCTTGATTTCCGTAAACCGCCCTGCGCTGTTTCCGCATCGCTTTTTACGCACTAGGCTATTATATAGGGGCTCTTATCTTTTGTCAATGAAAAAAATCACAATGCAATATCGAAGGCCGGAGCGGCCCCCTCCGCAGTCATCGCGGCATCAAGACCGGGATCTGTAGCTGCCGAGAATATAAGCCCCGGGCTCACCATACCAAAGCCGGCACCGCTCCCCGATGGCTGCCGCAGGGCATTTCCCGTATCCTGCATATGCTTTATCATCCCCTTTAAGTAATCCATATCCGCCTTCACTATCGCCTTGCTCTCCGCGGCGCGGTGCTTCTGCTTCAGCTTCGCAAGCTCCTCCTCGCTCATATTGGGATCGACTATCTCCATATTTTCAAGCTGCTCCATCTGCTTTTCAAGCTCCTCAAGCAGCTCCTCCCCGTATTCCCCTATCATCGCGTTCATATCGGCAAGCATGCGGTCGGAGGCTTCGGTATCTCTCTGCCTCATTGCCTCGGAGGCCTCTTCGATCATATCCTGCCTCTCCTGAAAGACAGCGTCCTCCTGCTCCGTGACCTCCCCCTCTGAGATCTCTGCCACGGCCTCCTTCATATCGGAGACGGCCTCCTCCGTCTTATCCGAATTCTCATCCCTTCTTCTTGTATGCTCCACAAGCTCCTCGAGCTCGAGATTATGCTTCTTCTTTCTCGCGGCCATCTCCATACGCCTTGCATGGGTGAGGGCAAGCTGCAGCTCCTCGGGATCGCCGTCTCCCTCCGATATCTTCCGCTTAACCTCCACGATCTTCCGCCTGGCCGCGATCACCGCCTGCGCAGCGCTCAGGGAGGTTTTGGCCTTCAGTATCTTATTGGCGACCTCCTTATAATTATACCGGGATACCTTTTGAATCTCCTTCTCCTCCTTATCGTCCTCAGTGCCGATAAGCTCATCAAAGGCGTTTTTTCCTCCGTATGCGGCAGCGCCGGACTTAAGCTCACTGTCCGGAGAATTCATAAGCTCCCGGAGCATGGCCCTCATCCTTTTCGTCTGCCTGATCGTTTCGGATTCCTTCTCCTCCTCATATCCGGGCATATTTGAAAAGGGATTGCAGCGGTTTGCCTTTTCGGCCGTTATCCTGTTGTATGCGGAATAAAGCGACGTATCAGTTTCAACGAGCATGTCCGTACCTCCATGTATAAGCTGCATCCTGTGACAAACTCCCTTTTGCCGCCAGACAGGGATAGATGACAATATCCCTTGTCTTATTTATATCGGACAGAACATGGAAAAACTTAAGGAGCTGTTCGGAAATATTTTTTCACAGCTCCTGCCCCCGGACGAAGTCTCTGTGAGCTTTAACAAGAATAACGGAAAGCGCGGCAGCTGCCCCCAGGGTATCTATGATCACATCCCTTATGCTTCCGGAACGGCCGAAAACAAAGGTCTGATGCCACTCATCCGTACATGAATAGAGCACGCATATCAGCAGGGAAAAAAGCGCGGCCCTTCTGTATGATATATGCAGTCTCTTAAACGCGGGATATAATAAAACGGCAAGCAGCGCATATTCTGACATATGCGCTGCCTTTCTGAGGATGGGTTCGATGGCAAGACTCCACTCCAGCTGCTCAGGTCCCTCCATGCCGCCGGAAAAACCCGCATATATCTCCACGATCTGTGTCGCAAGCCCGAAGCTCTCCTCAGTGGACAGATCCGCCGGCTGATCCGAGAAGATGTATATCATCCCCATCCATAATACAGCCGGGACAAATCTTACTGCCGCCCTGATCAACTCAGTCCTTTTCATCCCTTACTAATGCTATATGCACCTCCTCAAGCTGCTTCGGCTCAACTGCAGCAGGAGCGCCCATCATCAGATCCTCCGCGTTCTTATTCATGGGGAACGGAATGATCTCACGTATTGAATCCTCTCCGGCGATAAGCATTACCATCCGGTCCACCCCGGGCGCGATCCCCGCGTGGGGCGGCGCTCCGTAGCAGAAGGCGTTATACATGGCCGGGAACTTTGCTTTTACGTCCTCCTCCCCGAGACCTGCAAGCTTAAACGCCTCTATCATTATCTCCGGATCATGATTTCTTACTGCCCCCGAAGACAGCTCCACCCCGTTGCATACAAGATCATACTGATAAGCAAGCACCTTGAGCGGATCCTCATTTCTTAACGCGTCAAGCCCTCCCTGAGGCATGGAAAAGGGATTGTGACAGAATTCAAGCTCTCCTGACTCCTCGCCGATCTCATACATAGGGAAATCAACTATCCAGCAGAATTCATATGCTTCCTTATCCATATGCCCCGGTACGGACATTCCTATAGTCTTGATCAGTGCGCCCCCGGTCTTTAATGCCTGGCTCCTGCTTCCGGCGCTTATGAAAGCTACATCCCCCGGCTTCAGGGAAAGCTTCGTGATCACCTCCGCCTGCTTTTCCGCAAGGAACTTTGCGACTCCCCCGGCAAGGCTCTTACCGTCATCCCCGCATTTTACCCAGTAGCTCTTTCCTCCCGATACGATCTCCGCGTCGCCTGTGATTTTGTCTATGACCTTTCTAGAACCCTCAAAGCCATGCACAGCAACAGCCTTTATGAGCTCCGCACTTTCAAAGGGCTCAAACCCGCAGCCCCGAAGCATTTCGGTAGCCTCCGTCAGCTTAAGGTCTATCCTGAGATCGGGTTTGTCGGTTCCGTATGTATCAAGGGCGTCCAGATAGGCTATGCGCTTAAAGGGAGCCTCAGAGGCTTTTTTGTATTTGCCGTATTTTGCGAATACAGGAGGCAGGACGTCCTCTATCACCGCAAATACATCCTCCTGCGTCGCAAACGCCATCTCCATATCGAGCTGGTAAAACTCTCCCGGTGATCTGTCCGCTCTCGCGTCCTCATCCCTGAAGCACGGCGCTATCTGGAAATACCTGTCAAAGCCGGATGCCATGAGGATCTGCTTGAACTGCTGCGGAGCCTGGGGCAAAGCATAAAACCTGCCTGCGTGAAGTCTTGACGGAACAAGATAATCTCTTGCTCCCTCGGGGGACGAGCAGGTAAGTATAGGCGTTGTGATCTCAAGAAAGCCATGCCCGGTCATGGCATTCCTCAGCTCGGAAACTATCCTGCTCCTTAGCACTATATTGGATCTGACCTCCGGATTCCTGAGATCCAGATACCTGTATCTGAGTCTTGCGTTTTCGTCCGCCTCCCTTGATCTGTTTATCTCAAAGGGAAGCTCGTTGTACCGGCACTTGCCCAATATCCTGATCTCCTCGGGAACTACCTCTATCTCACCCGTGGGGATATCCGGATTCTTACTGGATCTTTCCCTTACAACCCCCTCTATCTGAAGCGTTGATTCCGTATTTATCCCGGCAAGCTTCTCCATCATCTCTTCGGTTTCTATGACAACCTGTGTCACTCCGTAAAAATCCCTTAATACCAGAAACCCGAGATTCCTGCTGACCTTTCTCATGTTTTCGTAATAACCTGCCAGGGTTACCTTCCTCCCTGCGTCGGCAAGCCTTAATTCGCCGCACGTGTTAGTCCTTGACTGTACCATCTTTATGCTCCTTCTTCTTTTCGGTTAGTATTATCTTTACCTTATCTATCCTGTTCTTTTCACTCTCTATTATCTCAAATGTGATGCCGTTATCATCTATGAAGGTCTCTCCCGTCTGGGGTATGCTGTCGCTCATGCCGATTATATACCCTCCCACGGAATCATAATCATCGGAATGAAGCGACGTGCCTATCTCATCATTCAAGTCATCCAGCTTCACCGAAGCCTCCACCAGATACTCCCTCTCGGATATCTCCTCGATGAGATCCTCCTCCTCTTCATCATATTCATCCCTGATCTCTCCGACTATCTCCTCGATGAGATCCTCCATTGTCACGACCCCCTCGGCTGCCCCGTATTCATTGAGGACGATGGCCATGGGCACCGACTCCTCCTGCATCTCCACTAAAAGCTCGGAGGTCTTTTTCGTCTCAAAGGTATAATAGGCATCCCGCATTATATCAGTGGTCCTGAAATGCTCCCTTTCAGCGCTCATGAAAAAATCCTTGATGTTTATCACGCCGATGATATTATCCCTGTCGTCCTTATATACCGGGATCCTGGTATATCTGTCATCGCTGAAAACTGTCCTGACCTCTTCATAGGTCGCATCTATGGCAACCTCTGTTACATCTATCCTGGGCGTCATTATATCCTTCGCCCTGGAATCCCCGAAGTCCACCACATTGTTTATCATCTCACGCTCTTCTGTTTCTATGACCCCGTCCTCGTGGCTCACCTCGACTATGGTGCGGAGCTCTCCCTCCGTCATTATCGTCTGGGAATCATGCATATCGATTCCGAAGATCCTCAATACTCCGGAAGAGAGCAGGTTCACGATGAAGATGACGGGCGTGAGCAGGATCATCAGACCATAGATGATATGTGAATAAAAAAGCGCAAGCCCTTCCGACTTGACAGCTGCAGCATTCTTCGGGGTGATCTCGCCGAATATGAGTATGACAAAGGTGAGGATCAGAGTAGTGATGCCTATATTGAAGCCTATCGACATGGCGATAGTTGTAGCGAGAGCCGAGGAAGCAAGGTTTACTATATTATTGCCTATGAGAATGGCCGAGAGCATCTTCGGCTTATCCTCCGACATCTTCAAAAGCAGCCCGGCAGCACTGCTTCCCTCATCGGCCTTCTCCCTCATCCTTATCTTGTTGAAGGTGGTAAGCGCAGTCTCGGCTGCAGAAAAAAAGGCAGACAGACATATAAGGATGATAAGTCCTGTCCACTGCAGCATCAAAGTATCTCCCTTGCGATCCGTCTGAGGGAGGCTGCCGCGGCGGCCAAATCATTCTGTCCGAATATCCCCGTGGCGGCTCCTATGCCCGATATCCCTGTCCCTCTCAGAAAATTGATATCCACATCCGCAAGCCCCCCATAGGCTATAACCGGGATATCAACAGATGCGCATACTGCCTCCAGCTCTTCTATGGTGATACAGTCGGAGGATTCCATATCATGATGCACGCTTACAGGACCGCACATAAGAAAGGAAGCCCCCTTTGTCATGGAAAGCCTGGCTTCATCAGGCTTCGACACAAGGACTCCTATGCTCCTGTCCGTCCCCAGAACAGTATGTATCCTTACGGGATCAAACTCCTCATATGCCACCACTATACCGTCGGCATCCACGGCATCGGCTATATCCACATGTCTCATCATGATAAAGGGTATATCATGCATGCCGCAAAGTATCTTAAGCCTCACCGCCTCCTTCATAAGAGAATCGTGAGGAAGCGTAGGCTCATTCAGCACCACCATTGTAGCTCCGCCCTCTATCGCCTCCTCCACTGCATCCCGCAGGGTCATATCCACTCTCATGCTTGCAAGATCCGTCACTGCCACAAGGCCCAGATCCCTTTTTAATAATCCCATCTCCTAATCCCTGTAAAAATCCTTAAACGAGCTGTATCCTGATCTTTCCAGATTCTCCTTCTGAAACTTCTTATTCTTTGCCATACGCGCTATGAGCACGGTCTCTCCGCCGTCTCTCAGCTCCTTTGCCTCCTTCATGATCCCAGCAAGCCTTTCAGCTCCTACTCCCTTCTCTATCAGAAAGGCAGTCTTGCCTGCTTTTTGCGGAACCTTAAAGCCCTTATCCAGAAGTATCGTTATTATCCGCTCAAAGCCTATGGAAAATCCGCAGGCCGGCACATCCTGTCCCGTAAACCTGCCTATCATCCCGTCATATCTTCCGCCTCCGGCTACAGAGCTTTTGAACTCCTCCATCTCGATCTCGAAGATCGTCCCGGTATAATATCCCATCCCTCTGACCAGGGTAGGATCAAAGGAGAGTCTGAAATCACCGCCTGAATTCTCCTCCACTGCCGCAAATATCTCCGTAAGGTCTGTGATCACATCTGCCGGCAGAGCATCTCCAAGCATCTTCCCCAGCTTCCTTACACCCTCCGCGGTATCGTCAATATCCCTGAAGAGGCCGATATATTTTTTTACCGCTTCCTCATCATATCCCGCCTGCTTAAGCTCCTGCTCCACGCCCTCTGCTCCGATCTTGTCCATCTTGTCAAGTATGATAAAGATCTCCGGAAGAGAAGCCTCATCAAAGCCGGCACAGGCTCCCATAGCCTTCAGAAGTCTCCTGTCGTTTATCCTCACCCTGAAGCCTCTGAAGCCGAGTCTTAAAAGCAGCGTGGTTGTTGCATTTACAAGCTCTATCTCTGCCAGGTCTGAGGGATCTCCTATTATGTCTATATCGCATTGCATGAACTGTCTGAATCTCCCCTTCTGGGGTCTGTCCGCGCGGAAGACATTGCCTGTCTGAAGAGCTTTGAAGGGTACGGTAAGAGAAGAGACATTATTGGCATAATACCTTGACAGGGGAAGGGTGAGATCATACCTCAGTCCCGAATCCGCCAGGTCGTTCTCCGCCTTTGCTCCTGCTATGTCAAGCTTCTCTCCCCTCTTCATTATCTTGAAGATAAGCTTCTCGTTCTCTCCTCCCTGATTGGAGCACAGGTTTTCAATATGCTCTACCACAGGAGTCTCGATATGCTCAAATCCGAAGCCGGAATATACCTCCTTTACCGTCCTTTCCACATAATCCCTTATCTCCATCTCCGCAGGGAGTATATCCTTCATCCCCGTCGTCGGTTTCTTTATAAGCTTATCTGCCATGCTTTATCCATCCTTATCTGTAATATTTCAAAAGAAATCCCCTCCGAGGAAAGGATTCCAGCTTTTCTCATCCTTTATGGTGGTGATGCCTCCATGCCCTGGATAAACCTCGATCTCATCATCAAGGACTTTTATCTTCTCCTCAAGAGTTCTTTTCATCTGATTCATGTCTCCGGTAGGAAGATCCGTCCTTCCTATGGATCCTTCAAAAAGGGTGTCTCCCGATATCAGAGCCTTCATTGACTCTATCAGATAGCAGCAGGATCCCTCCGTATGTCCCGGAGTATGGATGCATCTGAAGACGATGCCTGCCTCCTCAAACTCCTCTCCGTCCTCCAAAAACCTGTCAGCCTTCACTGTTATCCCTCGTCCGTATGACATAAGAGAATGATTCAGATCCACATCGCTTAAAAGCCTCTTCTCTTCAGAAGAGGCATATATGGGAAGCTTCCATCTTGAAAGCAGCCCCTCTATGCCTGCTATATGATCATAATGTCCGTGAGTCAGTATCACCGCCACGGGTGTCAGTCCGTTTCTGTCCATGATACCGGCTATGGTGTCGGGACTGTCCGCAGGATCGGCTATCACACATTCCTTTGTGGCATCATTTATTATGAAATAAACATTTGTCTGTACAGGTCCGAGTACGATGGATTTGATCATGATCCGCTTGCCCTCTCTATATCTATGATGCTGTCGACGCGTCTCAGCTTGTTTATGGTTCCTTCCAGCTCAGCTGTATTATGGATCTCGAAGCCGAGCGTCACAGTCATGACACCCTGCTTGGAGGCCTTTGAATTAATGCTCTGTATATCTATGCCCGCCTCGGTGAATATCCTTGAAATATCCACAAGAAGACCGCTTCTGTTATTGGCATAGATATTTATCTCTGCAAGATAGGTCTCATCCTGCGATCCCTTCATAGTGTTCTTATCCCATTCCGCTTCGATGAGACGGCTTCTCTCCAGCTCCGTAAGGCTCATGATATTCGCACAGTCCGTGCGGTGTATGGATATCCCTCTGCCCCTTGTCACGAAGCCTATTATCTCATCACCCGGCAAGGGCGCGCAGCACTTTGAGAACCTGACGGATACATCATGGACCCCGCTCACCACTATTCCGCCGTTTCTTCTGCGCTTTATGGATTTCCTTGTCTGCTCGTCAAGATCCTTCAGTATCTCATCATCCGTGATCTGCTTCGCATGATCTCTTTCATAGAGCTCCTGCATCTTGTTCACGACCTGGCCTTCCTTGAGACCGCCGTGGCCGATGGCAGCATATACAGCATCCCATTCCTTGAAGCCGTACTTGGACATCACCTCATCCATATACTCAGTCTTAAGTAAATTGGAGGCCTTGATCCCATGGGATTTGCAGTAGGCTGCGAAGATCTCCCTTCCCCGGACTATATTGTCCTCCTTGAGCTCATGCTTGAACCACTGGTTGATCTTGGATTTGGCCTGGGTCGACTTTACTATATTCAGCCAGTCCCTGGAGGGTCCCTTGGAATTCTGCGAGGTTATTATCTCTATACGGTCTCCGTTCTGCAGCTCATAATCAATATGGACCAGCTTGCCGTTTACCCTGGCGCCTATCATCTTATTGCCTACAGCTGAATGTATGGCATACGCAAAATCAACAGGAGTGGAGCCGTAGGGGAGAGTCTTCACATCCCCCTGCGGAGTGAAGCAGTACACCTGATCCGAAAACAGGTTCAGATCACCCTTAAGGGACTGCAGGAATTCCCTGTTGTCAGACATATCCTGCTGCCATTCAAGTATCTGCCTGAGCCAGGCAAGCTTCTCCTCCTCCTGAATATCCGGATTATCTCCGTTTGAGGATTCCTTGTATTTCCAGTGGGCCGCGATACCGTATTCCGCTGTCTTATGCATTTCATAGGTACGTATCTGGATCTCAAAGGGTATCCCGGAATACCCTATCAGTGTGGTGTGCAGTGACTGATACATATTTTCCTTGGGCATCGCTATATAATCCTTGAACCTTCCAGGTATAGGCTTGTACATCTCATGTATGATGCCCAGAGCCGCATAGCAGTCCTTCACGGAATCCACATATATGCGCACGGCAAAAAGATCATATATCTGATCCAGGGTCTTCCTCTGGTTTACCATCTTTTTGTATATGGAAAAGAAATGCTTGACTCTGCCGTCAACCTGGGCCCTGATCCCCGCATCCTCCATATGCTTCTTTACCTCACCTACTATGGAGGCTACGAATTCTTCCCTTTCACTTCTCTTCTGGGCTATCTTCTGCGCCAGATCATAGTAGACATCCGGGCGCAGATATTTAAGGGACAGATCATCCAGCTCCACCTTGATCCTGGATATGCCGAGTCTCTGCGCTATCGGAGAATAAATATCCAGGGTCTCTCTTGCTATCTCGATCTGCTTCTCCGGAGGCTGGTACTGAAGGGTCCTCATATTATGAAGCCTGTCGGCCAGCTTTATGATTATGACCCTGATATCCCGCGCCATGGCAAGGAACATCTTCCTCAGGTTATCAGCCTGAAACTCTACCTTGTCCCCGTTATACTGAAGCTTGCTCATCTTTGTGACGCCGTCAACAAGAAGAGCCACGTCATCTCCGAATTCCCTGTCGATATCTTCATTTGTCATGATGGTGTCTTCCACGACATCATGAAGCAGTCCCGCGGCTATGGTTTCCTTATCCATCTCAAGATCCGCGAGGATTATGGCGACGCAGAGAGGATGCACGATATAAGGCTCTCCGGATTTTCTCCTCTGCCCCTCGTGCGCATCCTGTGCGATCCGGTAGGCCTTGTCTATCATGGAGATATCATCGGAAGGATGATATTTCCTGAGCTTGCTGATAAGCTCGTCATAGAGCTCATCAGGATTCTGATAATCCCCGACAGAATCAAAATGTCCTCTGTCTATCAATACCTCCGGCATATCTCCCTCCTTTCCCGTGATCCTGATCCGCCATCATCGCCAGAATTTACGACCGGATTAATATTTTACTATATTTCACCGGTTTTGTCTCATGCCTTCTTCGGAATGTATACCGAGTGAGCCATATCCCGTCTGTGGCCTTTGGCATCTATCAATATGCCGTTCCCGCCTGTATATTCTTTTTTATCACGATATTTACTGAGATAGCCCAGATAATCCCTGTTGAAAAAACCTGTCTCATGATCCAGATATCTGTCACGCTTTATGACAGCTCCGTAGGTCAGGATTATGCCAAGTGTAATCATGGATT
>CAMUZQ010000046.1 GCA_947165275.1 uncultured Lachnospiraceae bacterium | reverse complement strand
TAGAGCAACCGGCTCATAACCGGTCGGTCCTGGGTTCGAGTCCCCGAAGCTCCATTTTTGATGAAAGCTCTGAGATGAACTCAGAGCTTTTTGTATTACAGGCAGAAATATGGATAACAGAGATATAGACAGGATAGTCCGGGAGCAGTTCAGACTGGATACAAACTGCAGCATCGAGGACGAAAGAAAAAAGATCATAAATATAAACAGAGCAGTAAAGCATTCAGGCTCCAGATATTATGCGGATCTGGAGATTTTTTTCAGAGCTATCATATATCGGGGTGAGATGTATATGTCTGCCGATGAGCAGATACTTGACTGGTGCAGGGAGGAATACGGTCTTTATAAGCCGGAATGGTTCTGCAAATATCATAATCTCAGGAAGCTGGATGAAAAGCTCAGGGAGTTTGGATATAAAATATATGATACACATATCTATTGTCTGCCGGATATGGATTTTGAAGGATATGATTTCAGTATCCCGTACGAGATAAGATGGTTTGAGCCTGATGAGATCCCGGGGCTCAGGGAAAACAATCCGTTTATCAATGCTTTGATGTTTCTTCCGGACTGCCCTGATGTGATAGCGGTGGCGGCTTATGACGGTGACGGGAGGGCTGTAGCCATGGCCGGGGCCTCATCGGACAGCGATACAATGTGGCAGATAGGGATAGATGTACTGCCTGAGTACAGAAACAGAGGGTTGGCCCTTGCTCTTGTGACCATGCTCAAGGAGGAGATAATATCTTTGGGGAAGGTTCCTTTTTATGGAACGTCTGAGAGCCATTCCAATTCATTGCATGTCGGACTGAGATCAGGGTTTATGCCGGCTTTTACTGAGGTTTTCTGCAGCAAGGATCCGATCTGAGAGGGGAGTCATTTTTCCGGCTTGACAGATACGTCTTTGTTGGATATTATAGATAATTGATTTTTATCGAAAGATCAAATCATTACTGCGCAAGTAGCTCAGCTGGATAGAGCGTCTGGCTACGGACCAGAAGGTCGCGAGTTCGAATCTTGTCTTGCGCATCTTAAAAGAGCCTGTAAAATAATACAGGCTCTTTGATATTTACGACATTTCCCGGGAAAGCTCTATGACTTTCTATAACTTCAGACTTCGTATAACGACAAGCGAATCAGCGAAGTCTTTTGTCTCAGACTTGAGATCTTCACTGATCCTGCCGGAGTTTCTCGCCTGAGCCACCCGATAGATCATCCTGCAGGCATTCATATAGTCAACAGTGAGCAGTCTGAGCCTGTATGAAAGATGCTCAAGTATCTTCTTTACCCTGTCCGGGTCTGTTTCTATCATCCTGATGATATCCGGAGTGATAAGAACCTCGGTCACCGTGTCTCTTTCCATTACGACAGCCGTACAGCTGCGCTCGATATTGTCGATCATGCCGAGCTCTCCGAAGAATGTATCTGCAGAAAGCCGTGTCAGGAGCTTCTCGTCTGAAGTGCCGTATCCCTCATATATCCCGACCGCACCGGACCGGATATAATACATGCAGTCACCCATCTCACCTTCTCTGAAGATGATCGTTCCCTTACTGTAGGTTTGCAGCTTTGGGAAATAGTCTCCTGTGCTTCCGCCGTGAGAGATCTGACGCTCTGCCTCAATGCTCAGCTGCATTGCAGATCTGTTTCTTCTGTATTCCGTGGCGAATCGAATGATCAATTCTAAAAGAGCCCCTCCGAATTCTTTATCCAGGCTTTCTCCGATCTCCCTGACTGTATTGCATGCGTCAGCGTAGTCGGAAGTAAGCTCACGAAGTCTTCTGCTGAGATTCTTCAGGATCTCCATTATCCTGTCGGGCTGGGTCCTGAAATAATCCATAACCTCATCGGAGCTGATCTCAAGGGCTCTGACTTCTTCATTTGCGACCGCTGTAGTGCTTCTCGGACAAGCCTCTATAACGGCTATTTCACCAAAGAGCCTGTCATTGCCGATCTTTGTAAGCAGGAGCTGATCCTCGTCTGCATATCCGACATAGATGCTGACTGTGCCCTCTTGTATCTGGAACATGGTATTACCCATATCCCCTTCGAGAAAGATGACCTCGCCCTTCTTAAACTGCCTGTCTGTCATGCCATGAATAACCTGCCTTTTTCTGAGGGTTTATTAAAAATTTTGCTGTTTTTCCAAGTGTACTATCTCCATTTTTCAGTGTCAAATCGTCAAAAACCGGGTCTGAGCGCGGGCGGTACAGGCAGGCTGACGGTGCCGGCGGTTGAGATCAGATAAGATCGATGTACAGGTTTGACGCGATCCGTATAATGGCTTATTGTAAGAGGTATGGTTAAATTATTTCTGTGTGAAGATGAGATCGTCATGCGTGACGGTATAAAAAATCATATCGACTGGGAAAAAGAAGGGATAGAATTTGTCGGAGAAGCCTCCGATGGAGAGCTTGCCTATCCGATGATCCTGGAAAACAAGCCTGACATCCTTATCACCGATATCAAGATGCCTTTTATGGACGGTTTGGAATTGTCTGAGCTCGTAAAAAAAGAGCTTCCGGATACAAGAATAATCATACTCTCAGGCTATGATGAATTTGCGTATGCTCAAAAGGCGGTTTCTCTTGGGATCACAGAGTATCTGCTTAAGCCTATCTCTCCCGCAAAGCTCAGAGATTCGATCCGTTCCGTGGCAGACAGGATCGAGGAGGAGAGGGCTCTCGGAGCAAGCGAAGCAGAGTGGGCAAGAGAGGAACAGGCTGAGCGCAGGCTGATAGAGAAGAACAGGCTGTTTGATACCCTTATCATGAATGATATGAGTACATCGGAGGTCCTTGATAAGGCAAAAAGTCTGGATCTGGTCCTAACCGCGCGGGCATATCAGATGACGCTTATCAGCCTTAATGTCACAGGCGCCAGTGCGGATTCTTTTTCGGAAAGCATGAACCGTCTGAAAAATGAACTGACGGAATTATATGCGGACAAAGAGAAATATATAGTTTTTGACCGCGGGATAAACGGGATCGCAGTGCTTACAATGGCGGACAGCGCAGATGAGACGGCCGGGTATACCAGGGAGATGGTAGATAATATAGAAGGAATACTCCGGAGGTATGGCGATCTTGACCATTTTATCGGAGTAGGCGGTCCGGTGAACAGACTTTCCGAGATAGGACATACCTACTATGAAGCCTCCAGAGCACTGGCAAAAAGGTTTTTTGCTGACGATAAAACGGAGAGGGTAGTATATGCTTTATCCGGACAGAAGACTGAGGGACCCGGGCCGGACGAAGAAGACAGAAGAGATTCCCGTAAAGCGAATTTTAACATAGAGCCGGTACTGGATTCGGAGAGTCCGCACAAGGCCATAGAGAGTTTTCTGCGCACAGGCACACAGGATGAGGCTGAGCCCATACTGGATTCCATTTTTTCTACTATAGGAGAGCAGAATATAAACAGTCTTGTGTTCCTGAATTACCTCACAATGGACATATATCTCGCAATGGCAAGATTCATCAGGGAAATAGGCGCAGACAGCACTGATATCGAAAATGAATGCGGGAATATCAACGAGCTTATAACTGCATCAAGAAGCGCCGTGGAGACAAAGGACTACCTGAAGAAATACCTTAAGAATGTCATAGGCCTCCGGGATTCCACGTCGGCAAAGAAATATTCGAAGCTGCTGGGTAATGCTGTGAGGTATATAGACGAAAACTACTCAAACGAAGACATCTCCTTAAATAAGGTGGCCGCCAATGTCAATATTTCCCCTAATCATTTTTCATCGATCTTCAGTCAGGAGATGGGGAAGACATTTATAGAGTATCTCATTGGAAAACGTATGGAAAGAGCAAGGGAGCTCCTTATGACCACAGACATGAGAAGCAGTGAGATAGCCTATGCCGTGGGATATAAGGATCCGCATTATTTCAGTTATACCTTCAAAAAGACACAGGGAATGACGACAAGAGAATTCAGAGCCAGGAGAAAGGCAGGCGGAGAGGCTAAATGAACAGCTTTCAGCGGATTAACCTTAAGCGCAGGCTGATCGCTATGTATGTCGTAGTCATCATTCCGCTGGTCACAGTATCCGGGATACTGATGTACGAGCTCAATGTTTTCTGCCGTTCATATGATGCCATAGTTCATAACGTGACCCGGGCAAACGTTTATAATATTGATTTTAAAAACAGCTTCGATTCCGTCATGTATCAGATGGTGGCAAGGTCCGTTACAAAGGATGAGGTCACGGCTGAGGTGGGGATGATCTCACCTGACAGACTTATAGATGATGCGGAGGAAACATTTGACGGACTGAGACTCAGTACATATTCCGGTCAGGCCAATGACAGGATCTCCTCGATATTGAAGCTCCTGGATACCCTCAGAAAAAGGATGAATGATATAAACGATTCCATCGACTCCGACGGCACCTATGATACCAATATGGAAAGGCTGGATACTGATATCAGGATACTGACGGAGCTGGTGCAGGAGAGGATCTCGGAATATATTTATTATGAATCGGAAAGCATGGAGCAGATCCGCCGTCAGATGGATGCGCAGCGCATAAGGGTCATGAACATAACGATATGGCTGATAATCATTGTGCTGTCGGCTTCGGGCTTTTTCTATGTAATGCTTTCAAAAACCATCACTGAACCCGTCGCCAACCTGGAGCTGAAGCTTCTTCAGGCACAGATAAATCCCCATTTCCTGTATAATACACTGGATAATATAATCTGGCTTGCAGAGGATGGACGCAAGGAGGAGGTAGAGGATATAGCATCCTCGCTGTCACAGTTTTTCCGTACCGCCCTCTCCGGCGGGAGAGACTATGTCACCATCGAGGAAGAGCTGAGACATATAGAGGCATATCTTCATATTCAGAGACAGAGATACAGGGATATCCTTTCCTACGAGATCGACGTGCCGGAGGAGCTGAGGCAGTATCTGATAATAAAAATGACGCTGCAGCCTATTGTTGAAAATGCCCTTTATCACGGAATAAAGAGCAAAAGAGGCGGAGGCAGCATCAGTATAACCGCCAGAGAGGAGGGCAGACGGATTTTTCTCGTGGTCAGGGATAACGGGATCGGCATGACTGAGGAGAAGCTTTCATATCTGAAGGGGATAATAAGCGGTGACAGGAAGCCGTCTGTCGACAATACAGGATTTGGCATGTCGAATGTGGCAGAGAGGATGCGTCTGAATTACGGAACACACTGTGGCATAAATGTGCGATCCGAATACGGAAACGGGACTGAGGTCGAGGTCTATATTCCCAAACAGAAGATCGGATGATACTGGAAAATCTGTTATAATGGAAACAAAAGGCTGAGGAGCAGAGAGATGAAGCTTGTTATTGTTACCGGAATGTCCGGCGCAGGAAAAAGCAGTACACTTAAAATGATGGAGGATCTGGGGTATTTTTGCATCGATAACCTGCCCGCTCCGCTTATAGAAAAGTTTGCCGAGCTTTTCACGGGACCTCTGGCGGGGGTGCCCGGCGGCGAGCTTGGCAAGGTTGCGATAGGCATAGATGCACGTACGGGCCTGAGGACGGTGAAAAAGCCGTTGGAAAGCCTGAAAACCCAGGGGATAGATTATGAGATCTTCTTCCTCGACGCAGAAGACAGCGTGCTTGTCAAACGCTTCAAGGAAACAAGGCGGGCCCATCCCCTTGCCATGGAGGGACGGATCGAGGATGGGATAGCCGAGGAGAGGAATCAGCTTGCCTACCTGAGAAAGAATGCCACCTATATCCTGGATACATCCCACATGCTGATCCGGGATCTGAAAAAAGAGATCAATGACATATATGCCGCGAATAAGAATTACGGCAATCTTTACGTAAATATCCTGTCCTTCGGGTTTAAGTACGGTATACCGGCAGATGCGGATCTGGTTTTTGACGTAAGATTCCTTCCCAATCCGTTTTATATCGATGAATTAAAGAATGATACCGGAAGAGATAAGAATGTCCATGATTATGTGATGTCCTTTGAGGAGGCTCATATCTTTCTGAGCAAGCTTCAGGAAATGATCCTCTTCCTCATTCCGAACTACGTAAAAGAAGGCAAAAACCAGCTTGTGATAGCAGTGGGATGCACTGGAGGCAAGCACAGATCGGTATGCCTTGCCGAGGAGCTGTATAAGGGGCTTTCAAAAGCGGCAGAGTATGGTCTGAGGATAGAACACAGGGATATCGAAAAGGATACTCTAAGACAAAAGGGCAGGTGAGGAATGTCTTTTTCTCAGGAGGTAAAGAAGGAAATAACTGAACGGCAGGCAGGGAGAGCTGCGGGCTTTACTTTTCCGCAAAATACGAATAATATAAATCCGGAGTCCGCCCTGGCGGATATCTTTGTGCTCAGGGGATCGGTAAACGATCCTGATGTCAGTTATCATCTTGAGATAGTATGTGATGATGAGCACGAGGCACAGCTTGTTTCGGAGCTCATGGAGCAGCGGGGCTTTACGGCAAAGCGGTCGCAGAGAAAAGAAAAGCATATAGTATACCTGAAGGACCGGGAGACTATAGCTGATTTTCTGGGCTGTATAGGGGCGGTCAGCTCGATGATGAAAATGGAAAATTCACTCATAATCAAGGATATGAGGAATTCCGTGAACAGAAGGGTAAATTTCGAGACTGCCAATATCGAGAGAACGGTGGGAGCGGCTGTCAAGGATATAGACGATATACGGTATATAGAGGCCAACGGAGGGCTTAAGCAGCTTCCCGGAGGCCTGCGGGAGATCGCTGAGATACGTATGGAGTTTCCCGAGGCTTCTCTAAAAAGCCTGGGCGAGGCCATGGATCCGCCATTGGGAAAGTCAGGGGTCAATCACAGACTGAGAAAGATCCGGGAATATGCCGTAAAGCTAAGGAGCTGTTCAGACAGAAAAGCAGGCAATGCAGGTTTTTAAGAGCCGGAAGCAAAGGATCAGATCAACAGAGGAGAGAAGTATGAAAAAATGTGAAGTAGTGGTCAATGTGAAGGATGACAAGGACGCGAGGCCCATTGCCTTCCTTGTTCAGACCGCAAGCCAGTTCGATTCAAAGATCTATATCGAATGCGGGGAGAAGCATGTAAACGCGAAGTCCATAATGGGGATGATGACCCTGTCGCTTACAAACGGAATGTCGATAGCGGTTACTGCAGACGGACAGGATGAGGAAGAGGCGATCGATAAGATCAAGGAATTTTTGACTGAAGGCTGAACAGCCGGTAGGTTTTTTTTTTCTTTTATGATATACTAGATAAGCTGTATATGGGATATCGCAGAGGGCGGTATCTGAAATAATAAATAAAAAAAGGAGAAGAGTTATGGCATTAGTTACAAGTACCGAGATGTTCAAAAAAGCCTACAACGGCGGATACGCGGTAGGTGCGTTCAATGTGAACAACATGGAGATAGTTCAGGGCATCACAGAAGCTGCCGATGAGCTTAAGAGTCCGGTTATCCTTCAGGTTTCCAAGGGTGCGAGGGCATACGCAAATCACACATATCTTACAAAGCTTGTTGAGGCAGCGGTCATCGAGCATCCCGATATCCCGATCGTTCTTCATCTGGATCACGGCGATACATTTGAGCTTTGCAAGGACTGTATTGACGGAGGGTTCACATCAGTCATGATCGATGCTTCCTCAAAGAGCTTTGAGGACAATATCGCGCTGACAAAGCAGGTTGTTGAATATGCACATGATCACGGTGTAGTGGTCGAGGCTGAGCTTGGAACTCTTGCAGGCATCGAGGATGAGGTTGTTGTTGAGGCAGGCAAGGAATCCTATACACGTCCGGAAGAGGTTGAGGAGTTTGTTTCAAAGACCGGCTGCGATTCTCTTGCCATAGCTATCGGAACCTCACATGGCGCTTATAAGTTTACAGCTGACCAGTGTACAAGGAATGAAGAGGGCATACTTGTTCCGCCGCCCCTTCGTTTTGATGTGCTCGAGGAGTGCATAAAGAGACTTCCGGGCTTCCCTATCGTTCTTCACGGTTCATCGTCGGTTCCTCAGGAATTTGTAAAGATGGTCAACACCTATGGCGGAAATATGCCTGATGCTGTAGGTATCCCGGAAGAGCAGCTTCGTAAGGCAGCTGAGCTCGCTGTATGTAAGATCAATATCGATTCCGATATCCGTCTTGCTATGACCGGAAATATCAGGAAGTATTTCGCTGAGCATCCGGATCATTTTGATCCCCGCCAGTACCTTAAGCCGGCACGTCAGGCTGTTAAGGATATGGTTGCCCATAAGATCAAGAACGTTCTTGGTTCTGACGGAAAAGCCTGAGCAGTATAAAAGAAATATTCTGAAAGGATCCACGCCTCCGGGCGTGGATCTTTTATTGACAGCTGATGACTCCCTGTATATCTGCTTTAAAAGGGAGGAGCCCGGCATCCTCAGGATACCGGGCATTTTATGAAAAAGTTTTTGTAATAACGAAGCTGTCTTTAATTTATTTCTTTTATGATACCTAGTATAATGAGTGAAAGTTAATAAATAATTTTGTATACATAAATGTTTTTTAAATGATTTATGAACAAACAATGAACGGAGGAAATAATGATGACAGAAGAAAAAAAGAACCCCCTGGTCACCTTTATTATGGAGAACGGAAAAGAATTCAAGGCAGAGCTGTATCCTGATATCGCGCCCAACACGGTGAATAATTTTATTTCACTTATATCAAAGAATTATTACGACGGAGTGATATTTCACAGGGTTATAAAGGGGTTCATGATACAGGGCGGCGACCCCGATGGTACGGGAACAGGCGGACCCGGTTATTCCATTAAAGGCGAATTCTCTTCAAATGGCTTCAGGAACGATCTTAAGCATACGGCAGGCGTCCTGTCCATGGCGCGCACCGGCATACCGGACAGCGCAGGCTCGCAGTTTTTTGTGATGCATAAGGATTCCCCGCTCCTTGACGGAGATTATGCAGCCTTTGGCAAAGTCATAGAAGGAATGGAAACTGTAAATTCGATAGCAGAGACAAAAACGGATTGGAATGACAGACCGCTCTCGGAACAAAAGATGAAAAGCGTAACGGTCGAGACCTTTGGCGTGGCTTACCCGGAGCCTGAGAAAATATAGCGGTTATCATTGACATTATTAATTCTTTGGACTACACTATCGCATAAAATAAAAAGTTTTTATGTTCATTGATTTTGGAAGGGAGAATACAATGGCTATCATTAAAAGAGCGGTTGCTTCCGCAGCAAACGAGAAGTCCGCAAACGGGGTTGTAAAGATCAATTCCATTGAGGAGCCCAAGGCAAAGCAGAAGGCTGAGGCTGCTGCGGCAGGTAAGACTGATGCAGAGAAGACAGCAAAGAAGCCCGCTGCAAAGAAGACTGCTGCGGCTGCAGCGACGAAGAAGCCTGCAGCTAAAAAGGCTGTTGCCACATCAGCAGCAAAGAAGAGCACTGCCGAGAAGAAGACGGAAGCTCCTGCAAAGAGTGTAGCAGAGAAGAAGCCTGCAGAGGCGAAAAAGCCTGCAGCAGCAAAGAAACCTGCTGCAAAGAAGGCTGCAGCGCCTAAGGCAGCGGCTCTCAACGCTTCTCTTACGGTCGAGTTCGGCGGACGCGGTGTCAAGAGAGAGGAGATCGAAAAAGCATTTGAGGGAGTATGGACATATGATATGGGACGTAAGATCTCAGATGTAAAGAAGGTAGATTATTATTATAAGCCCGAAGAGAATGCTGTTTATTTTGTAACAGACGACGGTACTGAGGGACGTTTTGAGATTTAATTTCAGATCGGAAAGAAATTATGATACAGCCGGTGGCCTGCGCCGCCGGCTTGTTTTTAATATCATTGCTTTTGCGGTCATGTTCTATACCTTTTTCTTTCTCGTGGGGATGTGCAGGGCCGCCTTTTCAGGCGCAGATATACCGAATGAATACAGAGAGCCGGCAAATTTTGATCTTACACTGACCTTCATCAAGGGGATCAATCCATATTCAACGGAGGTTCTTGAGGGTGATGTTCCCGGCTGTGTCTTCCAGTACGGCCCGGCTTTTTCCCTTCTGGCTGCAGGAGTACATTTCATCCTTCCCTTCGTGGATATTTTTGTACTGCATTACATCATTGCCTTGATATGCATACTGGCGGCGGCTGTGATGGCGGCTGTGATCGCGCATGAAAACTCGGAAACCCTGCTTCCTGCTTCATGTGTTTTTTTATTTACCATAGCCTGCACCTGGAGGTACGGATATATAAATGCAGTACCGGATACATTGGGCGTAACTATCCTGGTCCTTGTTTTTTTCGTTGAGACAAGAAGACGGATCCCCGGCAGGGAATATATTGAGGCGGCGCTTGCCGTACTGCTGCTTTATACCAAGCAGTATTTTGTCATAATCGCTTTCAGTCTTTTTGTGTATAAGCTTATCACGGATGCCAGGGCCTGCATCCGCCTGTCTGTTGCCGGTATGGCTCTCCTTGCGCTGTCCGTTGCAGTGATCAACAGGACCTGTCCCCTGTATTTCACATATACTCTTCTGATAGTGCATGGTGTATCAGGCCAGTCGGTCGCCCAGTCCCATCCTCTTTTTTCAAATATAAATCTGATGCATCTCGTTTCGTCTGTTTATTCTGAAGCTGCCGTCACGGAGCTGCCGCCTACTGGCTGGGCTTTTGAGGCGCTTCAGCTGAGAAGCCTGATAAGCATTTTTCTCTTTGTGTTTGCCGGAATGCTTGCGGGGATAATAAAAGCCTTCATTCAAAGAACGCCGTCCTTTGCCTGCAGCCGGCTGTTTGTTATCCATTCGGCCACGGCTTTTGCAGCGCTGCTCTTTCTGGGGCAGAATGACGGAGCATGGCTCTCCTATTATCTTGAGCTGCTTATGCCGCCGGTAGTGATATATTCATTCATTTCCGCGGAAAAGAACGCCCTGGATGATAATATGGCAAAAACAGCGAAGCTGGCATCTTCGGTCCTTCTCATGTTTATGGTGATGTACACGACATACAGAATGGACGCCAGACTCGGATATTTTGAGAAGAGCAGCGAGGCCAGAGCAGTCTGGGACAAAGGTTATGCTTATTGTGAAGCCAGTGCGAAAAAGGGAGAGATCCTCTACAGGGCGCCCATGGGGTTAAATGCGCTTGCCGCAGGGAGATATCTGTATGACAACGGCCATGAGATGGCCATACATCAAAGATTTCTGGATGAATACAATAATACGAAGGCTTATCAGTGGCTTTTCCCCTATGCCGGAAGACTTATGAAGCAGCATATCGATTACAGGGAGAAGATGAGGGATAAGATTGCCGGACGGGAATACAGTCTTGTTATGAAGACGGCAACGGATGAAGACGCTGAGGAATTTGTCAGCAGAGGTTTTTTGGAGGAGCACGGTTATGTAAAGATGGATTCCCTGAATCTGGATATGGGATGGGCTTTTTATGAGGTTGAATTCTGGGTTCCGGCGGATAAAGGGGAGCTTCCCCTCGAAGCGACAGGAACTGTTTGAAGAATAGAGCGTTTAGTGCTATGATAATACGGATTATTGGCTTTTGTTTTTTGAGGTTATAGAGGAGGGGAAGACTTGCCTGCATTGGCTTTTCTTATATTATTTCCGTTTGCGGCTGCATTTATCCTGTTTTTCATGAAGAGGGACTCGAGAGCGCGTACCTTCGTGGTGATCCTGAGTGCGCTGGCTGAGCTTGCCGCATCCATATTTTTTGCCATTGATAATTTCGCCAGCCATGATATGACCATGGGAACCTTCTATATGGCAGAGACCCATGTGATAGACATGATAATGGCAGCTGTAGAGATCTTTCTGATGCTTCTTGTTTTTTCACAGGCGGTAAGATTCAGAAAATTTTATGTGATGATCCTTTCCGCTCTGGGAACCCTTCCGGCATTGTATCTTGACTTTACAGGCATGAGCGAAACATCGGCATCCCATATCAAGGTGGATCATCTGACGGTCATAATGGTTCTTGTCGTAGGTATAGTAGGATCGCTGATCTGCATGTATGCGGCAGGATATATCAAGGATTATCATCATCATCATACTGAATTCAGAGACCGATCAGGATATTTCCTGTCACTGCTTTTTGTTTTTCTCGGAGCGATGATGGGACTCATAAGCTCGGACAATCTTTTATGGATGTATTTTTTCTGGGAGATCACGTCTGTCTGCTCCTTCCTCCTGATCGGCTATTCTCAGACCCGGGAGGCGGTTACGAATTCCTTCAGGGCGCTTTGGATGAATCTCCTGGGCGGATGCGGATTCATGGCCGCCATCATATTCTGTGTCGGGATCATGGAAATAACCAATATATCACAGCTCCTGCTTTTTGCAGCGCTTCCGGCCATGGCCTTGTTCCCTGTAGCGATGCTGGCCTTTGCCGCATTGACCAAATCGGCACAGCTTCCTTTTTCGGGCTGGCTGCTTGGCGCGATGGTGGCGCCTACTCCTACTTCAGCGCTTTTGCATTCTGCGACGATGGTAAAAGCCGGGGTATATCTTCTGCTCAGACTGTCCCCGATGATGCATGGGACATATGTGGGGATCATGGTTTCCGCGATAGGAGGCTTCACATTCTTTGCGGCATCACTTCTGGCAATAACCGTATCTGACGGAAAAAAGGTTTTGGCATATTCGACCATATCCAATCTCGGACTTATCACCGCTGCTGCAGGCTGCGGTATGCCGGAGGCTGTATGGGCCGGCATAATGCTCCTGATATTCCATGCTGTTACCAAGTCGATGATGTTCATGTCAGTCGGAGCATATGAGAACTCCACCGGAAGCAGGGATGTGGAGGATATGCACGGAATGATAGTCAGGTATCCGAGACTTGCCTTTGTCATGACGATCGGCATATTTGGAATGGCAGTGGTTCCCATGGGAATGTGCGTAGCGAAATGGGCGGCTCTTAAGGCATTTATTGATTCGGGATATGTTTATCTTACTCTTTTCCTGTGCTTCGGTTCTGCTTCCACCCTGTTTTACTGGATCAAATGGCTCGGGAAGATCTTCAGTGTTCCCAAGGGATCATATAAGCATGAGGATACAGTGCACGGGAGTGAATGGATAGCGATCTGGCCGCTCTCCCTTACAGCGGTGATACTCTGTCTGATATATCCTGTGATAAGCGCTCTGGTTGTCACTCCGTATACTCAAAACGCCTTCAGCGGAGCGGTAAACCGATTTGCAACATCAGCAGGCATGTTTGATCATGCAGCGGCTTCCGAGACGATAGCGGCCATAAGTACGGAGGATTTCATCATAATGGGAGTAATGCTCATATGTATGTGCGTGCTCCCTCTGGGAATGAAGTATGTAAACAGTGTTCAGGAGAGACGGGTCCTGGCATATATGTCAGGGTTTAATACAGGTGATGACAGAAGTTTCTATGACAGTCTGGGTGAGGAGAAAGGGCAGTATCTTTCGAACTGGTATATGAGGGATGTTTTTGGTGAGAAAAAGCTTCTGATGCCGTGTCTCATGGTAACAACAGCCTTTCTTCTGGTGATGCTGACTGTCTGTACAGTAGGAGGATTGTTCATATGACGGTGTTCAGTACGGCAGCAGTCATCATATACCTTGTATTTTCACCCCTGATCGCCTGCCTGTTTTCAGGAGTGGACAGGGTGGTCACTGCGAGAATGCAGGGGAGAAGGGGCCCAAAACTGATGCAGCCCTGGTACGATCTTGTGAAGCTGTTTTCCAAGGAATCTACGTCGGTAAATGACATACAGAAGATACTTGTAATGGCACACTGTTTCTTCGCCATATTCAGCGGAGCCATATTCTTTTCGGGAGAGGATGTGCTTCTGGTGCTTTTTGCTCTCACGATGGCTGAGGTATTCCTTATCCTCGCTGCTTACAGTGTGAATGCCGCCTATTCGGAATTAGGCGCGCAGAGAGAACTGCTCCAGATGATGGCTTACGAGCCGATGACCCTGCTCACAGCAGTCGGCTTTTATCTTTCAACCGGCTCATTCAAGGTGGAGGATATAATAGGGACGGATCTTCCTCTTATCATAAAGATGCCGGGGTTTTTTATCGGATTCTTCTTCATAATGATAGTTAAGCTGCGCAAATCCCCCTTTGATCTTTCAACCTCACATCATGCGCATCAGGAGCTGATAAAGGGACTGACCGGAGATCTGTCCGGACCTGTATACGGTTTTTCGGAACTTGCCGAGCTGTATGAGGAGGTGCTTATGCTTGGCATAGCCGCCCTGTTTTTCATAACATCGGATCCCATAAGCTATCTCTGGGCCCTGATCGCCATAGCAGTGATAATGTTTTGCATGTCGCTTATAGATAATATCTTTCCCAGAGTAAAATGGGAAGTCTTACTGAAGACAGCATGGCTTGTTACGATTTTTGCAGGCGGTGCAAATCTTGTCATATTATCTCTTTTGAGAAAGTGACGCAAGGAAAACAGAGCAGATCAAAAACGGGGGATTCGGTATGAGAATTTCAAAAAGTCCATGGCTGCTGCACTATGACGGAAGCAGCTGCAACGGATGTGATATAGAGGTACTGGCAGCTACTACGCCAAGGTTTGACGTAGAGAGATTCGGCATTATAAACACCGGTAATCCGAAGCATGCAGACATCTTTTTGTGCACCGGCGGTGTTAATTCGCAGAATCAGGATGTGATCCGCCAGATATATGATCAGATGCCTGATCCGAAGGTGGTACTTGCTTGCGGTATCTGCGCATGCGACGGGGGGATATTCAAGGACTGCTACAATATTCTCGGGGGCACGGATACTGTCATACCTGTGGATGTGTATGTTCCGGGCTGTGCCGTCAGACCGGAGGCTCTTATCGACGGAGTCGTGAAGGCACTGAAGCTTCTCGACGAGAAGGCTGACAAAATGAAACGGGGCGAGTACAGGAGCATGACGTCGGCAGAGTATGCGGAGGCTCTTAAGATAAAGGGACAGCTGGCTGAAGCTGCAGATACGGAGGAGAAGGATGCTTGAAAATACTGAAGAGATAGAACTGATCGGGCTCCTTAACAAGATAAAGGAAATGAAAACAGATGGAAGCCGGATAGTTCAGATCTGCGCCACGAAGATAGGAAGCAGCTATGAGCTGTTATATACCTTCGGCATTGATTATGATATAAAGCATGTCAAGGTAAAAACAGAGCCCGGAGAGCATGTTCCGAGTATAACAGATATCTTTCCGGCAGCATATCTCTATGAAAATGAGATCCATGATCTTTTCGGAATAGCTATAGACGGTATTAATCATGATTATAAAGGCAAGCTGTACCGGACTCCGGTAGAGGCTCCCTTTGGATAAGGAGGAGTAGTGGCAGCTAAAAGAAGCGTGATCCCTTTCGGACCGCAGCATCCGGTATTGCCGGAGCCCATACATATAGACCTTGTGACAGAGGATGAAAAGGTTATAGAAGCCATACCTTCGATCGGTTTCGTCCACAGGGGACTGGAGCATCTTGTGACAAAAAAGGATTTCGGCGAGATGGTCTATGTGGCGGAGAGGATCTGCGGTATATGCTCCTTTGGACACGGATACGGATATGTGGACGCAATAGAGCATATCATGAATATCGAACCAACAAACAGGGCCAAGTATATCAGAACGCTGCTTTTTGAATTATCCCGAATGCATTCGCATATACTGTGGCTTGGACTGATGGCGGATGCCTTTGGTTTTGAGAGCCTCTTCATGGAGACCTGGAAATACAGGGAAAAGGTGCTGGATATGCTTGAAGCGGCAACCGGAGGCAGGGTGATCTTTTCCATAATGAGGATAGGCGGCCTGAGAAAGGATGTACCGGATGAGGTGCTTCAGGGATTCCTACCGGGGCTTGATGAGATAGAGGAGGGAATAAAGGCCTGTGAGAAGGCATTTTTGTCGGATCCGGCAGTTCTCAGCAGACTGAAGGGAGTGGGCTACCTCTCTAAGGAGGATGCTATAGATCTCGGCTGTGAGGGACCGTTTCTCAGGGCATCCGGAGTAGCGCGTGATAACCGTACGTCCGGCTATGCCGCATACGGGGATATGGATTTTGAAGTGATAACCTCGGATGATGGAGATTCCTACGGAAGATGCTACGTGAGGATACAGGAAATCTATCAGTCCGCAGGGATAGTCAGACAGTGTATAGAAAAGATGCCTAAGGAGGGGATCTATGTTCCCATCAAGGGGTTCCCGAACGGCGAATACATGACTATAATAGAACAGCCCAGAGGCGGTGCATGCTATTATGTACATGCCTCAGGAAAGAAATTTATCGAACGGATGAGGGTAAGGACGCCAACCTTTGCTAATATCCCGGCTCTTGCAAAGACACTGCAGGGCTGTGATGTTGCTGATGTGCCTATTCTTGTTGTTACGATCGATCCCTGCATCTCATGCACAGAAAGATGACAGATACAGCGTATCATAAGGAGCATATAAAATATGGCTTTTGCTAATTTTACAAAAACCGAATTAAAGAATCTCTTTAAGAAGCCCGCAACGGAGAAATATCCGGAGGGGCCCGCTACATTCAAGGATGCGACGAGGGGGCATATAGCCAATAATATGGATACCTGTGTTCTTTGCAGTGTCTGTCAGATGAGATGCCCCACGGGAGCTATCACCGTGGACAGGAAGGCCCAGACCTGGACGATAAGACCATTTTCCTGTATACAGTGCCGCAGGTGCGTGGACAACTGCCCCAAAAAATCACTTTCAATGGAAATTGAATATACCAAGCCTGATGTAGAGAAGAGCCAGATGGTATTTGAGCTTTCCGAGAAGCAGAAGGCTATGCTTGCAGAGCAGGCCAGACAGGCGGCAGAGCGTGTGGCTGCTGCAATGGAGGAGCGCAAAAAGGCTGCATCAGCCAAGCAGGCAAAGGAAGATCCGAAGAAGTGATCTTTCCCTTCGTTCCCTTAGCCGATGGATTTTGAGATAATAATAAAAGGTCTGGTTCAGGGAGTAGGCTTCAGACCATATGTTTACAGACTTGCGAAAAGGAAGGATCTCAACGGAAATGTAAGAAACTCCGGCGGGATAGTCCGGATAAGCCTCTTCAATACGGATGAGGAGGCTGCAGGTAAGTTCATTTCAGAGCTGAAGACTGATAAACCCAAAGAAGCAGTCATTGATTCTATAGAGATAAAACCGGTGGAACCAATAAAGACTTCTGCCGGTTTTTTTATAATACCATCTGATGATATAAGGCAGGAGGAGCTCCCTGATATACCGGCAGATATCGGGGTCTGCAGCAAATGCCTGTCTGAGATGAAGGATCTTTCAAACAGACGATATTCCTATCCTTATATTTCCTGTGTAACCTGCGGGCCACGTTATTCCATAATAAACAGACTTCCGTATGACAGGGATAATACGACAATGTCTGAATATGAAATGTGTGATGACTGTCTGTCAGATTATGAGGACGCAGGCAACCCTTACGCCAGGAGACATTTTGCCCAGACTGTAAGCTGCGGAAACTGCGGACCTCAGCCTGTACTTAAGACAGAGGAGGGGGAGTTTTTTTCATCCCGTGCGGTCAGTAAGGCCTGTGAGATAATAAGGAACGGAGGGATCCTCGCTGTAAAGGGCATCGGAGGTTATCAGTTTGCCTGTCTTCCGGAGGATACATATGCGGTATTGAAGCTCCGGGAGCTGAAGGGCCGCGAAAAAAAGCCCTTTGCAATGCTGTTCCCGGATATAGCCTCTATAAGAGAGGTGGCAGCGGTTTCAAGGGATGAGGAGAAGCTTCTGAGATCTGGGGCAAGGCCTATAGTGCTGCTGGATGCTCTGATGAAGGACAGGTCCCTGAAATTCGTATGCGGAGACAGCAGGAGTATAGGAGCGATGCTGCCCCAGACCGGAATACATGCTATATTGTCATCGATACTCGGCCCGCTCGTCCTTACTTCAGGTAATATAAGCGGAGAACCGCTTTCATACAGGGATGAGGACTATTTCAGACATGAATTTGATGGCATAGAAGGGGTTCTTTATTATAAAAGGGAGATATTGACTCCTCTGGATGATTCGGTTGCAAGAGTACTGGGCGGCAGGGTGCAGGTGCTCAGATATGCCAGAGGCTATGTTCCGGAAAAGCTTCATCTGGACCAGAGCTTTAAAAAGCCGCTCATCGCATTCGGCGGAGATCTCAAATCCTCGTTTGCAGTTGCGAGAGGTGAAAGCATCATCCTGTCACAGTATATGGGGGATCTTGAAGGTTACGCCTCCCAGCGTCTGTATAAGGAGACTCTGGAGCGTGAAAAGGAGCTTTTTTCATTCAGACCCGAGGCTGTGGCATGTGACAAGCATCCCGGCTACGTCTCATCGAGGCTTGCCAGGGAATTTGCCGAAAAAAACCGCATACCTCTTATCGGCATATACCATCATCATGCCCATATTGCATCTGTAATGGCAGAGCACAGGCTCACTCATACCATAGGTGTGGCAATGGACGGTACAGGCTTCGGAAAGGACGGCAGGATCTGGGGCGGCGAGATCTTTTATGTGACGGGTTCGAATGCGGAAAGACGGGCTCATATCGATTATTTCAGGCTTATAGGCGGAGATGAAGCCGCAAAGGACGCAGGCAAGGATCTCAAATGCCTCATGCATTCCGCGGGGTTTGAGATAGATGATGTGCTTGTGGCGACAGCCATAGATGAGAAGATAAACACCATCGAGACCTCCTCCGCAGGCAGGCTGTTTGATATAGTCTCGGCAGCTCTTGGTCTCAGATCCTATAATACATATGAGGCAGAGTGTGCGATAGCTCTTGAAAATGCTGCAAAATCGGCGCTGAAGCAGGGCCTGACCACATATGCGCTGCCGCCTACATCGGACCCGCACGAGCTTTTATACCACCTGATCAGGGCAAGGAATAAGGGTATCGATGTCAGGGAGCTTGCGCTGGGCTTTCACAGATCCATTGCTTCATGGATAATAAGGGAGTGTGAGTTTATCAGGAATGAAAAGGCGGACAGGAATGTCTGCCTGTCGGGGGGCTGCTTTGCCAATCAGGTGCTTTCAGAGATGTGCAGGATAGGACTTGCGACCAGAGGCTTTCATGTTTATATGAATGAACGCATACCCTGCAACGATCAGGGGATAGCGGTCGGACAGGCCTATATCCTGGCATTGCAGTAAGCATCGTTATCTTCTGTTGGAACGGAGGTGTGGGGGTTGATACCGGAGGAGATCAGAAAAATAAAGGAACAAACCGGCAGATATTTTGTCGGAAAGGACGTGATAATCGAGAATGTGCTGTGCTGCTTCCTGGCAGGAGGACATGTCCTTCTGGAGGATGTCCCCGGAGTGGGAAAGACTACACTGGCAAGGACATTTGCAGATTGTCTGGGGCTGAGCTTCGGACGGATTCAATTCACCCCGGATACAATGCCGTCGGATGTCACCGGTCTTACAGTGTATGATATGAAGACCGGGGAGTTTTCATACAGACCCGGATCGGTAATGAAGAATATAATACTTGCGGATGAGCTGAACCGTACATCACCCAAGACTCAGTCGGCGCTGCTGGAGGCCATGGCAGAGACGCAGGTCACTGTAGATGGAAATATATATCCGCTTCCGGAGCCCTTCATGGTCATTGCGACCCAGAATCCGGTAAGCTTTACGGGAACGTACCCTTTGCCGGAAGCGCAGCTTGACCGGTTTATGATGCGGCTTTCCATAGGATATCCTTCATCAGAGGAGGAACTCAGACTGGCCAGGAACCATATGGAAGGGGTACAGAGCGAAAGACCCGCTGCGGTTCTTGACATTTCCGGCCTGTCGGCTTATAAGGCGGCTGTAAACAGGGTATATGTAAGCGACGGAATTCTTTCGTATATACAGCAGATAATAAACGCGACGCGCACAGGCAGCAGCTTCTCTCTGGGGGCGAGTCCCAGAGCCATGCTGCATCTTTTGCAGGCTTCGCGGGCAAAAGCCTTCCTTAGCGGATCGGAATATGTCAGACCTGATGATGTAAAAAATCTGGTGATCCCCGTGCTTTCCCATAGACTGATGCTCACGACGGAAATGCGTCTTCAGAGAAAGGAAGCGGCAGACCTTCTGGAAGACATCGTACTGAAGACCAGACTGCCTATTGAATGAAGCGTGAACACTAAAAGATTTCTGATATTGATCATCGCATTCGTCATATCCCTGATCGGGATATCCTTTTACGGCGGAGCCATAACATATGTGTTTTTTCTGACCGTGCTCATGATACCGCCCGTGTGTTTTCTTTATATCGCCTGTGTTATTGCATCCCTGAAGATCTATCAGCGTACCGAAGGACGGGATATGGTATGCGAAACACCGTCAGATTTCTATATCACACTGCAGAATGAGGGCTGGTTTTCATTCTCCTCTCTGCGTCTTTGTTTTTATTCGTCATTTTCCACCATAACGGGACTGAAGGAAGGGATATGTCTTGAGCTTCCTCCTCATTCATCCCTGGTTCAGAAAACGGGCCTGATATGCCGTTACCGCGGACAGTATGACGTCGGGGTAAAGAAGATCATTGTAGGGGATTTTCTGGGGATATTTTCCTGGACATACAAAATCCGGGAACCCCTGAACGTGATCGTATCTCCGGCCATAACGCATCTTTCCGGGCTGAGCGGAAGGGAGGAGCCTTATGACTCCGGCCGGGACAGCTATAT
>CAMUZQ010000045.1 GCA_947165275.1 uncultured Lachnospiraceae bacterium | reverse complement strand
AAAGCTTCTGAAGAGAGCGCCCAGGATAAAGGGGAGGATAAACGCGCTTAGACTTAAAAACTTCGGCTGTCTGGATTCCCTGTCATAATCCCTCACAAGTCTGAAGGTTATGATAATGTATCCGATCTCAGCCGTGCCGGATACAAAATACGAAAGAGGTACAGCCCAGGAGGGATCCCCATAATAGACGATCTCCAGAAAAATCTTGTTAAAAAGCAGAAGCAGCACTATGATGCTTTCCCAGAACATAAGCCTGTCTTCGAATCTCTCATGACGTCGTAATTTCGGATTTACGGCTATGAAGATAAGAATGGCTGCTACAGATATGATCATCATTGCAAGCGAGCTGAATTCTATAAAACGATTCAGCCCTTCATATGGCGTATCGGAATATGTGAGCAGATCATGTATGACTATCCCGGTATCCTTAAGCATCCCAATCATGATTTCCATCTCCTCTCATTGATCATAACGCCCTGATTATCATGGAAAAGCTGTGCGTTTACTATACCATTACGGATTTCTGTTTTCAATGTTTTATTTGCTCAGGCAAGGCCGGTCTGACAGTATCAGGCTGTTGATTTATGAACAAAAAATTGCCGCTCTTCCTTTATCAAAGCTCCCTTTATTCAGATCGCCACCGGGATATTCTCTACCTGCGGTCCGTATCTGTATCCTTTAAGAGCCAGATCATCAACAGTGAAATCGTAGAAGTCAGTCACATCCCTCAGGATCGAAAATTCAGGCGCCGGATACTGCGGCCGCATGATCAGCTCCTTTATGATATCTATATGTCTGTCATAGATATGGGCATTTCCGATCACATGCAGGAGCTCACCTGCCTCCATACCGCAGATGTGGGCGAGCATATATATGAGGACAGCGTACTGGACCACATTCCAGTTCCCTGCGGCCAGCAGATCATTGGAGCGCTGGTTCAGGATCCCGTTAAGGGTGAGTCCCCCCCTGCCGTTCCTTGTCACCATGAAGGTCATCTCATAGGCACAGGGTGCAAGATGCATCTCATACTGCTCCTCCGGATTCCACATGGACACGAGTATGCGTCTGGAAAAGGGTGTCGTCTTAAGATCGTATATGGCCTTATCCAGCTGGGTCATAAGAAAGCCCTCTCTTCCGTCCCTCATATCCTTTTTCGCATATATATGCCCATTGCTTCCGCAAAGGCCTCCGAAGGCTTTTATCAAAGCCTCCTCATTCACGTCTGTGTAAAAATGTCTTTTGGCCTGCTGATATCCGTAGGCCTTGCCTATGGAACCCTCATCATCCGCCCAGGAATCCCAGATATGCCCTTTAAGATCATGTATGTTCTCAGACTGCTTCTGCCAGATCCATAAAAGCTCGTCCACGCAGGTTTTGAAAGCAACCTTCCTGAAGGTAAGGGCAGGGAATTCCTTTGAAAGATCATAACGGTTGACCACCCCGAAGGAGGCAAGCGTAAAAGCAGGCTCGCCGTCCTCCCAGTGCGGACGTACCGCCTCCCCCTTATTATCCGTGCCGTGCTCAAGTATATCCTCGCACATCTTCTTAAAGATGATATCAGCCTGGCTCATTGCTTCCTCCTCATTAATATGTATCTTTTATCTGACTTGCACCCGTCGGATGCTGATACCGTCAGATCTGTGTTAAACCTATCATCCTCCGGTTGAATTCCAGATTGTTTTTGCAGGGCTCATCAGGCAGATCCTCCCCGCATATATCAAAAGCGATTATCCTTCTGGTCTTATAAAGCTCTTTTAAGATGAGGGTCAGTTCCTCTTCTCTCATGCTTCCCTGATCCCAGTTGGTCGAAAGCACCTCCTCCGATAATACATCCTTATCAAGAGAAATATAAAGCGGCAGCTCCGAAGCCGTATAGCACTCCTTCATATCCCCGGCCCTTCGTATAAGCATCGATCGCCTGAGGTATTTATTCTCCAGGGCTGCATCGAGCCTCCAGGAGCCGCATGACCTGACTCCCTCAAAGGCCGGAGGCTTATCATCGGTGTGATTATCAAAGGTTATCAGGTCAAAGGGTTCTTTGATGAAGGACGCCATTATCCTTGTCATATAATGATAGTTCCCGTTGTCGAGAAAACGTATCCCGTAATCCCCCGGGAAGCCCGCAGTCTCGAGTCTTTTTCTGATCTCAAGCTCGGAGGCATCATCTATATACATCCTTGTCCCGGAAAGATCCGAAAGATCCACCGTGTCATAATCCTCTGTCAGCCCTTCCCTCTCATATACCCCTGTGAAGCTGCAGATAAGAACATCAGCATCCATATGACACCCGTCAAAGATCACAGATACTTAAGCAGTTCATCCCTTACATCGTCCATCCGCGGATCTGATATCCCGAAGTCCATCTCCTTATAGCTCCAGGCCGCATGCCCGATACCATGCTTTTCAAAGGCTTTGTGGATCACCTTATACCATTCAAGAGCATCCCCGGGACTTGCCACGTCTATCACTCCGTACTCGCCGCAATAAAGGCAGGTTCCCTCCTTCTCTGCCTTCTCAATGGCAGATGCAAAGAGCTCATCGAAAAATTCCTCCGTGGCACCGCTGTCCCTGAAGGGCAGCCGGAGCTTCTGAAACTCCTCATCCATCCAGTAGGCACCCTGATGAGTAAATCGCAGAGGCTCATAGCAGTGAAAATTATATATCACCCTGCCGTCACAGGGAGGATCCAGCTCCTTTACCGTTGTTACAGCATTCCAGTGATAGCTGCCTACCAGCACATAGCTGTCAGGCGCATGCTTCCTTATGCGTCCGATACATTCATTGGATATCTTTTTCCATTGCTCGAGATCAGTTTTTTCGACTATTTCATTCAGAAGCTCAAAATAAATCCTGTCCGGTCTTCCGCCGTATCTTGAGGCAAAGGTCTCCCATATCCTGTAAAAGCATTCCTGAAGCTTTTCATCCTTAAAGAATCCTGCTTCATTCTCCCCCTTATCGAAGGAATATCCCATGGTCTTGTGCAGGTCGAGCAGGATAGCGAGCCCATGCTTCTCCGCCAGAGCTGCAGCCTTATCTATACGCTCAAGGCCCTCCTCCTTCATGCTTCCGTCTTCATTCTGTATCACGTTGTAATCGATGGGAAGCCTTACATGATCCATTCCCCAGGAAGCGATCTTTTCAAAATCCGCCTCTGTAATGAATCCGTTTAATCTTTCCTCGCTGTAGTCACACTGTGACATCCATCCCCCGAGATTGATACCCTTTTTTAATCTTACCTGCTTCATCCGGTCCTCCTTAATACATTTATCCTCAACAGAAGCCCCTCAGAATATTATACAGTCATTTATCCCTTCTGTGATCCTTTTTATGTCAGATGTAAGATCGGTGTCATATATATCCTTTACTATCGAATTATAAATATCAGATGCGCGGAGGGTATCCTCAAACATTTTCCGGCTGAAGCCACGGAGCAGCCTTTTGTGATCGGACACCTTTGAGATCACAGGTACGTGTGAAGCCTGCCTGAGCCTCTCCATCAGCGGAGCCGCATCCTTTTTGAATCCCAGGATCCTGATATATCCTGCCGGCCCGTCTTCATTAATGAATGAAGCATCCGCTGCTCCCTTTTGCGATGTTCCTTTTTCAAGGCAGTTTACAAACTGCTTCATATCCTCCCTTGTGACAGACAGGAACATATGCAGCAGGGCCCTTGCTATCCTCGTATAGGTCAGATTCCTGGTCTTTAACAGCTCAGTGAACTGCGTTACGCTTATAAAATCATTTCTCTTATTTATGATCCTGCGGGCCAGATCCGCATTCATGTCGGCATATCTCATCAAGGAGCCCTCGTCCTCCATCAGCAGTCTGTATTTCATCATTGCAGACATATCATCGTCATGGAGAGGAAAATCAATACAGTAATGCTCTCTGAGCAGGGGAAGTGTATTCTCCGGCAGATATACCGATACGGCATCCAGGGAACGCGTCGTCTTTAGTGTATTTCTGATATTTTTTGCCGAGCTGTAAACACCGTACGTATTGGCGGAATCATGATCGACAGACTCCCGTTTTATGTTAACTATTTCCATCCGGGAACCAAGCTTTTTTAATGCTTTTATATACTCTAAGGCCAGAATGTTGTTGGGTTTACATAATACATCATCCAATACAGCATCGCTTATCTCTCCGGCCGCCGGTGCAGCCGTCTCCTTCAGTGCATAAAGCCTTGCCTCAGGGTAATTCATCCCCTCCTTAAGATGTATCCTTAAGTTCTCCTTGTATTCCTCCGTCTCAGAGGTAATAAGCCCTGCCATCTCCTTCAGAAGCCCTGTATCCTCCTCCTCGGTACCGAAGCATATTTTATCCACGACTCCCGTCAGCTCAAGGCTGGCTGTTCCGCCAAAAGCAAAAAGCTCAGCTGAGGCCGTGGCAAACTGCATCGGAAGCTCTGCTACGATATCCGCTCCATTCATGAGCGCAGCCTGAGTACGGAGTCTCTTGCCTGCTGTGGCGATGCCTCCCCTCTGGGTGAAGCCGCCGCTCATTACCGCTATTATAAAATCTGCGGAGGTGAGCTCCCTCACTCTCCGCAGAAAATATGCATGCCCGTTATGGAAGGGATTGAATTCAGCTATTACTCCCGCTACCTTCATTCATCACACCGGATCAGTTCGCATCATCCTCTGTATTGGCAGTATAGACATAGTTCTTTCTTGCTTCCGTATTGCCCTCAAGATACTCGTCATAGGTGGTGATCTTATCTACAAGGGTGCCGTCCGGCCTTATTTCCATGATGCGGTTTGCCGTAGTCTGTACAAACTGATGATCATGACATGAAAAGATCTCTACTCCGGGGAACTTGATAAGTCCGTTGTTTAAGGCAGTGATGCTCTCCATATCCAGGTGGTTGGTAGGCTCGTCAAGAAGCAGTACATTGGCTCCGGATATCATCATCTTGGAGAGCAGGCAGCGGACCTTTTCTCCTCCGGACAGCACTCTGACCTTCTTTACTCCATCCTCTCCCGGGAAGAGCATCCGTCCAAGGAAGCCTCTGACATAGGTCACATCCTTTTCAGGAGAATACCCCATGAGCCATTCGGTAATATTATAATCATTATCAAATTCCTCTGTATTATCCTTCGGGAAATAGGCCTGCGTCGTTGTGACTCCCCATTTATATGATCCGGAGTCGGGCTCCTCCTCTCCCATCAGTATCCTCATGAGCATCGTTATCGCCTGCTCGTTGGCACCCACCAGAGCGACCTTGTCGTTGCGTCTTAAGGTAAAGGTCAGATTGTCGAGCAGGATCTTCCCGTCCTGGTATTTTGTAAGATTTTCAACGGACAGGACCTCATTTCCGATCTCCCTGTCAGGTCTGAAATCCACATAGGGATATTTCCTTGAGGAGGGCTTTATCGTATCAAGCTCTATCTTCTCAAGAGCCCTCTTCCTTGAGGTCGCCTGCTTTGATTTGGAGGCGTTTGCGGAGAATCTTGAAATGAACTCCTGCAGCTCCTTTATCTTCTCTTCCTTCTTCTTGTTTGCTTCCTTCATCTGCTGTATGAGAAGCTGTGAGGACTCGTACCAGAAATCATAATTTCCCGAGAAAAGGGTTATCTTTCCATAGTCGATATCCGCAGTATGTGTGCAGACCTTATTCAGGAAATATCTGTCATGGGATACGACGATGACGGTATTCGGGAAATCGATAAGGAATTCCTCGAGCCATTCAATGGCATCCAGATCCAGATGGTTCGTAGGCTCGTCAAGAAGAAGTATATCCGGGTTTCCGAAAAGCGCTCTTGCAAGCAGTACCTTCACCTTTTCCGATCCTGAAAGATCCCCCATCAATGAATAGTGAAGCTCTGTCCCTATTCCCAGTCCGTTAAGGAGAGATTCGGCATCACTCTCCGCCTCATATCCGTTCATCTCCGCAAATTCGCCCTCAAGCTCTGCGGCCCTCATTCCGTCTTCATCGGAAAAATCCGGCTTCTCGTAGATAGCCTCCTTCTCCTTCATCACCTCATAAAGATGCTCATTACCCTGTATTACTGTATCGAGCACTGTCTGTGAATCATATTTGAAGTGATCCTGCTCCAGAACCGATATCCTCTGTCCCGGAGTTACCTCTATATTCCCGTTGGTAGTCTCAAGCTCACCCGAGAGTATCTTCAGGAAGGTGGATTTGCCGGCTCCGTTGGCTCCTATGATGCCATAACAGTTTCCCTCGGTAAACTTGATGTTCACCTCCTCAAAGAGAGCCTTCTTCCCGACCCTGTAGGTTACATTATTAGCTGCTATCATGTTGATCCTCCTGTTAATCCTGCTGATACATATTCCCTGCCTTCTGACTGTTTGAGCAGTTTTGAAACTTAATTTTTGAATGAATGGATGGGCGCCGGTATTCTTCCCCTTCGGTTCACAAAATCCGCGCATGAGAAGGAATTCACAGGCATAATGGGCGCATGACCCAGCAGTCCTCCGAATTCCGCATGATCTCCCACGCCCTTTCCTATCACCGGTATGAGCCTTGCCGCTGTGGTCTTCTGATTCACCATGCCAAGCGCAAGCTCATCCGCTATGATCCCTGCTATGGTGGTCGCAGGCGTATCCCCGGGGATGGCTATCATGTCAAGACCTACGGAACATACGCAGGTCATTGCTTCCAGCTTCTCAACCGTCAGCGCTCCGGCATTCACCGAATCTATCATACCCTGATCCTCCGATACCGGTATGAAGGCCCCGGAAAGCCCTCCTACGGAGCTGGCCGCCATTATCCCGCCCTTCTTGACCTGATCGTTGAGCATGGCAAGCGCCGCCGTGGTCCCGGGCGCTCCGGCATACTCAGTGCCTATTTCATGGAGTATGTCTGCCACGGAATCTCCAATCGCCGGAGTGGGTGCAAGAGACAGATCGATGATGCCGAAGGGCACGCCGAGTCTCCTGGATGCCTCCTGAGCCACCAGCTCTCCTACCCTCGTAACCTTGAAGGCTGTCTTCTTTATCGTCTCGCAGAGAGTCCTGAAATCCGCTCCGTGTGTTTCCTCCAATGCTGTTTTCACGACACCGGGTCCGCTCACTCCCACATTTATTATCACATCAGGCTCGGTAACCCCGTGAAAGGCCCCTGCCATGAAGGGATTGTCATCCGGAGCATTGCACAGGACCACAAGCTTCGTACATCCTATCGAATCCCTCTCCTTTGTCGCTTCGGCAGTCTGGAGGATGACATCGCCCATCAGACGTACCGCATCCATATTTATCCCCGTTCTGGTGGAGCCTGCTACAACAGAGGACATTATCCTCTCCGTGCTGCTCAGTGCCTCCGGTATGGATGATATGAGAAGCTTTTCCTCTTCTGTCATCCCCTTCGCGACAAGAGCTGTATATCCGCCTATGAAATTGACTCCGGTTTCGGATGCCGCCCTGTCCAGGGTCCTGGCTATCTTCACGAAATCCTCTGTACTTTTGCAGGCGGATGCGCCTACCAGACCTATGGGGGTCACGGATATCCTTTTATTTACTATCGGTATCCCGAATTCAGCCTCTATCGCCTCTCCTGTCCTTACAAGGTGTTCGGCCTTTTTTGTGATCTTGTCATATATTCTGCCGCACAGCCGGTCTACGTCAGAATCGATGCGGTTTATCAGGGATATGCCCATTGTGATAGTACGCACATCAAGATTTTCCCTCTCGATCATCTGATTGGTTTCTGTGACTTCATGTATATTTATCATTGGTCTCCCTTTTCCCTGTCAGATCCTGTGCATCTCGTCAAAAATGTCTTCTCTCTGGATCTTTATCAAGACGCCTATCTCTTTTCCGACCTCCTCAAGCTCTTTTGAGATCTCAGCGAAGTGCTTTTTCTTTCCGGAAAGATCCGTTATCATCATCATATTAAAATAGCCGCCTACTATGGTCTGGCTTATATCAAGGATATTGATATTATTATCCGCGAGATATGTACATACCCTTGCTATGATCCCCACCGTGTCATGTCCGACAACAGTGATTATCGCACGCTGATTATTCTCACTCATACCGCTATACACTCCGTTCTTTCATTTCTTTTTGCTATGGATACCGGGAAATCCCCCCATCTGTAGTTATCATCAGACATGGTGACCTCAAGCCTGACTGTTTCGTATGCAAGCTCTTCCAGATTATTGTCCTTTGACAGATGACCTAAAAAGACCTGCTGCAGCCTGTCCGATATGAGTTCGGTGAGAAGCCTTCCGCACAGATCGTTCGACAGATGCCCCTTATCCCCGAGTATCCTTTTTTTCAGCGGATAGGGATAGGGTCCCACCTCCAGCATATGTACATCATGATTGGCCTCCAGCATAAGTATGTCGCTGTTTCTCATGCTCCTTACTATATGCTCGTCATATGTACCCAGATCGGTGGCTATGGATGCCCTCTTTCCGTTATTCTCCAGGCGATAGGCGACAGGCTCCGCCGCATCATGGGATACGGCGAGGGGAAGTATCTCAAAATCCCCCAGACTGAAGGCCTGATCAGCCTTGACCACATGATACAGATGATCCGGTATGTCCTTATATCTGGGCATCCTCCTTATCGCATCTATAGTCCCCCCTGTGGCATATATGGGGATACCGTATCTCCGCGCCAGGACTCCGAGTCCGCCTATATGATCCGTATGCTCATGGGTTATGAGTATGCCTGTCATATCCGGTGTCGTAAGCTCCAGCTCATTGAGTCCCGCCTCTATCCTCTTGCCTGATATGCCGGCGTCGATGATGAGATGCGTATGATCATCACCTGCATAGGTACAGTTGCCCGAGCTTCCGCTCGCTATATTGCAAAATCTCATTTATTTCTCCCAGTAGATCTCAAGCCGGTCTCCGTCCTTTATGCTTTCGGAGTACTCGGCTCTCATGCCGTTTTTCTTTGTTATGACCATCTTGCCGTGGGGCTTCGAAAGATCAAAATCGATATGATCGAAAACATCCACGAAAACGTAACCCTTCTTTCCCGAAAGGGTTATGGGCGCGTCATTTACTATTACAGTTATGGCTGTATCGTCCACACTCTCAGAAGCCTTCTTATCCTCAGGCTCTGCAGCGGCTTCTGACGCCTTATCCTCATTATCTCCCTCTGCCTGCTCCTTTTTCTCATCAGGACCATTGTCAGTCTTATCCTCATGAGCATTATCCGCAGACCCTGTCTCGCCCTGCTTCTTCTCCGTAATATCTGCAGTCTTCTCGGGCTCCTCACCCTCCGGCTCATCATAGCTTTCTTCCTCATGAGGCGTATCATCTATCAGAAGCTCGACCGTGAAATTCTCGTAAACCTTTGTATCACTGTCTGCCGGCTCGTGATTTATCATTATATCAGTATCCTTCTCGGCCTTGATATCAAGAAAGCTTAAAAGCTGTGAAACGGTGACGTAATTTCTCATTATTATCTCATCTCCGTTCTTCACCTCATAATAACCGCTCTGAAGGCCTCCGTTTACCTCCGCATATTTAGGGATCTCAACCAGGCTGCCATTGAATATGATCTTAAGAGAATCTGTATATTCCGGGAGCTCCTCTATAGTAAGATGAGCCGCCGCGCCCGCCGTGGATTTTTTCACCTCTATCAGATCCCCTGCCTTTATCGGGGTATTGAGAGAAGCATCATCACCGTTCAGCCTGATACTGGCCCCCTCTCCGGTCTCGCCGCGCACCACTCTCTTTTCGCCGTTTATCGTATATGCTATCTCGGCGCCGCGCCTGGGGAAAAGATCTGCATTTGCAAGCCCTGCCTGCACCGCAGCATCCATGATCTTAAGCTTATTATTGTCATAAAGCTTATACTGTACATCATTAACGGAAACAAAAATGAAATTATTTCTCTGTCTGAAGAAATTAAGGCAGATCCCTATAGGTGTGACAAGAAGCGAATCTGCGGGGAGAGACTTATCCTTGAAATCGATATTCTTCAATACATCCTCTCCCCTTACGGCTACCCTTGTGGGGTCTATCCCCATCTCCTCCGCAAGGCTTTTTGTGTATCCGGGCATCTTTCCGCCTCCGCCTACCACGAAGATAGCCGATACAGGCTTGCCTCCGTTCAGCTTCTTTATCTGATCGGAGGTCTCTCTGGTCATTATCCTCACGGTATCCTTTACGACCTCCTCCACCTCGGTCGCAGTGGTCTTCCTCTCTATGCCCATGATATCGGTGTAGGTGATATTTCCGCCCTTGGAAGCCTCAAACTTTATATGCTCTGACTGATCAAAGTCGGTAAGAAAGGCTTTGGCCACCGCCTCAGTCAGCTCATCTCCGGCACTCGGTATCATGCCGTAGGCAACCACTGACTCATCTCTTGTGATGGAAATATCACTGGTACCCGCTCCTACATCCACAAGGGCCAGATTCAGCATTCGAAAGCTCTGCGGTATGGCGACCTCCATAGCCGCTATGGGCTCCAGTGTCAGATCGGCCACATGAAGCCCTGACATCTGAACTGCCTTGTACAGACCGTCCACCACCTCATCCGGCAGGAAGGTCGCTATCACATCCGCGCCTATCTCGGTCCCCTTATGTGCAAGAAGATCCGTCATCGGATATTTATCAAGATAATATCTCTGAACCGTATATCCCACGCAGTAGAATTTAAGATTGAGAGTGCTCTCCTTTATGAATTTCTCATATGCCCTCTGTGCTCCCAGAAGCTCAAGTGAATAGATATCCTCATTGCTGACATCCCTTGTGTCCCCAAGCTCCTGCTCCACATGTACGGTTATCGTCCTGAGCACCCTTCCCGCTGCCGCAATGCATACCTCATGCAGAGGACGGCCGATCTTTATCTGAAGCCTGCTGGTGACCTCAGTGATGGACTCTGCGACTGCGGCTATATTATGGATCTGTCCGTCCTGCATCGCCCTTGTCTCATGTGCCTTTGTCTCTATGGCCACCACATGGAAGGTCTTATTGAACATATAGCCTACAGTCCCCACAAGACTCCTTGTCCCTATATCAAGACCGTATACCAGCTGTCCCGGATATTTCTTATTATCCACAGTCTTTTTCTCTGCTGTCTTTTTTTCCGCCGATCTTCTCTCAGCCATCTTAACCAACTCCCCAAACCTTCTTATTTTTCAAGCTTTTCCGCAAGCCCCATTGCTAATTCTACCACAAGATCCGAATTATAATGCTCCCATTCTCCCCACCGGCCGAGGCCGTATACCCCGCAGCTCTCAGCCTCCTTAAGTATAAGCCCTGTCATTTCAGGCTTATCTATGGTATTAAGGGGGTAGGCATAGTCGGAAACAAATGCCGTATCTCCCTCTTCGGGCACATATCTTTTTGTATTTATCTCGGCCCATGAGCCTTTTGAGCCTTTTACAAAGGTATTCCTGTACAGGATCCTGTGAAGATCGATCTCAGGCGCAGGCACGTATTCCCAGTTGACCCTCTCATCCTCAACCTCCGGCATATATTTCACGACGATCGAGGAGTGCTTAAGACAGGATACTGCTTTAAGGAAGCCCTCGCTCACCCCGTCTATCCTGTCAAAGCAGGGCCACGGAGCGGTATTGATGATGATATCCGCCCTGTAGTCTCCGCCATTAAGGCTTCTCTTCTGCATATCCAGCTCACTGACCCTGACATCATAATCAATATGCTCCTTCAGCCTTTCAGCCATCCTGAGCCACAGCTCTCCCGAACCGTATTTTTTCGGATAATAAAACTTCGCGTGCCCCGGCAGAGTGCCGTAGGGCTTCTTCATGAGGCATGACCTGAGCGTATCCTCAAAGGACACATCCGGAAGCTTATTCATCCAGTAGGTACCTAGGGTCGACAGATCGACTGAGAATATCTTTTTATTATACGGGAGCATGTAATCAGCAGCTATCTTCTCCCCAAGCTTCCAGGGTATCCAGTCAAGGAAATTCTCCGGCTCTGCAGCTCCTGTATTGCAGCCTGCAGCTGCTATCGCCTTGAGATGCTCCACCTCTTCGTCTATGGGAAGCTGCCATATATTTGCCTCATAGGGATAATCTATCCTCATGCCCGCAGTCCGGATCTTTGTGACACGGTCATAGGAGGCCATCTCCTCCGCCCCCATGAACCTGAAAAGAAACTCATTGACCTTAGGCCGCCTCACATCAAGGAAATGTCCTCCGCCGATGTCAAGATAGCTTCCGTCTACCATCTCCGACCTGCAGAGTCCTCCAGCGGTACTCTCCCTCTCGATTATCCTAAAATCCCTGACCCCCATATCAAGGAGCCTGTTGCCAAACGTAAGTCCCGAAGGACCTGCGCCGATTATCAGGTATTTCATTTTTTCCTGTATTCCTTTAATATTTTATCCACGGAAGCCTTCATATCCTCTATGCTCCCGTCATTATCTATTATCCTGCTGCAATGCCTCCTGTACTCATCTTCCGTTAGCTGGGAAGCAAAAATGGACCTTATCTTTTCTTCGCTGTATCCTCTGGAGGCTTTGAGTCTTTCACTTCTTTTTCCGGCTGATGCATAAACATACCAGATCTCATGCAATATCTCCTCATAGCCGCATTCGATAAGAAGCGCCGCCTCTATGAAAAGAAACTCATGCTTTCCGGATATCTTCTCTAAAGCCATCGCATCGAGTATAAGTCCCTCGACCGCAGGATGAACTATCCCGTTTATCTCCTCCCTAAGCGCCCTGTCCTTAAAGAGCTTTTCGGAAAAGCGGACTCTGTCAGGCTGTCCCTTTTCATCAAGGATATCACTTCCTGCCGCGGATACTATCCGGTCAAAAACGGGACTTCCCGGGATATAGAGCTTTTTTGCCTCCTCATCTGCGCAGAATATCCTGCTTCCGGTGCGCTCCTTCAGGTATTTAAGGACCTCGGACTTGCCGGAGCCCACTCCCCCGGTTATCCCTATGAAGGCTGTCTGCTTCATATCTCCGTCAGTGAGCCTCATAGAAATCCTTTCCCGTATTCACATCCACCTCAAGGGGTACGGCAAGCTCCGCCGCTCCCATCATCCCCTCCAGCAGTATCTGCTTTACGGCCTCCTCCTCTCCGGGAGCAGTTTCTATCAGAAGCTCATCATGTATCTGAAGGATGAGTCTTGATCCAAGCTTCCTCTCCCTGAGCATATCATGTACCCTTACCATGGCTGTCTTCATGATATCGGCTGCAGTGCCCTGCACCGGCATATTCATCGCTACTCTTTCACCGAACTGTCTGCGCATGAAATTTGATTCCTTAAGCTCGGGTATGGGTCTTCTCCTGCCAAAGAAGGTGACAGCCGCCCCCTCCTTTTTTGCCGAAGCCACCAGCCCGTCAAGATAGCTTTTTACACCCGGGAAGGTTTCGAAATACTGATCTATATACTCCTTTGCCTCTTTTCTGGAAATTGACAGATTCTCAGAGAGACCGAAGGAGCTTATACCATATACTATGCCGAAATTAACCGCCTTTGCATTCCTTCTCATCTGGGGCGTCACATCCGCATAATCCACATGGAAGACGTGCGCAGCAGTCGAAGCATGGATATCCTGTCCCGCCTTAAAAGCCTCTATAAGCTTCTGATCGCCGGACAGGGAGGCAAGTATCCTGAGCTCGATCTGTGAATAATCCGCATCGGTAAAGCTGAAACCCTCCCGCGGGATAAACACCCGTCTCAATTCTCTCCCGCGCTCTGTTCGGATGGGTATATTCTGAAGATTTGGATCTGCCGAGGAGAGTCTCCCCGTGGCCGTCACTGTCTGATTGAAGGTGGAATGTATCCTCCCGTTTTCGTCTATATAATCCGCAAGGGAATCCGTATATGTATTCTTAAGCTTGTATACGCTTCTATATTCCAGGATCTTCCTGACTATGGGCTGCTCCCCTGCAAGCTTCTCCAGCACATCGGCTGCTGTGGAATACCCGCTCTTCGTCTTCTTGCCCCCGGGAAGCCCCAGCTTCTCAAAAAGTATCCCTCCGAGCTGCTTCGGGGAATTGATATTGAATTCCTCCCCTGCGTCAGCATATATCTCCTTCTCTAAAGCCCTGATATCCTTGTCCAGCTCTGCGGAGATCTCAAGGAGTGCCTCTCGTGAGGCCCTTATCCCCTCCTGCTCCATATCAAAGAGAACAAAGGCAAGCGGCATCTCCACTTCATCAAAAAGCTTATCCATGCCAAGCTCTTTAAGCCTTTCATACGCCCCAGGCCCCTTCTCCATGGCGGCGAAGGCTCTCTCGCTTATCTCCTCCGGCATACTGTAATCATCCAGAAGAGGATTAAGCAGATAATCTGCTATAAGCACATCCCTTAGTCTGTCCCCCTGATCTATCCTTATGGCTTTTAGCTGCTTTTTGATATCGAAGGTATAATAAAAGCCCTGCCCCTCCCTGACAAGACTCTGCAGATGAGCCTTCAGGTACATCGGGGATATAAAGCCGTTTAAGCCTATATGGTAAAGCCTGTCACCGGGCAATGCTGTATATATGCCGCTCTCATCAAAGGAAATGCCTGCTGTCTCCGATCTTTTCAGAAGGGCAAAGATCTCCTCAGCCTCGCCCAGATCGGTAATCTCTTCAAAATCATGTCCCGCTGCCGAAGCCGCCTGAACCATCGATCCGTCAAAATATCTGTACAGGCTTTTCAGCTCCAGCTCTCTGAATCTGTCATAGGCCTCCGGATTGAAAAGCTCTCCGAAAGAAGCCCTGTCCCAGGAGAAATCTATATCTGCGGATGTATTTATGGTAGCAAGCTTTTTTGACAGGACCGCAAGATCAAAATTCTGCTCCAGGGTCTCTCTTATTGACTTCTTTGTTATCTCGGGGATATGCTCCTTCAGATTTTCTATCGTCTTATACTGCTGTACAAGCCCTACGCCTGTCTTCTCGCCGATCTTCGGCACTCCGGGTATATTGTCGGACGAATCTCCCATCAGAGCCTTTAATTCGATTATGCCCTCCGGAGTGACTCCGTACTTCTCCACTACATCATCTGCATAGAGTATATCCACAGTAGTCTCGCCCTTTGAGGTGTGCGGGAGCCTTATCTTTACCGAATCCTTTGTCACCAGCTGGAGCAGATCCCTGTCTCCGGAGAGAATGACCGCCTCCCGCCCGTCTCTCATGGCGATACGGCTTATGGTACCTATGATATCATCCGCCTCAAGCCCCTCCTTTGATATAAGCTCGATACCCATGGAGCTTAAGACATCCTTGATTATGGGCACCTGCTCCTTTAATTCATCGGGCATGGCATGTCTTGTGCCTTTATAGGATTCGTACATCTCATGCCTGAAGGTAGGCGCATGCTCATCAAAGGCAACCGTGATATAATCCGGCTCCTCCTCGGAAATGACCTTAAGCATTATATTAAGAAAGCCCAGCACGGCATTTGTATGTACTCCTTTGCTGTTTGAAAGGAGGGGGAGTCCGTAGAATCCCCGGTTCAGCATACTATGACCGTCGATAAGTAAAATCTTTTCTTTCATCTTTTCAAAAAATCCACATTATAAGCACACATGCGATAAGCACAAAGACCGCTGTCATCTCTATGAGATTGACTGCGGTACCAAACTGTGTGAGCCTTTGTATGGCTTCCTCCGTATCTGCCAGCATATCCTCAAGATCCGCATGCAGATCTATGGTCTCGCCGCTCTCAAGCCTTGCGATCCCCTCATCGACCAGGTAACTGATCTCTATCTCCTCCCGGCAGTCCCTGCATCTTTTCAGATGTGCAGTAAATACTCTCGCTTCCTTAAGAGAGAGTCTCCCCGAGAGATATCCGGGGATAAGCGCCTGTATATCCTTGCAGATGTTTTCCGTATTATCGTTCCTCATCTATAAAATGCCATTTTTTTCGGCTGCTCATAAAAAAATATTGTACCACAATTCCGGATGCGATAAAACCTCACCCCGGAGATCAAGGCACAGCAGGAGCTGCTTTTTCATCCTTTGCCGGATCTTTTCAGAACCTGAGATAAAAATTATGGATCAGATGTCTGTCATGGCCGGCATTCACCATCTTTATGATATGCTCCGACAGATTAAGTCCGCTTTTAGTAGCTGCCGCAAACATAAACCGGTCATACATCCCGCCCTTTTCCATATCTTCAAGGAACCGTCCCAGAACCGCAGCCACGGCATGACCGTTTCCGATCTCAGAATATATGGCGCCGATATAAAGCCGTCCGTCCGGGAGCACAGAGGTCAGCAGATAGCATTTGACCATGTTTTTTCGTATGAACAGATAGCTGTACCTCATCTGCCATTTGCCCGGAAGTCTGTCCGGCGTCAGCCCCCATGGGAATTTTCTTCCGAATCCACTTTCCCACTGAGAAAGCTGAGCCGGCGTCAGCTCATCAAACGAATATATATAATCATTATATCTTTCAGTCGCGCGATCCAGGGTGGGGATATGATAAAAGTCACTTAAGCTGCCTTCATATACCGTATTTCCGTCCTCAAGAGACTTAAAACCGAGAGTCCTGAGAGTATTCTCAAGCTCCTCCATATCCGGGTATACGGTCTCTGTGACTATTCCGGCCAGTCCCCTTTTTTTTGTTTCTTTTTTCAGCTGTGAAATGAAAGATTTGAATAACCCCTTATTTCTGTATTCCGGATCGATATAAACAGACTCCAGTTCGAGAAGATTTGCTCTGTCACGGCCTTTTGTTTTTACAAGTGAAACTATCCCCGCTCCGTAGATCTTATCACCCTTTGCAGACTGTATCCCCAGACATATGGAATCTCCGGAGCGTATATCCGCTGTCCTTTCTGCGGGAATATAGGGTAGGAACGAGTTGAATCCGGATTTTTTTATTATTTCGATTGCTGCCTTCATGCAAACATCCCCTCTTCAAACAACGGTCTTATTCTGCCAGGCCTTCACCTTCAGGAGGAATACCGGTATCGTCAGAAGGCTCCGTGCTCTCTGTCAGCTTATTCCATTTGGAATAATGAGGATTATTGGACACCGTCTTATCCCTTACCTCCCTGGGAACCGATATGTTCAGAGCGCCCTCAGGTTCCGCCTCCTTCTTCCTTTGCCCGGGGACCTGCGGCATGTTTACGTCATGCCTCTCCGCCTCGCGGGTTACGGTACTGAAGGTATTTATCTCTTTTTGTCTGTCTCTTTCAAGCTGTTTCTGTGGCATGGTCATGTTTCTCCCGCTGATACAACAGTATAAACGCAATCCGATAATAACATAATCTCTGATATTTTGAAATCCTTTTGGACAACCTGCCTTACGCAGACTTTGACCCTGATATCACGTAATGTTATACTGAAGCATGTTTGTAAAAAACCATCCGGTCAAAAAAAACATCCTTTTGCTTTTCCTGATCCCTGTCCTTCTCCTGCTTTTCGCATGCGGACAGGATGATACAGGCATACCACGAAAAAAAAACTCTGCCGATTCCCGTGAGGAAGATAATGATTCAGATGAAGAGAAAAAAGGCAGGTATTATTACAGCCATCTGAAGCTCTCCCTTACCGACAGCGGATATGATATCTTCAATCCCACAGAGGGCTCGGTCTATGATTCCAGATACGGTCCGTCCATGGTGCTTACCGGAGAGGAAAGCATAGATGCCTGGTTCTCATATCCCGCAGACGGAAACGAGCTCGACTGGATATCCTATATACACTCCGATGATGCCGGTAAAACCTGGTCTGATGAGAAGGTTGTCCTGAGCTCCACTCCAAACTCCAAGGATGCGCTGTCCGTATGTGATCCGGATGTATTTTATTACAAGGGTTACTATTACATCGGATATACCTCCACCATGATCGTCTCCAAGGAGGGCTATTGCAACAGCATCTTTCTGGCACGTTCGGGCAATCCCGGAGGCCCCTATGAAAAATGGAACGGCAAGGGCTGGGGAGGCGCCCCGGAGCCTCTGATATATTATGACGGACTCTGGAACGGCTGGGGCTGCGGCGAGCCGAGCTTTGTGGTCATGGATGATGTGCTTTATATTTATTCGACGAAGGATGCATACTCTGAGGAGCTTGAAAGAATAACCACTACAGAGGTGCATACTGCCGATCTTTCCGATGAAAACTGGCCTGCAGCTCTTACCTTTGCAGGCTATGCAGCTGTAAGGACCGATACGGATACAGAGAAGGAAGCTGATGCGGAATATGTTTATTCCTCCTGCGATTCCTGGGATGTCGCCTATGTTGAGGAGGCCGAAAAATTCATCGCAGTCTGCACCAACAGAAGGCTCTCCGATGACAGCTGTCTCCTTTATTATGAATCAAATGACGGGATCTATTTTGAAAGGGTATCCGAGGTGAACAGAAACGTCTGCTGCGGAGCTCATAACTGCGGTCTCCTGACAGACAGATACGGTCATATCGATAAGGATGCCCCTGTACTCATAGGCTATGCCTATGCCGGCGAAAACGGTTCAGACTGGGGTACCTGGGCCACTCGTCTGGCTCCGGTCGAAATCAGGATCACGGATGAGCCGGACAGAAGCGAGGAGGGAATGGAAAACCTTAAGATCGGCATCACCTACAAGAAACGTGTGAGTGATGTATGGCCTGTCTTTGTAACAGCTGACAGTCTCGTAAAAAGGGTAAACAGATATGCTCCGGATATTCCCCTGTCCTATGGCTGGATAGATACCAACAAGGCCTTACATGAGGCGGATGTAAAGGATATTTCTTTCCGGGATTACGATAAAAGGACGGTCTCGATCAAAAACGGGACCATAACCCCTTTAAGAGACGGCATGACCTATGTCACCATAGAATATGAGGGTTTATACCGGCAGATCTGTCTTTGCGTTATGCCTGATGCTTCCAACGGAGCCTACAGCCTCTCCGACATACAGAGCTTTTATTCTCCGGTCGAGAGGTATGCGGTTTCGCTTTCCTCTCCCTATGCGGTCTCCATCAGACCCCTGATCCGGTATGCGGATTACAGCATGGAGGAGCTTGATCTGGAAGGGCTTACAAAATACGGCGTTACCTTTACGACGGAAAATCCCTCTCTCTGCGAGGTAAGGTCAGACGGACTGATCACTCCCCTGTCTCCCGGTGAGACGACAGTAATCGTAAACAGCGAAGCCGGCTTCAGATACAATGTCAAAGTAGAGATCAGTGAATGACAGGATAAAGAAAGTGAAATGAGATGATCAGAACAACTCTATGCTATTTAAGATACGAGGGAAAGACCCTCATGCTTTTCAGAAATAAAAAAACCGCAGACATAAACGAGGGCAAATGGATAGGCGCAGGCGGCAAATTCGAAAAAGGCGAGACCGCCGGTGAATGCCTTGTGCGCGAGATCAGGGAAGAGACAGGTATAGAGCTCACCTCCTATATCTTCCATGGCATCATCTATTTCAGAAATGATGAATTCGAGGATGAAGAGATGTACCTGTACTCTGCCGTGATAACCTCCTCTGAGGCAGACCGGATCAAAGAATATCCCTCCTGCAGCGAAGGCACCTTTGAATTCATTCCCGACACGAAGCTTATGGAGCTTCCTCTCTGGGAGGGCGACAGAGTCTTCCTGAAGGATATGCTCGAAGGCAGGAAAAGGATATCCTATGAGCTTGTCTATGAGAAGGGGAAGCTCATACGAAGTGAAAGGGTGGGAATAAAATACATACTGTTCGATCTCGACGGTACTCTTATAGATACCGGTGAGGGCATAATGAAAAGTGCCGCTTATGCGCTCGGATCCGCAGGCATCCATGTGGATGACTACCATGAGCTTTCTTTTTTTGTGGGACCTCCGCTTGTTTATACCTTCACGCACCGGTACGGTCTTGACATGAAAAAAGCCAGGGAACTGGTAAATAAATACAGAGAGCGTTATAACCCCACGGGCTTATTTGAGAGCGAACCCTATCCGGGAGTGAGAGAATGCCTGGAAAACCTCAGATCAGCCGGATACCGTCTGTATATCTGTTCCTCAAAGCCTGAGCACATGTGCCGCAGGCTGATGGAGCATCTTGAAATGTCCGGGCTTTTCTGCGATATAGTCGGAGCGACACCCGACGGAAGTATAGATACCAAAAGCCAGGTGCTTAATGAGCTTTTCAGAAGAAATGCAGCTGATGATCCCTGCTTTGCAGGAAGCTGTGTGCTGATAGGTGATACGAGGTTTGATATGGCAGGGGCTGCGGATACCGGCATCTCAGGCATAGGCGTAACCTATGGCTACGGGAGCACGGAGGAAATGCTCTCCCTTGGAGCTGCAGCCATGGCTGACAGCATCAGTGAGATCAACGACAGCCTCATACAGTCGTTGTAAAGATCACTTTGAAGAGTCCTCCCGGCGCCCTTCCACCCTGTTTACCAGTCGACCGATACCCTCTATCTCGCATATGACCTCGTCTCCGTCCTTAAGGAATACGGGAGGATCCATCCCCATTGCCACCCCCGAGGGTGTGCCGGTGGCGATCACTGTACCGGCAGAAAGAGTCATTCCGGCAGAGAGCACCTCTATTATCTCAGGAATGCCGGTTATCAGATTTCGTGTATTTGAGGACTGCCTCAGCTCTCCGTTCACATAGGTTTTTATATCAAGCTCCGGTATGCCGTCAAACTCATCCTTTGATACTATACAGGGTCCCATGGGAGTAAAACCGTCGAGGCTCTTTCCGAAATACCATTGCTTATGCTTTGTCTGAAGGTTCCTTGCCGATACATCATTGACTATAGTATAACCGAAGATGTGATCAAAAGCCTCCTCTGCCTTTACCTTATAGGCGTCCTTCCCTATGACGACTGCGAGCTCGGCTTCGTAATCAAGGGAATCACAGATATCCTCATGCATAGGTATGACATCCTGCGTTCCCTGTGAATAATCCACCCTTTTTGAAAAGAATATGGGCTCCGGCCTGTCCTTTGTGAAGGCCTCCTTATCAAAGCTCTCCGCCTCTTTTGCATGGTCGGAATAATTGATCCCGAGACAGATCACGTCCTGTCTCGGGTGCGGTATGGGCGAAAGAATCCTTACATCGGGACTGTCAAGCCCGACTGCCTCCGAAAGAGGGGGAACAGACCCGTCATGCCCCTTCAGGAGCAGCACGTTCATGGTCTTATACGCCCTTAAGATATATGCTCTCTTTCCATCCTTCGATGCAGCCACATGGGCTGTTCCCTTATGACTTAATGTATAATATCTCATGCTGTAAAATCTATATTTCCACCTGCAGGGGATACTCCCTCTGCTGTTTTGGCACTGAAGAAATCCGTTACCTTCGAAAAGAGCTCATCGACTGAGGCTGCCCTGACTACCTCGTAGCTGAAATCCTCCTGATCCTTATATGCATCCCTGGCCTTTTCGCCTCTTGCAGACCTTGATCTGTCAAGTCTCTCCTCCTGAGCCTCCCTGGCTTCCTTCCTGTCTTCGGCCTTCTTCTCAGCCTTCTTTGCGTCCTGTCTCTTCTGTATGCGCTCTGCCTGCTGGTCGCCTGATTTCTTCAATACGGCAAAGTAGGATATCTCTCCCTTATCATCGACCTGCATTCCGTAGCCCTTGACATCATCATTGTCTCCGAACTGGCTCTTCATAGCATCCAGACCTTCCTTTGCCATGGAGATCAGTCCTTCATATTTGCTGCGGAACTTCTCATCATTCGCCATCTTCTCGACCTCATCCTCGCCGATGAGGACTACGGTCTTATTGGGATTTGCATAGCTGGCAGCATTAGCCTGTGCCTGGGCCTTCTCATCTCTTGATACAAGGATGAAATCCATGTCTCCGAATTTGGCCTTCAGCTGATCATAATACTTCTGAGCCTTCTCACTGAGCTGCGGCTGTCCCACAGTCTTTCCGAGCATGCTCTGTGTCTTCTGATTTGCAAGGGTATCCAGAACGGATGACCTGTCATAAACCGCGCCTGCCTCAGCTCCCTTCTGGAAGCCGGCTTTTAACTTGTCCTGGGTCTGGGCTGCATCTGCCGCTCTGCCGGGCATATTCTGTCCCTGGATCCCGCTCTGATAAGGGTTTGTCTTTGAGATACCTGAATTAAAATCTACCATAAGTCCATCCTCCATGATCCGGCGCTGTCCCTCTTCAAAAAAAGGAATCCCACGCCTCTGCCTGTGTACACTCCGCTCCGCATAAGACACGGAACAGAATGCAGAAATCCGTTTCTATATCTATATATCGGCCCGTTCCCGAAAATAATTAACAAGGAAAATAAATTTTTGCGGACAATTACCGATTTCGTCCGCAAAAAGTCATACTTTATTGTTTTTGGCTCGATGGGGCAAGATATTTTCAGCTTGAAGTTTTTTCTCAGCTATGTTACTAAGAAAGT
>CAMUZQ010000044.1 GCA_947165275.1 uncultured Lachnospiraceae bacterium | reverse complement strand
GACCACTCATGACATAAAAAAGCCCATTTATAAAAACAAGGTTCATATCCTGCGCGGGAAGCCGAAATAGAGAACAGGCAGGATAATAAAGTGCTATGGAAGGCATCTGTATTCAATGGACTGAAGCATTGGCAGATGCTTTTTTATTATCAAGAATAAAGGGGGAAACATAATGAGGATAACAGAAAGCAATGTAACAATGTCAGCAGCAAGGACTTACGCCCAAAGCGGAACAAAGGCAAAAGGCGGGATAAACAGGTCGGCTTTTGAGGATACGAAAAGCGCTATAAGCTACGGAAGAAATAATATGAACAGCCTGGGAGATTATAAAGGGGACGGTTACAGGAACATGATGGGACCGGATATTTACAACAACTACTCCAAAGCCAGTTTTGGTCTGATGAACGGAATGGGGGCGGGATCTTTATCAGCAAACGGCTTCCAGAACAATGTTCTGTCGATGCTTATGGGAAGATTCATGGGAACAGGTTCGTTTGGTGGAACTGCACAGCAGCTTGTGACCTATCAGGAATATGAAAACACACAGTTCCACGCAAAGGGACAGGCGAAGACAGATGATGGAAGAGTCATTGATTTCAGCATAGATATCATGATGAGCCGGAGCTATATGGAGTATATGAATGTTTATATTCCGGCTATGCAGAATGCTCTGTGTGATCCGCTTGTCGTGAATATAGGATGTGATACGTCGAATGTATGGGATCAGAAATTCATGTTTGATATAGATGCAGACGGGGAAAAGGACGAGATTTCACTGTTAGGGCGCGGGTCAGGCTTCCTTGCTCTTGATTTGAATGAGGATGGCGTTATAAATGACGGAAGTGAGCTCTTTGGCACAAAAAGCGGGGATGGCTTTGCGGACCTTAAGGAATACGACACGGACGGCAATGGATGGATAGATGAAAATGATGAGATATTCAGCAGACTGAAGGTATGGTGTAAGGGGGATGATGGCGAAGATATCCTTATGGACTTAAAGGAGGCAGATATCGGTGCCATATATATTGGATCTGAAGATACGGAGTTTACAATGACTGGGAACGATGGGTCAAGAGACGGAGTTATCAGGTCAACCGGATTCTTCCTGAAGGAATCATCCGGAGCCGGTACAGTGCAGAACGTCGATATGGCTATGGGCAGCGAGGGAGAAGAAACAGATCAGATGTCAGTAAGGACTATAACGGTCTCAAACAATTCTACATCCCAGACACGGAATAATTCCACACGTACTCAGGCAGAAAGACGGAAGGCTCTTGCCAAGAAGCATGCAGAGGCCAGGCATCCCTCGGGGCCCCTTCCGACGAGTGAAAAGATATTACTCTGGCGATAATAAGGCTCGTACAGATTCGTCAGGTCTATGAAGGCCTGCGGAGCTTCATGGAAATGAGCCATTACGCCGGCGCGCATCATTTCGTCATCGATGGGAACGATCTGCGGAGCATCAGGCGCAGGATTGAAATACTCTGTCGGGTAGAGAAAGAATGTATCAACCTCCTTATCCGCATTCTCCGGCAGATATACCCGGTTGTTTTTGTCGGAATAGTCCGATGGCGTACCAGCCAGATCTGTTACCTTGTATCCGTCCATATTTTACATCCTCCTTGATTTCTTTTGAAATTACAGTCTTCGTATTATTCATGACTCTGCATATAGAGTGCAAATCAGCTCTGCATATCGAGATTGTTAAAGATCTGTGATGAAAAGAAGGGGATGAGCCAAATACCTAATTGCCTGATGCTATGATATAATATTAACTTATTAAAATATGTTTGCCCGGGCTCTGCTGTTTTGATTTGGATAAGGTCAGTCAATAGGGCAGCAACACTCAAAGGAGGTAGGAAATGCAAAACGTAATAGTGTGTCTTTTTGACGTGGAGAGTGAGGGATATCAGGCCATTACCGAGCTTAGAAATGACCCCGGCAATGATAAGTCCTTTATCTCACAGGCAGTGCTGATCAAAAAAGAAAATGGTGCCTTAAAGGCACTGGATTCTTTTGATACCGGAGCAAAAACATCCGATGATACAGCTATCGGAGGACTTATCGGGATGTGTGTAGGAGTGCTGGGAGGTCCTATAGGGATGCTTTTGGGAGCAGGATGGGGCTCACTTGCCGGCATGACTCTCGACGCAGCAGATGCAGCTGATGGGGCTTCGCTTATAGAGCAGATAGCAGACAAGCTTGATGACGGAGTGGCACTCATCGGACTGTCGGATGAGGAGGATGAGAGTGTGCTCGATAACAAGCTTTCAGCATACAAGACAACTATCGCACGCTTTGATGCAGCTGTAGTTGCTCAGGAGGTAGAGGCCGCCCGTGAAATGCAGAAGGAGATGACGCGTCAGGCCAAAGCAGATCTTCGTAAGCAGAGAAAAGAAGATTTCAAGGGGAAGGTAGAGGAAAAGCGCAAAAATCTGAAGGCGCATTTTGATTCTGTAAAATCAAAGGAATGAAATATTATCAGCAAATATTTAAGGAGGTATATCTATGGAAGTGAAGCAGGTGAGTATCAGGGAAGCAAAGAAACGCATCAAGGCCGATCCCGAGCTCAGCAAAATGCTGGTTAAGAGCGGCTGGAGAGAGATCACTCTCGACCTGGACGGTGACGGCGTGGCAGATGTTGCCTTTGCCAGTGAAAAGCCCGGAAGGAAGATCGATACGATAGCTATCGACCTGTCGGGAAATGGAGAGTTTAACCTTTATCTGCATGATTTTGACGGCAACGGTATCCCTGATACGGTATATCTTATAGAGGATGGTTCGGATGAGATTTCCGCCATAGCATTCGGCAGTGAAGTGGAGCTGGGATTCATCAATCTCGGAGTCAAGGCTGCCAATCTGCTGGCAGCCGAGGAATTCCTCAACAGAGAGCTTGGACTTTCACTGGCAGATCTGAATGAATATATGAAGAAATACGCTTCGGTTATGCTTTCTGAAATCGAAAAGCGTGAGGAAGCCCAGGGAATAGAAAAGGTTTATTATTTCCTCAAGGATGCCCAGACCTACTATCTTGCTACCATCGACGGAGATAAGCCCAGGGTAAGGCCTTTCGGCACTATCCTTCTCCATGACGGAAAGCTTTATATACAGACAGGAAAGAAGAAGGATGTATCCCATCAGATAAGCGCAAATCATGCAGTTGAGCTCTGTGCAACCCTGGGAGACAGGTGGCTTCGTATAGCCTGCGAGCTGGAAGAGGATGATGATCATGATATAAAGGTCGAGATGCTGGATCAGATGCCGTCCCTTAAGCTTATGTACAGTGCAGATGATGATAATATGCAGATGTTCTGTCTCAAGAATGCCAAGGCTGTATTCAGTTCCTTCACATCGGAGCCTGAAGAAATAGATTTCTGATCATTTCAGCTATTCTGAGATAATATGTCCGGGAAACTGCGGGTGTAAATGCCTGATCCAGTATCCGCGCACAAGTATTGAGATTTAAGGATGGCCGGGGGACGGGGTTTGAGGTCCATTTTACAGATGACAAAGGAGGGATGAGATGATCAACAGGAGATTTCTGACAAAGGTACTGGCAGCGGTACTGGCTGCGTGTATGCTTACCACGCCTGTTACAGTTTTTGCAGAAGGGGAGCCCGAGGTTAATACTTCAGAGGATAATACTTCAGGGGATGATGCTGCGGGGGATAATGAGGAAGATACATCCGATGAGAATAATGGGGACGGGGATGAAGACAGCAGGCCTGCAGCTGAAGTCACCGCCGACAAAGAAGACGTCAAGGAGGACTTCGGCGATCTTTCGGCAAAGGGAGAAAATGCCTCAGCCATAGAGATCTATGCTGAGGAAGGACATAAGGCAGAGGTTACTATCGGAAGTCTTAAAAGTGAAGAATACACAGGGGTTTTGGCTTCGTCCTTCACAGAAGGGGAGGTAGATCTTACAGTCAACGGCAGTATAGAAAGCGCAGACAGCGGTGTGTATGCCGGTACTGATGCGACCGGCGTAGTAAAGACTGAAGTAAATGGGGATGTAATATCAGAATCCTATCTTGGTATCGAAGCTGATGCAGGTTACGATAGCGATCCATATGATCCGGATGCCGTAGACAGTAAACCCAATATTGAAATAAAAGTAAACGGCAACGTAACCGGAGGAGAAGATGGCGTATATGCAAGCGCTGTCGGAGGTACGACAGTAAGCGCATCAGTAAATGGCGATTCCACCGGGGAAGTGGAAGGAATCAATGTATACTGCAACACCGGCGGAACTGTGAATGCAACTGTCCTGGGCAATGTGAGAGGGGAAGAAGATGGCATATATGCGGAGATTTTTGAAAACGGAAAAACAGATATTTCAGTAAACGGTAATGCGACCGGAGGAGATTACGGTATAAACACTATGGTCGGGGAAGGCGGCAGAGGCAATATAGCCGTAAACGGTAACGCAAGCGGAAAATACGGCGGAATCAATTCATATGCTGAAAATGGAGGTGTCATCAATATATCCGTTAAGGGAGATGTGCAGAGCGATGAGGAAGCCATCTGGTTAATGAGCTATGACGAGGGCTCAGCCAATAACGTTATTGTAGGCGGTGATGTCAGGAGCGCAAATACCGGTGTTCGTTTAGATTCCTATGATAAAAGCGCACAGAATGTTGTGATAGAAGGCACGATCTACGCAGCGAATGCTGCTGTAGCAGTAGATGGAACCGGGCGTAACAGCGTTACCGTCTGGAGGATCGAAACAGACGGTATGACAGCAGGAATATATAAACAGGATGAATCCGGGATGAGTGTTCCTTATGAGGATGAAGAGACGGCAAAGCAGATCAGGTACATCATAAGGGTGAATCAGACCGAGGGAGCTGATCTAAGGGCTACTGACGCTGACGGGAATCCCCTTGCGACTGTGACCGGCTTAAACGGAAAATCACTTGAGTATGCGTATGAGGGAGACAAGGTTCTGCTTAAGGTAGATGTGAATGACAGATACAGGCTCGATGCGGCTTATGGAGATGACGGACAGAAGCTTGAGCTTGTAAAGGATGATAATGGAAACTATTACATCAATGTACCCAGAAACGGCGGGGTATCCTTCTCTGTCAGGCTTACCTATGTCGGTAAGGATGACAAGGATGACAAGGACAAGGATGATAAAAAGCCGGATGCCCAGACAGCTGCGATATATACGCTTACTGACAGTGCGGCAGTCTCTCTTGTAAGCTCAGCACCTGCGGGCGGTTCCGTAACCCTTTCAAATCTGACAGGTACAGGTCTTTCAGCCGCTCTGGTACAGTCGCTGCTGGCAAGACGTGATATTCCTGTTACGCTGACCTTCATGATAAACGGAGTGACGTACAGGATAATAATACCGGCAGGTGCAGATATTGCATCCCTTACGGGCGCTGACGGAAGCATAAGCTTCGCATCACTGGGGCAGGCATTTGGCATGGCGCCGGTCTGAAGCATATGAAGCAGGATCTCACGTGCCCGGAGGATCACCCGGAGCCTTTGGTCTGATGAAAGAGTTTTGATGAAAAGGTCCTGGAAGCCGCTCAGACAGCGGATTTCAGGACTTCTTTGAAGGAGGAGCCGCTAAAGAGGGAAAAGGTTCAAAGGAGAATAAGTAATGTTTGCGATCGAAAAGAAACGGGAAGGAGATACCGTGACATTGAGGATAAGGGGTATCCTTAATGGTGATCATCCTGTCTGCTGCGCTTATATGGACCTTCATCCGCTATTATTCTGCTGACAGGCTGTATGATGATACTGCAGGGAAGTATGTCATCACGAATGATTCACTTCCGGTGACCGGAGACAGTGCAAAGCAGGACGAGGCTCAGGCAGCAGCGGAGGTCAACTGGTGGGAGCTTGCCGATGTCAGGCTGGAGAAACTGAGCCTGAAATATCCGGATGTGATCGGATGGCTGTATTTTGAAAATGAAGATATCAGCTATCCCATCGTCTGGTCGGGTGACAATGAGAAATACCTCCGCCGTGCCTATACAGGGAGGGGGACGAGTGCCGGCTCGATCTTTCTTGACGGTGATTCCTCTCCTGATCTTTCGGATCAGCATTCTATTATCTACGGCCATAATATGCGCGACGATACCATGTTTGGGCGGCTTGCCTTCTATAAGGAGAAGGAAGGCTATTATGGTGACCACAGATATTTCCAGATATTTACCGGGGACAGGGTCCGCAGGTATGAGATCTTTGCCTATGCCGATGTTCCGGTCAGCCATAAGGTCTTTGAGATCTATGGAGATAAGACCGAGGATTTCTGGAACATGATCATAGCTCTTGAATCTGATTCATATCAGAAAACCGATGTAAAGCTTAATGACAGGGACAGTGTAGTTACACTCTCCACCTGCGACGGGAATGACTCGACAAGGTTTATCGTCAGCGCAGTACTAGTACACCGAATAATAATTAACTGGCACATTCGCTTGTCTGATTGCCCATATGCTGCTTCATCCTCAATCGGCAATGCCCGCATTGCCTCATTCGGCTTCATTGCATATGAACAATCATCCTGCGTGAATGTACCAGAAATTTATTATTCGGTGTACTGGTTGATGAACACGGGGTGTCAGAATATATTGCATGGAATTATTTGACGCGCATCAAACAATCGACCAAACAAATACAGGCAGTTGATTATATGCTGGCGCCGGCAAATTGAAAAGTATCGGCTGTTAGTATAAAATTCTTTCAGATACGTTTTATGAGGGAATGCTGTGCTTTAGCGATGAATAGAGAGGGAAAGTCTTATGGGAATATATCTGAACCCCGGAAATGAGATTTTCAGAAGAATACGGTCGGCAGATATTTATGTTGATAAATCAATGATGCTGTCTGTTATGAGCAGGTTCATTGATAAAGGGAATAATTATATCTGCATATCCCGGCCCAGACGCTTTGGAAAGACCATAGCAAGTGAAATGCTATGCGCTTATTATTCAAAGGGATGTGATTCCCATATCCTGTTCGATGACCTGAAGATCGCAGGGGCTGCCGGTTATGAAGAGAAGCTGAATAAATACAATGTCATAAAGATCGACCTGAACAGTGAGTATCAGAACACACTGAAAAAAGACAGACTCATTATAAATCTTACAAAGGATATCAAGGATGAGTTGAGGGAGCAGTTCCCCGGAGTAAAAATAAGGGACGAAGATTCTCTTGCGCAAAGTATCTTAAGGGTATATTCTGCCACCGGTGAAACTTTCATAATCCTGATCGATGAATATGACGTGCTGGTGCGGGAGCAGGCGCCGCAGGCTCTGTTTGATGAATTTTTAAGCTTCTTAAACGGTCTTTTCAAGAGCGCCACCGTGAGACCCGCCCTCTCCCTTGCATATCTTACCGGGATCCTCCCGGTTGTGAGGGATAAGATACAGAGCAAACTGAATAATTTTCGTGAATATACGATACTTGATGCGGGGGAGCTTGCGGAATATATCGGCTTCACGGCACCGGAGGTCCGGGCATTATGCGCAGAATACGGCAGGGACTACGCCGAGTGCGCTCGCTGGTATGACGGATATAAACAGCATGGTCTGGAAATATACAATCCGGAATCGGTTGTGCGAAGCATGGAATCAGGGCGGTTTGAAGGCTATTGGGGAAAAACATCATCCTACGAGGTTATATCAGACCGGATCCGTGCAAATTTTTCCGGGACGAAGGATGCGGTGATCCGCATGATAGCGGGAGAAAGTACGGATGTGAATGTAACGGCATATTTAAACACCATGAACTCATTTAAGACCCTTGATGATGCGTTTACATATCTGATACATGTAGGATATCTGAGCTATAATATTGAAGATGAAAGCTGCCGGATCCCGAATACCGAGGTTCGCAGGGAGTGGTTGAATGCAATCTCGGCAGAACCTGAATATGTGACCACGGATCGTATAATAAAGGCTTCGAAGGAGCTTTTATGGGAGACTCTTGCAGGAAACAGTGAGGCTGTCGCAAGAGCCCTTGACGAAAGCCATATCCACGTCACCAGCAACCGCAGCTACAATAACGAGGACGCCCTGCAGAGTGCCATTTATCTGGCCTATATCTATGCTCTGAATAAATATACGATAATAAAGGAAATGACCACGGGTAAAGGCTTCGCGGATGTGGTATTTATTCCCTTTGTCCCGGATATCCCCGCCATGATAATAGAGCTGAAGCACAATAAAAGCGCACAGAGCGCCCTTGATCAGATCAAAGAGAAAAAATACTTTGATTCCCTTGCAGCTTACAGGGGGGGAGTGCTGTTCGTGGGAGTAAGCTATGATGAGAAGAACAAGACCCACGAATGCAGGATCGAGAGCTTTGAAAAGTAGAAATAACCGCCCTGGACGGGAATGATGCAGCCAGGTTTGTTTACAATGCTGAAGAATGCTGTAAAGCATAATTGCGAATATGTGCCGGCTCATGGCAGCCATGGCTCAGATAGTGGCTATCCTCGGGGAAATATCCTCCAGGACATCAAGTAATATCCGGACGGTGTCAAGGGAGGTGAACATGGTCACGCCGTTCATGATCGCACAACGTCTTATCTCGATACCGTCATTGTAATGTTTGCCTGAGAGTATGGCTCTGGTGTTTATGATATAGCTTACATAGCCTGCCTTTATGGAACGAAGGATCTCATCGCTTCCTTCACTTATCTTTCCCCTTATGCGGGTCCTTATCCCATGCTCCTTGAGAAATCCGGCCGTGCCCACGGTGCCCTCGATATTAAAGCCAAGCTCATAGAACCGCTTAATGAGCGGAAGAGCCTCTTCCTTATCCTCATCCGCAAGTGTGACCATTACGGTACCGTATTCCTTCATCTTGATGCCGGAGGCCTGCAGAGCCTTGTACAGAGCTCTCTTCAGGCTCTTATCATAGCCTATCGCCTCACCTGTGGATTTCATCTCAGGTGACAGATATGCATCCATGCCGTTAAGCTTTTCAAATGAAAAGGCGGGCGCCTTTACATACCAGCAATCTTTTTTCTCTGCTGCGGCGCCGGTCAGTCCCTGATCCCTGAGGCTTTCGCCCAGCATGACTTTTGCAGCGATGTCAACAAGAGGGATACCGGTGGATTTTGAAAGGAAGGGAACGCTCCTTGAGGCTCTCGGATTAACCTCTATGACATATACATTTTCATCCTTATCCACTATGAACTGAATATTATAGAGTCCTATGATGCCTGTCCCGATACCGAGCTTTCTGGTGTGCTCCCATATCACAGCCTTTACTCTGTCTGAGATGGAATAGGGCGGATAGACGCTTATGCTGTCGCCTGAATGAACTCCTGTACGCTCAACGAGCTCCATGATACCGGGAAGAAATACATCCTTGCCGTCACATACGGCATCTACCTCAACCTCCTTGCCCACTATGTATTTATCAACGAGAACCGGCCTGTCAGTGTCGATCTCAACGGCGTTTTTCAGATACCGGGTGAGCATTTCCTCATTTGCAACGATCTCCATGGCACGTCCTCCCAGGACGAAGGAGGGCCGTACAAGCACCGGATAGCCTGTCTGCTCAGCAGCCTTTATCCCGTCGGGGATATTCGTGACCGCAGATCCCTCAGGATGGGGGATCTGAAGCCTTTCTGTAAGCTCTTCAAAGGCGTCTCTGTCCTCAGCAGCAAATATGGCATCAGGCCCTGTTCCGATTATATTCACGCCTCTTTTTGCAAGAGGGGCTGCCAGATTTACTGCGGTCTGGCCGCCCAGAGAAGTGATCACGCCATCCGGCTTTTCCAGATCGATGACATTCAGGATATCCTCGACGGTAAGAGGTTCAAAATACAGCTTGTCAGCAGTGGTGTAATCCGTGGATACCGTTTCGGGATTATTATTTATCACTATAGCCTCATAACCCGCTTCATGGATGGTTTTGACAGCATGAACCGTGGAATAATCAAATTCCACACCCTGTCCTATCCTGATGGGACCGGAGCCCAGGACTATGATCTTTTTTCTGTCCGAAACTACGGATTCGTTTTCGTCTTCATAGGTGGAATAGAAATATGGTACATAGCTTTCAAATTCGCTCGCGCAGGTATCGATCATCTTGTATACCGGACGTATGCCGTAACGGACTCTCAATATCCGGATGTCCTCCTCGCTGCAGCTTAGAAGCTCTGCTATGTAGGAGTCGGAAAAGCCCATCCTTTTTGCCTCATAAAGCCGGTCCCTGTCAATAAGGGGAGATCCTGGGACTTTTTTTTCGCTTTGCATCTCCTCCAGCTTTATCTCAAAGTCAACTATCTTTTTTATCTTATCCAAAAAGAACATGTCTATCCTTGTCCTTGAATAGATGGACTGAAGATCGGCCCCGAGCCACAAAAGCTCGGATATGGCATATATCCTGTCGTCAGTTCCGTCTTCGATATATGTGAGGAGCTTTTCGACAGCCTCTTTACGGTTTTGGGGCTCAGGCCGGTCCGAAAGACTGCTTACATCAAACTTCTCCAGATGGATATGATTCTTTCCGTCCTCAAGTGACCGGATGGCCTTCAGCAGGCTTTCCTCGAAGGTCCTTCCAACACTCATAGTCTCTCCGGTTGCCTTCATCTGAGTGGAGAGCACATTTGATGCCTCTGTGAATTTATCAAAGGGGAATCTCGGCATTTTTGTGACAACATAATCAAGCGCCGGTTCGAAGCAGGCCGGCGTATTGGAGAGCATTATCTCGTCCAGATCCATGCCTATGGCGATCTTTGCAGACACTCTGGCTATGGGATAACCGCTGGCCTTGGATGCCAGGGCGGAGGATCTTGAAACTCTGGGATTGACCTCTATCACATAATAATCAAAGGATTCGGGGTCCAGCGCGAACTGTACATTGCATCCTCCTTTGATATTCAGGGCACGGATTATCTTCAGCGCGCTGTCCCTCAGCATATGATATTCTTTATTTGTGAGGGTCTGGCTTGGAGCCACCACTATCGAGTCTCCCGTATGGATCCCCACAGGATCCAGGTTTTCCATGTTGCAGACTGTGACAGCCGTGTCATTTGCATCACGCATGACCTCGTATTCTATTTCCTTATAGCCTTTGATGCTTTTTTCCACGAGCACCTGGTGCACGGGAGAGAGGGAAAGAGCATTAAGCATCCTGTCATGCATCTCCTCTTCATCCTTCGCAAATCCGCCTCCGGTACCGCCGAGGGTAAAGGCAGGTCTCAGTATGACAGGATATCCTATGCTTCGGGCTGCGATAAGACCCTCCTCAAGGCTTCCTGCGATGGCAGAGGGTACCACAGGCTCCCCCAGGCTTTCGCAAAGCTCCTTGAACTGCTCCCTGTCCTCTGCCCTTCTTATGCTCTCTGCATCCGTGCCTAAAAGCTCTATCTCGCATTCATCCAGGACGCCTTTGTCATACAGCTGAAGGGAGAGATTAAGACCGGTCTGTCCGCCTATGCCGGGGACTATGGCATCGGGCCTTTCATACCGGCAGATCCTTGCCATATATTCAAGAGTCAGAGGCTCCATATATACCTTGTCGGCAATGGAATGATCCGTCATGATGGTGGCGGGATTGGAATTAGCAAGTATTACCTCGTAACCCTCCTCCTTGAGCGCAAGACAGGCCTGTGTTCCGGCATAGTCAAATTCCGCGGCCTGTCCGATGACTATCGGACCGGAGCCTATAACAAGAACCTTTTTGATATCTTCCCTTTTCGGCATTTTTTCACCTCATGCTCTTTTCATAAGATCGGTAAATCTTGTAAACAGGTATCCCCCGTCCTGCGGTCCGGGTGCGCTTTCGGGGTGATACTGTACAGAGAATACCCTGTCCGCATCGTCAGCTATACCCTCTACTGTATCATCGAGGACATTGATATGAGATATCTCAAGTCCCGTGCCCTTAAGAGAGTCCTTATCCACTGCATAGCTGTGATTCTGGCTGGTGATCTCTATCCTTCCGGTGCGCAGATCCTTTACCGGATGATTGCCTCCCCTGTGGCCGAATTTAAGCTTGTAGGTCCTTGCGCCATAGGACAGCGCGATAAGCTGATGCCCAAGGCAGATCCCGAATATGGGAACCCTGCCTCTTAGAGCCTTCAGGGTATCGGCCACTCCGGGAACATCACAGGGATCTCCCGGACCGTTTGATATGAAAACCCCGTCAGGTCTCAGGGACAGGATCTCGTCGCTGTCCGTGTCATAGGGGACGATGGTCACGTTACAGTGGTTTTTATTCAACATTCTGATGATATTCGTCTTTATTCCGCAGTCTACAGCTACCACGCTGAACCTCGGATTTGAGGTGCGGCTGTACCATTTTTTCGTACAGCTGCACCGCCTGACCGCGTCATGGGGGACCGGGGTATCGTGTATGATATTCAGGGCTTCATCGACGGGCATGGAGATATCGGTTATGATCCCCCTGCCTGCTCCCTTATCCCGGATAAGTCTTACAAGCTTTCTGGTATCCACACCTGAAAGTCCCGGCACTCCGTTTTCTTCAAGAAGCTCCGGAAGTCTTTTTGCCCATCTGAAATTGGAAGGGTTTTCGTTCACATCCCTCACTATGAAGGCTGAGGGAGAGATCCTCCTGCTCTCAAAGTCATCATCGGTAACGCCGTAGTTGCCTATAAGAGGGTAGGACATGACTATTCCCTGATCCGTATAGGAGGGATCGGAAATTATCTCCTGATATCCCGTCACGGAGGTGTTGAATACTATCTCGCATACAGAGTTCTTTGTACTCCCGAAGCCTGTTCCCAGGTATTCGGAGCCGTCCTCCATCACAAGCTTCCTGTCATATTTCATCAGCTTCTGCTCCTTTTGATCCCGATCTTTTCAATGCCGCCTCGATAAATGCCTTAAACAGAGGATGGGGCTTATTGGGTCTTGATTTGAATTCCGGATGATACTGGACTCCGATATGATAAGCATTATCGGGCAGCTCGACTGTTTCCACCAGCCTTCCATCAGGAGATATCCCTGACAGGACAAGTCCCTTCTCCTGCAGTATATCCCTGTATTCATTATTGAACTCGTATCTGTGTCTGTGTCTTTCCCTGATCTCAGCCTGTCCGTAGCAGCTTTCCATAAGAGTGCCGCTTTTGATACGGCAAGGGTAGCTTCCGAGCCTCAGGGTACCGCCCTTTTCGACCTCCTCCGACTGTCCGGGCATGAAATCGATCACCTTGTGGGGCGAGGGATCATGGAATTCTCCGGAGCAGGCATCGGATATCCCTGCCACATTTCTCGCAAATTCAATGACAGCGATCTGCATCCCGAGGCATATGCCCAGATATGGGATATCATTCCTTCTTGCATATCCGGCAGAGGATATCATTCCTTCGATCCCTCTGTCTCCGAAGCCTCCGGGCACAAGTATCCCGAAGACTCCCCTGAAGCATTCACCGAGGTTGTCTTCATTTATCTCCTCCGAGTCCATCCATTTGATATTGATGCGGGCATTATTTGCATATCCTGCATGACGGAGAGCCTCTGCCACCGAGAGATATGCATCATGGAGCTGGGTATATTTGCCCACAAGAGCTATAGTCACCTCCCGGTCAGCGTTTTCTATTCGCCGTACCATCTCTTCCCATTCCTTGAGGTCAGGCATACGGGAGCCGATCCCCAGCTCCCTGCAGACTACTCCGGAAAAGCCTGACTGCTCAAGCATGAGCGGCGCAGCGTACAGGCAGTCCAGTGTTCTGTTTTCGATAACACAGTCCTCCTTGACATTGCAGAACATCGAGATCTTCTCAAATATGCCTCTGTCCAGGGGTTCATTGCAGCGGAGGACAATGATATCGGGCTTTATTCCCATGCCCTGCAGCTCCTTCACGGAATGCTGTGTGGGCTTGGATTTGTGTTCATTAGATCCATGAAGATACGGCACGAGAGTCACATGTATGAAAAGGCTCCCTGAGGGGCCTGCTTCAAGGGAGATCTGCCTGGCAGCCTCAAGAAAGGGCTGCGATTCTATATCTCCTATGGTACCGCCTATCTCTGTGATCACAACATCCGCGCCGGTTTCCTTCCCGGCACGGTAGACAAATTCCTTTATCTCATTTGTGATATGGGGTATCACCTGGACCGTGGATCCGAGATATTCACCGCGTCTTTCCTTATTCAGAACATTCCAGTAAACCTTGCCGGAGGTCAGATTTGAGAATCTGGTCAGATCCTCGTCTATAAAGCGTTCGTAGTGGCCGAGATCCAGATCGGTTTCTGCTCCGTCCTCCGTCACATATACCTCACCATGCTGATAAGGACTCATTGTCCCGGGATCCACGTTTATATATGGATCAAGCTTCTGGGCAGCAACTTTAAGGCCTCTTGATTTCAGCAGCCTTCCGAGAGAAGCTGCGGTTATTCCTTTTCCGAGTCCCGATACCACACCGCCTGTCACAAAGATATATTTAGTCATTTTCCGCTTTCTCCGTAATTTGAAAGGAACCTCGCGGAGGGATCGTTCACATCACAGCCCTCCCAGCTTTTGTTCGGCATCCAGAAATCCACCACCATACCGGAGAGTCCGGGATAGTATTTCTCAAATATTTCCCTGTAATAAAGAGATTCTTTGGTAAAGGGCCTGGCATGGTCATATTTCTTTACTGCTTCTTCAAACTGCTCATCGGTGTAATATGAGTCTGCAAGCTCTGTCAGATCATCCTTGAGAGAATGGCCTACTGCATCGGAAAAGGCGGCTTTTTCGCGCCAGAGTATGCTCTCCGGTATGAGATGGTCTTTTTCAAAGGCCTTGCGGAGAAGATATTTGCCCTTTCCGTATCTGTTGAGCTTAAGCTCAGGATCTATAGACATGCAGTATCTTACAAAGTCCAGATCTCCGAAGGGAACCCTTGCCTCAAGGGAATTGACGCTTATACAGCGGTCGGCCCTTAGCACGTCATACATATGTATCTCCCTTATGCGCTTTTGAGCCTCCTTCTGAAATTCTTCGGCATTGGGCGCAAAATCCGTATATTTGTACCCGAAGAGCTCATCTGATATCTCACCTGTGAGTATCACCCTGGTATCCGAGGTTTCGTGTATTGCTTTACAGACCAGATACATGCCAATGGATGCCCTGATGGTGGTTATGTCATAGGTTCCGAGAAGTTCGATCACAGGCTCAGCCGCGTCCTGCACATCTTTTTTTGATATGATCACCTCATGATGATCCGAGTGTATGTATTCTGCTGCTTCTCTTGCATATTTCAGATCTATGGCGTCAGTGTCCATGCCGATCGCCCAGGTTTGAAGAGGCTTGTCACTGAGGGAGGCCGCTATTCCGCATACCAGTGACGAATCAAGTCCTCCTGACAGCAGAAAGCCGGCCGGCGCATCCGAATCAAGACGTTTTCTTACGCCCTCAGTCAGCAGATCGTGGATATGCTTCGTAACCTCATCGATCCCGTCCCGGCTGTATGAGTCGACCCTTGACATATCCCTGTAGCAGATGAAGCTACCGTCCTTGAAATAATGACCCGGGGGAAAGGGCATTATCTTGTCTGAAAGTCCTGAAAGGTTTTTGGGTTCAGAGGCAAATACGTAATTACCCTTATCTGTTATGCCGTAATAGAGCGGCCGTATCCCTATCGGATCCCTGGCAGCGATATACTCCCTGTTTTTTACGTCATAGAGTATCATCGCAAATTCCGCATCAAGCTTACCGAACATTTCAGTACCATATTCACGGTACATATATCCGAGAACCTCGCAGTCTGATCCGCTCCTGAAGAGGTATCCTTTTTCTTCAAGCTCTCTTTTCAGCTTTCTGAAGCCGTATATTTCCCCGTTGCATACCACGGCGGTGTCGCAGTCAGCCGGGAGCATCGGGCCCTCATTTCCTTCAGTCAGTCCGTCCGGGCCGAGACTTTCCCTGCCACGGTAAATAAAAGGCTGCATGCCTGCATCGCTTAAGCCCATGATGGACAGCCTGTTAAAGCCCAGCCACCCGTTTCCGGTATTTATTATCCTCATATCGTCGGGACCCCTTGAATGCGTCTTTTCAAGAGCCTCATGAAGCATGTTATATCCGCCTTCTTGGCCGCAGATGCCAGCTATGGAACACATATTAAGCCTCCTCTTAATGGAATGCGAGCTGCAAAAAAAAGGCGTCCCGGAGCCACGCTCCAAGACGCCTTTGTCTTTTCTGATATGTGAGACTATCACTGTTTGGCGGATCTGTCAATCGTTATTTGATATCACCCGGCTCCCCGGACAGCTCCTTAGCTTTGGCTGTAAAACTCATGGCAGTGCCTGCCCTTTCGCCTATGGCGGCGCATACAAAGCACCACAGCAGTAGACCCGGAGGGAAGCATAAGAGGAGCAGAAGAGCAGCTGCAAGGGGTTTTTTAAGCTGCGCACCCAAAACAGTAGCTGTCACGACGGCTGCTGCAAAGGCGCCATGGCTTTCAGATGCTGAAAAAAATATATTTGAAAGTGCAAAGCCCATGCAGGTACAGGCGAAGATCAGCGGGAAGAAATGACCTCCCTTCATTCCGAAATTAATGCAGAAGGCTGTCATCAGCAGCTTGAGAATACATATCCCGACCAGAAAAAGAGGGGGATAAGAGCTGAAAGCTTTCATAAGTCCGGCCATCTGCTCTTCTCCGGAGGACATTACGACCGGAATAGAAATACCCATGAAGCCGACTATGATCCCGCACAGGATCCCCCTCAGGATCACAGGGATCCGTCCCGCAAGGCTTTTTGTAAGTCCTTCAAAAAACTCAAAGATCAGATATATCAGAAGTCCGGCAGGTATGTAAATTAAAAGCAGCAGATAGTCATGGACACCAGACGGGACCTCGGAAAAAGAGGGGAAGCCCTCCATGGCTGTTCCGAAAAGCGTATTCAGCAGCCTGGTGATGAGAAAGGCTGAGACTGCAGAGATACCGTAATATAAAAGCTTTTGCGTTTTGCTGAGCGTGCCGGCCTCTTTGGTATCATCTTCATTTTCCTCCACGGCCAGGATACCGAAAAGCGGAGAGTGAAAGAGCTGTCCAAGCGTTACGGCTTCTCCTATTTTTGAAAAACCGGCGGCCTGGACTCCCGCATAGGAAACATTGTCACCTATCCAGTAACAAAGAGCAGCGATTATCCCGGTAAGTCCCGCCTCGGGACCGACACTGGCGCAAAGCACAAGCGGTATGAAGGCACAGAGCATCATGACCGCTATGTTTTTGTAATCATAATACTTATCCCTTTTGATCTTAAACATAACGACCGAAAGCTCTTCCGGATAGTCACCGTATTTTTTGTGGAGGGCTCCCAGAAGGATCCCTCCGGCAGCGCATATCACAACCGGGAGAAATGAAAAACCACTCTTTTCCGGAAGAGTTTTCCATATGATCTCAGTACAGAAGGCTACAGCCTTCAGAAAGCACCAGACCACACCTCCGGCAAATCCTCCCCACACTGCTGTGATAAAAAGCAGTCTGAACCTGTTTCCAGTCCGATCCCGGTTCATTGTGATATGGTAAATGCCTTAACCATCATATTGATCCCGGAAACCATGATGTCTATACCTACGATCATTCCGATGGAGAGCATTGAGAAGAATGGATGAGCAAAACCGAAGCAGCCTGCGATGATGACCAGGATACCAAGGACCAGCTGCCATCCCCATTTTTTTCCAACGTAATTCAATGCGGGATCACCGGTGTTTTTCAGCTTCTTGATCTTGAAGGCGATTATGATATTTATGACGCCGGCTATAATGAGCCAGGTAAACAGGAAATACAAAAGGGTTACTCCGGTCACAAACTCCGCATAGCCGCTGACAATGATGGCAAGACCGCATATAAAGGATATTATGGATCCTGCAAGATTCCATCCGTTGGCTATACCCAGCTGCTTCCTCTCACTATAGGTCACCATATCCTCTATCGCATGGAAGAACATCACGACTCCTATGAGCCATACCATGGAAAGAAAGGTCAGACCGGGACGCGCCACACAGAATATGCCTCCGATAAGAACCAGAACACCTAAGATAAACATTAAGATTTTTTTTGACATAAATGTCTCCCTCCTACTAACAGAACACTTAAATTTTCGGGGAACCGTAACAGAGATCAATAAATATATCATCCGAACGATTCCTAATGTATTTTGGACGTATCGGAGAAAAAAATCAATATGAAAAAGTCCGGAGGGCGTATGCTTTTTCCGGACCTGTTTGATTTCTTATCCTCCAGATGATATAAATACTTGGGAGCTGTACAAAAATAAAGTTGCAAGGCAAGCAATTATGTAAGTGTATTTTCGTACAGATCCTTAGTATAACGTTCGCAAAATAACTGGCCTAATGCGACGAATGCTTGCCTGAGAGTGCGTGTCAAAAAACGTAGGCGTAGCGGGCTACGCCGAGGCTTTTTCGGCACGTGCTATCAGGTGAGCAGGCAAGCATTTGGTCCAGTTATTTAAGATACGTTATACTAGTACGATCACAGATATCAAAGAGGACAGTTTATGAAATACGGTAATATGACTGAGATAAGATGGCACGGCAGGGGAGGTCAGGGTGCAAAGACCGCAAGCCAGCTGCTTGCTGATGCCGCATTTATGGCGGGGATGTATGTGCAGTCCTTTCCGGAATACGGACCGGAGCGTTCGGGAGCGCCGATAACGGCCTACAACCGGATCTCCGATGAGCGCTGCAGTGTTCATTCAAATATATACGAGCCTGATTATGTGGCAGTGGTTGACGAAACCCTGCTTAAAAGCGTGGATGTAACCTCAGGGCTCAAGGAGGAGGGAGCGGTTATAATAAACTCCGAAAAAGCTCCCGAGGAGCTTAAGGAGCTGCTGAAGGGCTACAGGGGGCGGGTTTGTACCATAGATGCAAGGGCGGTATCCATGGAGTGTCTGGGAGCATATTTTCCCAATACCCCTATGCTGGCAGCCGTGGTCAGGGTAAGCGGCTGTGTGGATGAGGACAGATTCTTAAAGGATATGGAGGAATCCTACAGACATAAATTTGCAAGAAAACCCCAGGTGGTGGAAGGCAATCTCAAGTGCCTGAGGCTTTCCATGGACAGGGTCAGAGGATAAGCTATCATGAATATAAAAGCAGCAGATATTAATGAAAATATAGCCTGGCAGGATATGACCACAGGCTGTGAGATCTACGAGCCGGGAACAAGCAGGCTTACGAAAACAGGGGAATGGAGAGTCAGAACTCCCAGATGGATAGAGGAAAAATGCAAGCAGTGCCTTCTGTGCGCACCCTTTTGTCCTGATGCCAGCATACCGGTGGAGAACGGCAGACGGAGCAATTTCGATTTTGATCACTGCAAGGGCTGCGGGATCTGCTTCAAGGCATGTCCTTTTGATGCCATCGAAATGACGGACGAATAAGAATGACCCGGAAAGGGATTTTTTGAAAGGATAAAGAATGAGTATCAGAGAAAGACTATCGGGGAACGAAGCCATAGCTACGGCGATGCGGCAGATAGATCCTGACGTTTTCGCGATGTTTCCCATAACGCCTTCTACCGAGATCCCCCAGTATTTTGCGGGATATGTGGCGGAAGGCAAGGTAAATACCGAGTTTATCTGTGTGGAGAGCGAGCACTCCTCACTTTCAGCCTGTCTCGGAGCAGAGGCAGCAGGCTGCAGGGCTGTCACGGCAACCTCTTCGGCAGGACTTTCATTTATGAACGAGGTCCTTTATGTGGCCGCCTCCTCGAGACTTCCTGTCGTACTGGCCGTGGCGTGCCGTGCGCTGACAGGACCGATAAATATAAATCATGATTATTCCGATTCCATGGCTGAGCGGGATTCAGGCTTCATACAGCTTTATGCCGAAAACAATCAGGAGGCCTACGACAACTATCTGTGTGCGCATCGTATCGCAGAGCATCCTTCGGTGAGACTTCCGCTGATGGTATGCGAGGACGGGTTCATAACCTCACATGCCATAGAGAATATCCTGATAGAGGATGATGATACCGTAAAGAGATTTGTAGGACAGTATCATCCTGAGAATTATCTCCTGAAAAAAAAGAATCCTCTGGCGGTGGGACCTTACGGCATATCCTCATATTACATGGAGGCCAGGGTCGCCCAGGCGGAAGCCATGAAGAATGCAAAGCAGGTGATACTTGATGTGGCTGCTGATTTTGAAAAGACCTTCGGCAGACATTACGGACTCTTTGAGGCATACAGGATGGAGGATGCTGAGCTTGCAGTAGTGTTGATGGGCTCCAGCGCAGGCACGGCGAAGGCTGCCGTTGATGAGCTGAGGGATGCCGGAGTCAGGGCAGGGCTTGTAAAGCTGAGGGTTTTCAGACCCTTCCCCGGTCCCGAGCTCGCGGAGACATTGCGATCCTGCAAGGCAGTGGCCGTGCTGGACAAGAGTGAAGGCTTCTCGGCCTGCGGCGGACCTCTTTTTGCGGAAACTGCAGGAGCATTGATAAACTGCGAGACACGTCCGAAGATAATAGACATAGTTTACGGTCTCGGAGGAAGGGACTTTACCGTCAAAGCAGCAAAGAGCGTATACGAAAGGCTGAAGCATATAGCCGAAACAGGCGAAACCGGAGACGTATACAGTCATATGGGGGTCAGAACAAATGCCATATAATCTTAAAGAAGAAATGAATAAGCCCGAAAGGTTCCATTCCGGTCACAGATTATGCGCCGGATGCGGGGCGGGGATCGTCTGCCGGGCAATGATGAGAGCCCTGAATCCAAAGGATAAAGCTGTCATATGCAATGCGACCGGCTGTCTTGAGGTATCTTCCTTTCAATATCCTTACACGGCATGGGAGGACTCCTATATACATACGGCCTTTGAAAACGCATCAGCCACGGCATCGGGAGTCGAGGCGGCTTATAATGTGATGAAGAGAAGAGGCCGCATAGATCCTGAAACGAAATTCAAAATACTTGCAATAGGAGGGGACGGAGGCACCTATGATATAGGTTTCCAGTCCCTGTCGGGAGCATTGGAAAGAGGGCATGATTTCACCTATTTCTGTTATGATAATAATGCCTACATGAACACGGGGACACAGAGATCATCGGCAACTCCACGTTTTGCCTCGGCTACGACCACTCCGCCGGGAGCGGAGTCCGTGGGCAAGAAGCAGGTACAGAAGGATCTGACGCAGATCGTTGTAGCACATGGTTCTCCTTATGTGGCCCAGACCACGCTTTTCGGCACGATGAAGGATTTTCATGAGAAGGCACGGAAGGCGATATATACGGAGGGACCAACCTTTGTAAATGTACTGACCCCCTGTCCAAGGGGCTGGCAGTATCCGGCAGAGGATCTGATAGAGATATGCAAGGCCGCCATAGACACCTGCGTATGGCCATTATACGAGGTGGTTGACGGTGAGTACCGGCTGACCTATGAACCGAAGAAAAAGCTGCCGGTCGAGGAATTCATGCGCAGGCAGGGGAGATTTGCGCACTGCTTCAGGAGCGGAAACGAATGGACTATCGAGGCGGCTCAGGAATACGTGGACCGGAAGTGGGAAGAGCTGCTTGAAAAGTGTGGTTAAAAGACAGGAGGGGTATCATATGGAAAGCAATATGTTCACAAATACGCACATACTGTCCTGGCTGAAGTATTTCTCAGAGAATACGGACATCGACCTTGAGCATGTAAAGATACTTGATATCACCAGAAAGAACAAGAATCTTATCCCTACAGTGGAGGCTCACCGCTGTGTGCTGGTCTTTACCGAGGCCGGGCACAAGGATATATTCTACAAGATGTGGGATGTGGGTCTGGGAGAGTGTGAGGTCATCTACAATGAGGGCTCTGACCCCGTCGGCGAGATCAAAAGAAATAAGGTAAGTGAGATGATCGACCGGGGGATAAATGCATCCGCCGGAATGATAGTCCTGAATCCTGACGCCAGGAGTACGGTCAAGTTCGGAATGGACAACAGGAAATTTGCCTCGGGATCCGTAAAATATGTGGGTGCTGAGATACGTTCCGTGCTGCTCTCCAAGATGCAGATAGATGAGAGGAAAAACCTGTGCGTGATATCCGGGGAATCAATAGCAGTGGAGGCCGCCATGATGTGCGGCGAGGGAACTGTCATTGCAGTCGAGTATAAGGAAAGCGACCGTGAGACCCTGGAGGAGAATCTTAACCGTTTCGGTCTGCAGAATGTAACAATAGTAGATCATGTAGGAAAGGATACAATGGACCGGCTTCCCGTACCGGATGTGACAATGCTTGTAGCCTCCGCGAGTCTGGAGCAGGAGCTGGAATATCTTACCGGGATAAATCCGAATATGGAATTTGTGATATATACACTGGACTTCAGGGTGGCTGCCTCTATGAGGGATATTCTCATGCGTTACGGCATAAATGACATCAATACGATACAGATAGCTGTATCGAGGCTCACTTCGAAAAACGTATTTGAAAACCAGCCTGCTCCGTGGATAATCACTGCATCCGCCGAGAGATAGACCGATAAGGAGGATATGACATGAAGATACTGGTGTTAACCCCGGCCTTGAAGGAGCAGCATAAAGAGAAGATAAGCGAGACGGCTGACAGGTTCAATGCGAAGGTCTGCTTTGCGGAAGCAGAGGATTCCATACCGCAGGAATTCAAAGAGCCTGATATCCTTTACGGGTTCAGCCCGGATATGGCCCGGAGCTGCAGGAGTCTCAAATGGATGTGCATACCCTGGGCAGGGGTCGACAGCCTCGTGAAACCGGGATTTTTTGCGAATGAAGACTGTATTCTTTCAAATTCCTCAGGAGCATACGGCGTATCCATTGCAGAGCATATTATCGCGGTAAGCCTTATGATGATGCGCCGTCTTACCTCCTACTACGGAGAGCTCCTTGAGGGAAACTGGGGAATGGAGCGATATCATCAGAGGTCTCTGAAGGATTCAAGGATAACTGTCCTTGGAACAGGCGATATCGGATGCACCTTCGCATCCAGGGCCAGGGCTTTTGAACCGCTGCAGCTTGCCGGTGTCAGCAGAAGCGGGGTATGCGCGGACTTTGATTTTGATAAGATGCTTGGCGTGGATGAGCTGGACAGTATCCTGCCTGAGACAGATCTTCTTGTAATGAGCCTTCCCGCCACAGCCGAGACAGAGGATATCCTGAAC
>CAMUZQ010000043.1 GCA_947165275.1 uncultured Lachnospiraceae bacterium | reverse complement strand
AGGCAGTGCTGGTGGGATGCGACAGGATAGCCGCAAACGGGGATGTGGCAAATAAGATCGGAACCTCCGGGGTGGCGATCATCGCAAAGCATTACGGAGTACCCTTTTATGTTCTGGGACCTTATTCGACTATAGATATGGCGACTCCTTCGGGGGACGACATAGAGATCGAATACAGGGATCCCGAAGAGATAAGCAGTCTTTGGTACGAGAAGCCCATGGCTCCCGAGGGGGCAAAATTCTACAATCCGGCTTTTGATGTGACGGATCATAATCTGGTCACGGCCATCATAACGGACAGGGGGATACTGAAGCCCCCGTATGAGAAGGCGATAGCAGGCATCATGTCAGGAAGAAAGAGCGATAATACAAGGAGATGAAATGAGCGGAATCAGATTTTACAATGCGAGGCTTCTCACCATGAAGGATGGTGTGGAGATAATCGATGACGGAGTGCTGATCACGGAAGGTGAGCGTATAAGCTATGTTGGAAAAAAGGAGGATGAGCCGGAGGGAGGATCATATTTCAGGGAGATAGATGCAAAGGGAAATCTGATCATGCCCGGCTTCAAGAATGCGCATACGCACAGCGGCATGACCTTTCTTCGTTCATATGCTGATGACCAGCCTCTTGACAGCTGGCTTAATGAAACTGTGTTTCCGAGAGAGGCAAAGCTTAAGGATGATGACATATACTGGGGCACGAAGCTTGCAGTAATGGAGTATCTTACAAGCGGCATCACAGCCTGCTTTGATATGTATCTGAAGCCCTATGCGATAGCGAGCGCGACAGAGGAGTGCGGCTTCAGGTGTGTGCAGACCGGAAGCATGAATGATTTTTCACAGTCACTCGAGCTTCAGGAAGAGTGGTATGACAGACTGAATAAAGGCAATCCTCTGACCTCATATATCTTCGGATATCATGCGGAGTATACCTGCTCGAAGGAGCTTCTTGAGGGACTCTCCGCCCTTGCACATAAATATGAGTCGCCCGTTTGGTCGCATAATTCCGAGACCCTGTCGGAGACAGAGAGATGCAAGGAAAAATACGGCCTTACTCCTACAGGCTTCGCTGACAGTCTGGGGCTTTATGATCATGGCGGCGGGGGATATCATTGTGTATATCTTTCTGATGAGGATATGGAGATATTTAAGAAAAGAGGACTGTATCTCGTGACAAACCCGGCCTCCAATATGAAGCTTGCTTCAGGCATCGCTCCGATCTCAAAATACCTGAAAGCAGGAATAGGGCTTGCTATCGGCACTGACGGTCCTGCCAGCAATAACTGTCTGGATATGTTCAGGGAAATGTTCCTCGTGACGGGGCTTGCAAAGATAATTGATAAGGATGCTTCATCGGTCCCTGCGGAGGATGTGCTTTACATGGCTGTCACAGGCGGAGCGCATGCGATGGGACTTAAGGATTCGGATGTGCTCGATGCAGGGAAGTATGCGGATCTCATCATGATCGATCTGTCAAAGCCTGAGATGCAGCCCCTGAATAATATCGTAAAGAATATTGTCTATTCCGGCTCCAAGGCTGATGTAAAGATGACCATGGTGGCAGGACGTATCCTTTATGAGGATGGGAACTTCAATATAGGAGAGAAGCCGGAAAGGATATACAGTGAGGTGAATAAGGTTATTGAAGGAATGAAGGACTGATGCACATTTCCGACCAGACATGGAAGGATATGAATATGGACCAGGTCTTTGCGCGCATCAATACCTGTGCGTCACTGACCGGGGAGGAGATGCTTGGCGAGCTCCTCAGGGAGCCTGTGAGTCTGACCAGGACTCTCAAGGAGCCTTTTGGTGATGACACTGAGCTTAAAAGAAGAGACGGCCTTATCAGATATTTTGATTCTCATACGGAGATTTCAAAAGCCTACAGGGAGAGACTGTCAGAGATCGGAAGGGATATAAAGAAGCCTCTCAGATCTACTGTGGGCGAGCTTGCTGCGCTTGAGATAAAAAGCAGTCTGCCTCATATCCTCTGCGCTGTCTTCGGATGCTTCGCAATATCAATGATATTCATTTCGCCGAGTATCGGTCTTCTTATCTTTCTTGTTTCCCTTGTGATCAATATTCCGGTGTATTTCAAGAGAAAATCGGAGACAGGGGAGTATATCTCCTGCTTTTCCCATATAATAAAGGCTTATCATGCATCTTCCCTTATGCTGAGGGTAAAGGATGATGAGGAGAAGGAATACCGTAAGGAGCTTAAGACGGCGGTGAAGCTGCTTTCACCTGTTGTAAGGGGAAGCTTCCTCCTCACAGCCGGCAGGGGTCTCACCGGCGGACTTATCAATATGATCCTGGATTATCTCAGGATCTATTTTCATATAGATCTGATAAAGTTCAATTCCATGCAAAAGAAGGTTGTGGAGCACAGGCAGGAGATAGAGCGCATGTTTTCGGTTCTGGGAGAGATAGATGCCTTCATTGCCGTGGCAGCTTACAGAAGAAGCCTTCCCTTCTGGTGCGTGCCGGAGTTTTCAGACGAGGCTCAGATAAGCTTCCACGCAAAAAGGCTCTACCATCCTCTTCTTCAAAACCCTGTAAGCTCGGATATAGAGGCTTCGGTAAAGGGGGTTCTGATCACCGGATCAAATGCTTCCGGTAAGTCGACCTTTTTAAGATCGGCTGCTCTGGCTGCGATCCTCGGACAGAGTATCGCAACGGTATGCGCCGAAAGCTTCTCAGGCGCGAGGTTTTATGTGGTATCGTCAATGGCCGTCACCGATGATATAATGTCGGGCAGCTCTTATTATATGTCTGAGATCAGAGCCCTGAAGCAGGTCATAGATATCTGTGAGAAGGATGTCCCGGTGCTGTGCTTTGTGGATGAGGTATTGAAGGGGACCAATACGATAGAGCGGATAGCGGCATCCTCGGAGATACTGAAAAGCCTTGAAAGGGAAAATGTCATCTGCTTTGCGGCGACTCATGATATCGAGCTTACGTCCATGCTCAGGCAAAGCTATGACAATTATCATTTTGAAGAAGAGATCACGGATGACGAGGTGATCTTCCCTTATGAGCTGAAAAAGGGAGAGGCGAAGAGCAGGAACGCGATCAGACTGTTAAGTATCATGGGATATGATGCATCCATCACGGAGTCAGCCGAGAGAAGGGCGAGGATCTTTGAGGAGACCGGAGAATGGAAGAGTCCGTGAAAAAGCAGAAAAGAGCTATCAGCTCCTGCCCTTGTCTGAGGAGAGCTTCTGGGACAGGGTCTTTTTTATAAGATGGACCGGCTTCCTTACAAGGTCCATGGTGTTTTGAAATCTTTCTGAGGACAGGGTCTTTTCCTGATATTTAAGTCCTACATATACCATGTTGCGGCGGATGGCCGCCTTTGGATCCTGATCAAAGATATGACGCAGGAAGGGAGCTGCATAATCCTCCTTCAGGTATTTCATGGCCATGGAGGCTTCAGTAAGTGCAGGAGCCTTTATCATCTTAAGGAAAAGCTCATCGTTTTCATTTATTTCCCGGACTCTGTCAACAACTGATCTGATGTCACTGAAATCATGACAGCTGATGAAGGAATCGGGATTAAACTCCGATGCTATGCGGGGATTCCCCCAATATACCGGTATCGTGTCTCCGGCGAAGGCTTCGAAGATCTTTTCTGTCGTATAACCGGGGGTGGATGCATTTTCAAAGGCCATGGTAAACCTGTATTTTTTTTCAAATGCGATCTTATCCTTCACGGGCCCGCCAACATTATTATGATAACGGCCTCCGCAGTCCACACTCCTGTAGCGGCATAAGGCATCAAACATCTCGTCCCTTATCCCGTCGGCAAAGGGATTTGAGATCACGCAGTTACAGAATTTCTTTTTGGAGAGATAGTATCCGTCATCATAGGTATGCTTTTTGAAGAAGCCCTCATAATGCTGGGTATACAGGACATAAAGGGGCAGCCTCAGATACCGGTCTTCAAAATCCATATAATGAAAGCCGGCAGCATAATCATATAAATTGAAATCGGGCACCAGGTTCTCGCCCATAAAAAGTATTTTTACGCAGTTTCTGTACTGAAGATGCCTGTTATTGAAATAACTGCAGAAAACATAATCAGGATCCGGAGAGATCTCCACATCATAATACCGGTCAAGTATGTTGAAAAAATAATTGTCTGTCTTTACAAGATCAGGCCAGAAATCCACGAAATCAATCTTAATCTTTTTACGCATGAATAGAGTATAACTAAAATAATGGTTGCAAACAAGAGATTATTTTGGTAGAATATACAGCGCTGTGGGCTTATGTTTGCTGTTCACAGGCGGGATGCATGTATATCATGCATTAACGGCCTTAAGAGTTCGGATCGAGCTGCTTATAGGTCCAGTTGTAAAATAGCTTACAGACAGGAGGTGTAGGAAGATGGCAAAATGTGCAGTTTGTGGCAAGGGCGTGCATTTCGGAAATAACGTCAGCCATTCACATAGAAGGTCAAACAGGATCTGGAACTCTAATATCAAGAGAGTGAAATGCAAGGTTGACGGCACTCCCAAAAGGCTTTATGTCTGCTCCAGATGTCTCAGATCAGGCGCTGTAGAGAGGGCCTGAAGACCGGGGACTGACCCGAAGATCAGTAAATGCCGAAGGCCGGCCGGATGATATCCGGCCGACCTTTTATCCTGCGCAGGCTTCGCGTATTATCTGATAAGCATATCTTATATCACATTATTTCCGGAGGAGGACTCCTTGTCAAAGGCAATATCTATCGCTTCACTGTTTTCCACTCCGGGAGCAGAGGGATCGGCTTTGTCCGTGAATTTATTGATGAGATCGGGAACCATGTCAAGCATCTTTGTGACAGCATCCTGATTGCGGATATTAACAAGCTTTGTAACCCCGTTTGATATCACGAGTACCGATGAGGGAGACATCTTTCCTCCCACGCCTCCGCCTCCGCCGTTCTTTTTTTCACCTGTGGAAGCTCCGGTACCCATTCCGAAGGTCACATCCACCAGGGGGATGATTATGGTATCATCGATCTTTTTCGGTTCACCCACTACGGTTTTTGTTGAGAAGAAACCGCTGAGCCCGTTTATCAGGGAATTCACCATTTCATCAAAAGTCAAGTTAGCCAAAATATCAACCTCGCTTTCTTTTATTATTCTTTGAGCTTCTGTATCTGTCTGTACAGTCTGCGGATATCCTTATTAAAATATACCCTGACTGCGGCAATAAGCACAAATATGAGCTGTATATGACCCTTCAGATCAAGGTCGCTCTCGATGACCTTATTGTCAAAATCCGGCTCCAGATCAAGATGACGGGTATATAGAGGATAAAACGCACAGATTATGCCCAGAGCCTCTCCGGTGGATGCCGGATCACCCAGTCCCAGCTTCAGGCGGATATCAAGCTTTCTGGGCCTTATATGCCAGAGAAGCTGCTTTACCCTGAGAAGGAGCTCCAGGACAGCATCCTTGTCCCTCTCGTCACCCAACATATAAAATATACGTTTTATTTTAACATAAAGGGAGGAGATTTTGTATTTTATTTTGGAGAGAGAGGAATCCTCAGGCGCCTTGCGCTCACCCAGGGTTCCGGAGGCTTTTGCGGGACGGGGATAGACCTTCAGCCAAAGAACCTTTGCGGCCATGTCCGAGGAGGTGTCATCCTTTAAAAATGATACCCTTATGATGCGGAGCAGCCAGTTGGCTTTTACATTTATGTGATATTTATTGTCCTTGTCCCTGTATGCGCCGTCCGCCCTGTAATGTATCGGAGCAAAAAGGATGACAGCGATAAGAAGGAGGAGCAGTATAAGGATGCCGAGCAGGACCAGACCTGTGATCTTTAATATCTGCAGCGCTATCATGAAAAGAGCTCCTCTATGTATGAACGGATGCTGTCATGTCCGTATTCCACGGAGGCTTCATATATCTCCCTGACAAGCTCGATGGCCTCGTCCTCCGAGCCTGCCAGTCCCAGCACAAAAAGCTCCCTTTCCCTGTAGAAGGGCTGCATAAGCTGTATGGAGTCGAAGTACTCTATGGGATCGACTCCGTTTTCTGCGGGACTGAGTATATAGGTTCCTTTAACCGGTTTGTTCTTATTCAGTTTTTTTATCACTGAGGAGGGATCTCCTTCAAAGCTCTTTCCGAGGAAGACCCTATCCGAAAATCTGAGTTTCATAATTAAAGAGTATACATCAAACCCTTTCCAATCAAAAGAGTTGACTTTGACAGTAATGGTAATTATACTAAATCCTGTGTTTTTCTGAGGGAAAGCAACAAAATATAAATAGCCTCGGGCTGTGCCGGGGCTTTTGTGAGTGTGTGTCCGTCAGGCTGCATTGATGAGCCGGCAGGGCGGATGTGTACATCTGTATCAGGTGTGATTTCGGAGACAGATAATGAAGACTGTGGCAGTAATGGCCCTGCAGGATGGCATGCAGCTGGCAGAGGATATCAATGTCGGCGGAAAGACTGCCATAAAAAAAGGAACGAAGGTAGATCATATCGTAAAGGCCAAGCTGGAGGCTTTTAAGCTCCTTACCGTACAGATCCTGGACGAGGAGGATCTGGCGGAGACCTACTATGAAAAGCTGAGAGTGTCCGAGGCCTTCAAGCTCTTTCAGACAAAGTATGCATCGAGTCTCGCGGCATATAAGGTGGCGGTTGATTCGTTCATAATCAAGAAGATCCCTTTCAGGTTTCAGGATCTGAAGGCGATCGCAGATACATTATGTCCGGATAATATCTCCGGAAAGAGGCTTTTTTCATATATCAATATCATGATCCATGATGAATCGGACATGACATATGCACATGGCCTCAATGCAGCCCTGATATGCAAAAAGATGGGGAAGTGGCTCAGACTTTCTCCTGAAAACTGCGAGATCCTGCTTTATGCCGGGTTTCTCTTCGATATAGGCAAGTTCATGCTTCCGAATGATATAATATGGAAGCCCGGCAAGCTTAACAAAATGGAGTTTGACCTGATAAAGACCCATGCCTTTTACGGATATCATATGTTAAGCAAGCTGAAGATCAATAACCATATCCTCAATGCGACGCTGATGCATCATGAGCGCTGTGACGGCTCGGGCTATCCCCAGGGGCTCGACAGGGATCAGATAGATCCCTTTGCGAAGATGGTAGCAATAGCTGACATCTATGAAGCCATGACAAGCGCCAGGGCATACAGGCCGCCCATGAATCCCTATCAGGTGGTCGAGATCGTTAAGGATGAAATGTTCCTTAAATATGATATTGCCATGATGACAACCTTCATGAACCATCTTCTGGATGAGATGATAGGAAACGACGTGAAGCTTTCGAACGGCATGACAGGGGAAGTGATCATGAATAACAGCGGCGCCATGGGCCGTCCTGTGGTAAAATGTAAGGAAGGTATAGTGGATCTCTCACAGCAGAGGGATGTAAAGATAATAGAGCTGATCTGATCAGATATAAAACCACGGATTACAGAGGAGGGAATTATATGAGAGCCAGAATGAGTACAGACCTTGGAAATATATCCATAGATACCGAAGCCATAGCACAGCTTGCCGGAACAGAGGCAATGGAATGCTTCGGTGTGGTAGGGATGGCTACATATTCGGTCAGGGACGGGCTTGTACGTCTGCTGAAGAGGGAGAGCCTGACGCATGGAATAAATGTGGCGGTAAGCAATAACAAGATCAGTCTGGATTTCCATGTGATAATAGCCTACGGAGTGAGCATAAAGGCTGTATCGGACAACCTGATGAGCAACGTGAAATACAAGGTGGAGGAGTTCACGGGCTTCGAGGTTGAGAAGATCAATATTTTTGTCGAAGGGGTAAGAGTGATAGACTGATGGCAACCAAAACACTTGATGCCGCCCTTGTAGCAACCATGTTTCTTGCCGGAGCGACAGAGCTTGCTTCAAATAAGGATAAGATCAATGACCTGAATGTTTTCCCGGTGCCTGACGGCGATACGGGTACCAATATGACACTGACCATTATGTCTGCCGCCAAGGAGGTACTGGCTCTTGAGGACGGATATGATATGCAGGCGCTGTGCAAGGCCATATCCATGGGCTCCCTGAGGGGCGCAAGAGGAAATTCGGGAGTCATACTCTCGCAGCTTTTGAGAGGCTTTACAAAGGAGATCAGGGATCATGAAACAGTGGACATGGCCCTTATAGCATCAGCCTTCAACAAGGCATGCGAGACGGCCTACAAGGCTGTAATGAAGCCTAAGGAGGGGACCATCCTTACTGTGGCGAGAGGAGCGGCGGAGAAGGCTTCCGAGCTTGCGGATAAGTGTGAGGATGCCGAGAGCTTTGCGGAGCAGGTCGTCTCTCATGCAGAATATGTTCTCACCCAGACACCGGAGCTCCTTCCCGTATTAAAGCAGGCGGGGGTAGTGGATTCCGGCGGACAGGGGCTGGTATGTGTTCTCAGGGGGGCAAAGAAGGCTCTTTTCGGAGAGATAACAGACTTTGCGGATGTGTATCTCGATGCCTCATCAGGCGCGGGAGGAGGCGGCATAAATCGTGATGCCGTAGCCAATGCAGATGTCAAATACGGATACTGTACCGAATTCATCATCATGCTCAATCATGTCTTTAATCCAAAGACTGAGGCCGATTTCAAGGGCTATCTTGAATCTATCGGTGATTCGATAGTCTGTGTGTCCTATGAGGATATAGTGAAGGTCCATGTGCATACAAACCATCCGGGACTGGCCTTTGAGAGAGCGCTTACCTACGGGGCGCTGACCTCCATGAAGATAGACAACATGCGTGAGGAGCATCAGGAGAGGCTCTTCAAGCTTGATGGCGGAAAATATGTGGAGAGACCTGAGGACGAGATGGTATATACCGGACAGGCAGGTACCGCGAACGGACCTGTAAGGTCCAGGGTCGCATCCTCCCAGCTGGCTGCGGAAAAGGTGGCCGAGAGCGGGATACCCGACGAGGCGGTTTCCGGTACGGCTGAGGCTGATACAAAGGCTGACGCAGAGAGGAAGAGCTTCGGTTTCATTTCCGTATCTGTAGGAGAGGGATTGAGCGAGATATTCAGGGATCTCGGCACGGATGAGATAATCTCCGGGGGCCAGACGATGAATCCTTCGACGGACGATATACTCGAGGCCATAGGAAGGATCAATGCGGATACGGTATTTATCCTTCCGAATAATAAAAACATAATCCTTGCCGCAAATCAGGCGGCTTCCCTTACTGAGGACAAGGAGATCATAGTGATACCCACAAAGACCATACCCCAGGGGATCACGGCGCTTATCAGCTTCCTGCCCGAGAGCAGTGCAGAGGACAACAGGGATGCAATGACTGATGCAATAAAGAGCGTGAAGACCGGAGAGATCACTTATTCCGTAAGGAGCACCGAGCTTGACGGAAATGTGATCAGGAAGGGTGATATTATAGGTATAGGTGACGAGGGCATACTTGCCGTAGGGACAGATATCCTGGATACTGCCTTTGAGATGGTCTACAGGATGGTGGATGAGGATTCATCGCTGATAAGCATCTATTACGGTGAGGACACGGATGAGGCCCAGGCGCGGGAGCTTGCAAGAAGGATCGAGAGCAGGTATTCCGATATTGATGTGGAGATGCATGCTGGCGGTGAGCCGGTCTATTATTACATAATCTCCGTCGAATAAAGCATAAATATGGATCTAAGAGATGATATTTCATCACTCAGGGGAATAGGAGAAAAGAGCGCCGCCTTGTTTCACAAGGTGGGCGTTTTTTCCTTGAATGACCTGATAAGATATTTCCCTTCCTCATATATCAGATTTCCGGAAATAAAAAAAACATGTGAGCTGAGGCCCGGTGAAAAGGCGGCTCTGCTTCTTAATGTGCTTACCGAGGCAAAGGTTTCCTATGCAAAGGGGATGTCCCTGATCTCCTTTATGGCGGGAGATGATACCGGCTCGGTACGTATTACATATTTTAACATGCCTTATCTGAAAAAGACCTTTAAGCCCGGCCTGGAGAGGGTCTTTTACGGTACGGTAAAATGCTCCGGGCAGCTTTACGGACTGTCACAGCCAAAGCTGTACAGGACTGAGGAATACCGGGATCTGGCAAACAAACTGACTCCGGTATATCCTCTTACAAAAGGACTTACCGAAAAGACCCTGACAAAGGCCGTGAGGCAGGCCTTTGAAGGACTGAAGGAAATTGAAGATGATATTCCTGAAGATGACAGGGCTGAGCTTGGGCTTGCACCCTTAAGGGACAGCCTTTTTTCCATGCATTTCCCTGCAGATACCGGACAGTATATCGAAGCGAGAAAGAGAGTGGTGTTCGATGAGTTCCGCAGCTTTCTGATCTCCATGAGAAGGCTCAGGTCGGAGAAGAAAAGCACCGTCAATGATTTCCCGATGATAGAGGTTTCGGAGGCAAAGCGTCTTATTGAATCGCTTCCCTACAGGCTTACCGGGGCACAGCAGAGGGCCTGCGACGACATAATCCGGGATATGGGATCTTCTCATGCCATGAACAGGCTGATAGAGGGAGATGTGGGATCGGGCAAGACGATAGTTGCTCTCTATGCAATGCTCACTGTTGTAAAAAACGGATATCAGGCAGCCCTTATGGCTCCTACCGAGGTGCTTGCGGCACAGCATATGAAAAAGATATCCTCGCTTATGAAGGATCATGACGTGAACTGTGTACTGCTCACGGGCGCTCTGTCCGAAAAGCAGAAAAAGGAGGTCAGGAGAGAGATAGCTGACGGAAGCGCGGATATCATAATAGGCACACATGCCCTTATCACCGATCTGGTGGAGTATAAGGATCTCGCCCTGGCCGTGACGGATGAGCAGCACAGATTCGGAGTCAGGCAGAGAGAGGAGCTCTCTCTTAGATATGACGGGAAGACGCCCCATGTGCTGGTGATCAGCGCGACTCCGATACCCCGTACCCTTGCGATCATACTCTACGGAGATCTGGATATATCTGTGATGAATGAACGTCCCGCCAAAAGACTGGAGATAAAAAATGCCCTTGTTGATAAGGGTTACAGGCAGAAGGCCTATAAATTCATACTGAAGGAGGTGCAGAAGGGGAGCCAGGCCTATGTGATATGTCCCCTTGTGGAGCCTTCGGAATCAGGACGTGGTGAAAATGTGCTTGAATATGCCGAAAGTCTTAATGAGATCTGGGGAGGGAGGGTAAGGACGGGGATCCTTCACGGCAGGATGAAAAACAGCGAGAAGAATGAAGTCATGAATCTTTTTGCGGCTGGCGAGATAGACGTGCTTGTCTCCACTACAGTGGTGGAGGTAGGAGTCGATGTACCGAACGCCACCGTGATGCTAATAGAAAATGCCGAGAATTTCGGACTGTCCCAGCTCCACCAGTTAAGGGGACGGATCGGAAGAGGAGATAAGCAGAGCTATTGTATTTTTGTCGATACCTCCGGAGAGGAGTCCCATTCAAAAAGACTTGAGGTGCTGAAGAAGACAAATGACGGATTTGAGATCGCTTCGGAGGATCTGAAGCTCAGAGGACCCGGTGACATATTCGGGATCAGACAGTCCGGAGAGCTGGGTTTTGCAGTCGGAGATATCTATACTGATGCGGACATATTGAAAATGGCTTCCGGATATGTAAACAAAAGGGAGGACGGGGAGTCCTTTGAGAACCCGGAGAAGATAGTATTATAGCCTGCCGGTATTATAAATTGCCGGTCAATAGCCAATCAATTGCCGTTTCCCGGCCTGTATGTTAAAATTTCAGTATCGGATTTATGAACTGAAGATCGGGGAATTACAGACCGGATTTTCCATGAGAGAGGGAGAGCGATATGAGATCCAGATTCATTTCACTGATGCTTGCTGTCGTTATGCTTATGATTTCGGGATGCGGGAGCGAAGTAAAAATGACGACCACACCGGATGAGCATCAGGCAGGGACTGCAGATAAAGAAAGAGAAGATGCAGGGGATGATGCGGAGGATGCAGAGAGCACTGCAAAGAATACCTCAGGCAGTGACGGGGTATCCGGCGCTTCTTTATTCTCCGGCAGCACGGACGGGAAATCGATACAGCTGATCAATACCTATTTTGATGAAAGCAGGTATGATGAAAGCAGCTCTGACCTATATTTCCAATGCTTCGGAAATCATATACTCTGCACCTTTGAGATGGAAAAAGCTTATCCGAGGCTGGCAGCCGAGCTGAATAAGATCGCCGATAATGAGGAAAAGTCCATGAGGGACAGGATAAGGGAATTTGAAAAGGATGCGCTGGATTACGCAAGGGATATGAAGAAAAGCGGCGTAAAGGCGTATTATTCCGATTATGCCGAGGATGTGCTCAAAAGGGCGGATGAAAGGTGCGTAAGCATTATCAGGGTAGTGAACGGCTTCCTGGGCGGAGCCCATCCTGATTATTATTTTGAAACATATAATATTTCTTCCAAAACAGGCGAAAGGATACGCCTTTCGGATGTTGTGACCGATCAGAAAAAGCTGAATGATATCCTCGAGAAAAAGCTTACAGAGGACTATCCTGATGTGGAATTCTTTGATCTGAAGGAGTCTCTCGGCGAATATGACATGTCCATCACCGAGGGAAAGGATGAGGATGACGGCTATCGTTATGCATATGATTTCACACTGGATCCTGATGGCGTCAGCTTCTATTTTTCACCATACGGGATAAGCGCATATGCCTTCGGAAGTCAGGTGGTGAAGATACTCTACAGCGAGGAGCCGTCGCTCTTTAAGGAAGATTATGCGATGAAGGAAGGATATGTCTCATACTTTATCGACCTTGATAATAAATATGACATCGGAGGCGATGTAAAGTCTGTGTCGATAGACAAATCCGATTTTGATGAGAACGGTTATTTCACCTCCTTTGATGTGACAATGGGAGAGGATAAGGCAGGGAGCGGAGAGACCTACTGCTACGGACTCAGATCCTTTATCGTTCATACAGGCGATGGAAGGGACTATGCTTACATCATGACGAATATGGACAGTGATTATAAGGATCTCTATGTGGCTGACCTTGGGGGCTCCGGGCTTACCTGCAGCAAGGCTGATGACGGATTCAGCTATACCTATAAGGATTATCTGAATGAAGACAGCGGGGTCTACGGAGAGGTCCTTCCGACAGCTCCTGATGAGCTTCAGCTGGCGGTCAGGTGCGATCTCCTGTCGACCTATAATGCATACGGAAGCTTTAAGCCGGGAGCAAAAGGCTTCCCTGAATTAAACGGGGAGTACCTGATGATTCCGGAGGGCTTCACCCTGGTATCAAAGGAAGACGTGAAGGCTGATATAGTCGATGAAGAAGGCAGGACAGCTGAGAAGGATGCCGGGATATCCAGGGGCGGCAGGTTTACGCTTTACCGTACAGACGGCAGGGAGATAGTTGACGCCTCCATGCCGGACGGACGTATCGTCAGATTTAAGGTGAGCGGCTCTTATCCGCATATGGTAAATGATACGATAGATGAGGAAAAGCTGTTTGAAGATCTTTTTTATGCAGGATGAAACAGAGGGCGGCTGTTTCATCATGAGCTATACTTGAGGAATGTGATATGGAGAAATATCAGCAACGCAATACAGGTATTTCCTTTGTTGAAAGAAGCGCTGCTACATATGATTACCTGACAGGACTTCCGGGCATCAGTTATTTCTTCCGGCTTGCAGAGGATGGAAGGGTAAAGATCAAAAACGATAAAGGGGTCCCTGCGATGCTCTTTATCGATCTTAACGGAATGAAGAATTTCAATCGAAGATACGGCTACGGCGGAGGTGATACCCTCATTCAGACTGTTGCCGCCCTTCTTGTACAATATTTCGGCAAAGAAAGCTGCAGCCGTTTCGGCGGGGATCATTTTGTTCTTTATACCAGGGCAGAGGGGCTCGGGGATATTCTGGATTCTCTTTTTTCAGACTGTAAAAAAATAAATGACGGAAAGAACCTGTCATTGAGGGTGGGAATATATCTTGAAGGAGACGACCATGTCAGCGCGGCTACGGCCTGCGACAGGGCAAAGATCGCCTGTGATGAAAACCGTGATACTTATGTATCTCATTACAGCTATTTCAGCTCCTCCATGCTTGAAAAAGAAGAGAAAAGACAGTATGTGATAGATAACATAGACAGGGCCATACGCGAGGAACATATCAAGGTTTATCATCAGCCCATAATACGTGCAGCAAACGGATATGTATGCTGCGAGGAAGCCCTTGCCAGATGGGATGATCCGGAGAGGGGATTTCTTTTGCCGGGGGATTTCATACCTGCTCTTGAAAACGCAAAGCTCATATACAAGCTGGATCTGTACATAACCGAAAAGATCCTGGAAAAGATGAAGCTTCAGGCGGAAAGGGGGTTTTATGTAGTCCCGGAATCGGTAAATCTTTCCAGAACGGATTTTGATTCCTGCGATATAGTGGAGGAGATAAGAAAGAGAGTAGATGCCTCGGGTATCGAGCGTGACAAGCTTACGATAGAGATAACGGAAAGCATCGTAAGCGACAGCTTTGATTTCATGAAGCAGCAGATAGACCGCTTCAAGGAGCTCGGCTTCAGGGTCTGGATGGATGATTTCGGAAGCGGGTATTCCTCACCTCTTATCCTGCAGAATATACCGTTTGACGTTATCAAGCTGGATATGTTTTTCATGAGGCAGTTTGATGAAGGGGAGGAGAAGAGGGTGCTCCTCACGGAGTATGTCAAGCTGATGATCTCACTGGGAAAGGAAACTGTCGTAGAAGGAGTCGAAACGGCCAGGCAGGCGGAGTTCCTCAAGGAGATAGGCTGTACCATGCTCCAGGGCTTTTATTACAGCATACCCATGCCTTTGGAGGAGCTGTTTCTCCAGGGTGAAAGGGGGAATCCGCTGGTCTTTGAAAATCCCGCAGAGGCGGATTATTATTCCGCAATAGGAAGGGTAAATCTCTACGATCTCTCCAGTGCCACAAGCGCAGATGATTCTCTGTCCAGGTATTTCGATACCATGCCTATGATAGTCATCGAAGCTGATGACAAAAAGATCAAAATGATAAGATGCAATAAATCCTATCGCAGATTCAGGGACAGGAACATCCGCCTTTTAAGAGGGACCGACGGAGTGGCTTTTCTGGATCATACAAAAGGTCCCGGAGCCTTATTTATGAAGGCTGTCAGGAAGTGTCAGGAAGACGGTGAATCTGTCGTATTGGATGAGCTGACCACCGAGGGAGCAGTTGCGCATGTCTTTATCAGAAAGGTGTCCGATAATCCTGTGACGGGGAAGTCCTCCTTTGTTGTTGTTGTCCTTGGAATGGTCAGGGACGATCCTATGAATTCGGCTGTTACATATACCTATGTCGCCAGGGCACTCTCGGCGGATTATATTAATCTTTTTGTAGTTAATCTGGATGATGAGGGCTTCATCGAATACAGTCCCAACGGTAAGGACGGGGATCTTTCGATAGAAAGACACGGAGAGGATTTCTTTGAGACGAGCAGAAGTGATGCTCTCATATACCTCTATGAACCGGACAGAGATCTTTTCGTAAATTCCTTTACCAGAGAAAATGTGATGAGAAATATAAAGGAGCAGGGATCCTTCACTCTGACCTACAGGCATATGATCAACGGACAGCCAACCTATGTTAATATGAAGGCAGTAAAGGTCAGCGTAGTGGGAAACCGTATCATAATCGGTGTCAATAACGTTGATGTTCAGATGAGGCACAAGGAGGAGCTGCAGAGGCTTAATGAAGAGAAGATCACCTATTCTCGTATCACTGCGCTTTCAGGTGATTACATCTGCTTCTATACCGTGGATCCCGAAACGGACCGTTTCATTGAGTATAATGCTTCAAAGGATTATTCGAATCTGAAGCTTGCAAAAGACGGAGATGATTTTTTTAATACCGCCAGAAAGGCAAGCGGAAGGACCATATGGCATGAAGATCATGAAATGTTTCTTTCTGCCTTTACCAGAGAGAATATACTGAATACCATTGAGGAGTACGGGGTCTTCAGTATGATGTACAGGCTCATGCTCAGTGGAGAACCCACCTATGTACGTCTCAAGGCGGCGAAGGTTTATGAAAACGGAAAGCTGCGCATCATAATAGGGGTCAATAATATCGATTCACAGGTGAAACGTGATATAGATTACTCGAATAAGCTTTCGGCTGCAAGGGATCTGGCGAATATAGACAGACTGACCGGGGTCAAAAACAAGCATGCATATGTTGATCTTGAAGACAGTATAAATAAAACGATAGAGGACGGCCGTGCGGAGCCATTTGCTGTTGTGGTTTTCGATCTGAACGGATTGAAGGTCATAAATGACACTCTGGGACATCAGGAGGGGGACAGATTCATCAAGAAGGGATGTCTGAGGATATGCGGTATCTTCAAGCACAGTCCCGTATTCAGGATCGGAGGAGATGAATTTGCCGTTATAGCCCAGGGTGCTGATTATGACAGCATCGATGATCATATGCATGAGCTTCAGGAATTGAATGAGCAGAGTCTGAGGTCGCAAGATGTGGTGGTAGCCGCAGGAATGTCCAGATATGAAATAAATGACAGGGATGTGAATTCTGTATTCGAGCGGGCAGACAGACTCATGTATGAAAACAAGAGAGGGTATAAATGCCTAGATTCGATATAAAACAGGAATCTATAGAATTTAATTAATACATAGGAGGAATGAAATGGGAGATGTATTGAATTTCAAATGTCCGTGCTGTGGGGCGACCCTGCCTTTTAACGGTGCTACAGGTGAGATGTCATGTGAGTATTGCGGAGCCACATTCACCATGGAGCAGGCAAGGGCTGCGCAGGAGGCCGAGAAGGTGGATGCGGCCTCATCCGATATGACCTGGACCACATCGGAACAGCTTATGATCACGGATGAGGATGGCAAGGTACAGGGCTACAAGTGTCCGTCCTGTGCGGCCGAGATGGTGGCGAGTGATACGACTGCAGCCACGGAATGTCCATATTGCGGCAATCAGGCCATAATACCACAATCCTTCGAAGGGATTTACAAACCGGATCTTATGATCCCCTTCTCGGTGGATAAGAAAACCGCGGTCGATGCTCTTGAGGAATTTACAAAGGGAAAGAAGCTTCTGCCGGATGCCTTTACGGAGAAGAAGCGCATAGAAAAGATAACCGGCGTATATGTGCCCTTCTGGCTTTACAGCTGTCATGCAAAGGGCTCTGTCCAGTTTGAGGGCATCAAGTCAAAAAAATGGGAGGATTCCAATTTCAAATATGAAAAGAAGGATCATTACAACGTCGTAAGACGGGGTGAAATGGACTTCAGCCGCATACCTGCGGATGCCTCGAGCCAGATGGATGACGCCACCATGGATTCACTTGAGCCCTTTGATTTCTCTAAGGCTGTGGATTATGATGCGGCATATTTCAGCGGATACCTTGCTGACAGATATGATGTGGAGGAGGAGACTGCCCGTCCCAGAGCCAATGAAAGAGTTGAAAACACCTTCAGGGAAAAGATGAAGGAGCATGTCAAAAACTATAATGAAGTAACACATAAGTCAGATTCCATCCGGCTTTCCGATGCAAAGGCAGAGTATGCCATGCTCCCGGTCTGGATGATGTCTACCAAATATGAGGATAATATATATACCTTTGGAGTGAACGGACAGACAGGAAAGCTTGTAGGTTCCCTCCCGGTGGATAAGGGCAAGTATTACAAGTATCTGATCCTGACTTCTCTGATCTGCATGATAGTGCTCTCGGTGATAATGGCGCTTATAGGCATGATGAGCGGAATAACAGCAATAGTTTGTCTTGTGATCTCCATAATCGCGGGATATCTTTATGCCGGATCGCTTAAAGCGGCCATGAATACCATAGCTGTTCAAACCAGTGCGAAGGAATATATGAATGAGGGCTCACTTGTTATGGGAGAAGGAGACGACAGCTTCCTTTTCACCAGGACGGAGAAGCATGAAAAGGAACAAAAGCAGGCAAACGGATAGGAGCTATTTCTTTTTCTTATCCTTTTTCTTATCCTTTTCTTTCTTTTTGAGCTTTTTATCTGGTTTCTTATCTTCCCCGGGTTCTTCCGTTTTTGCTTCAGGAGAAGCTTCAGGAGGAGCTTCGGGGGGGATTTCTTCAGGGATCTCGAGCTGTTCGTTGATCTCCGTGAGAGGCGCTATGTATTTTTGATCATAGTAATTGATAAGAGCCTGATATTCTTCGGTACGGGCATCATTGATATGTCCGTGTCTGTCGTCAAAATCCGTATCTCCGGTAGTGCGCTTTACTATATGCAGAGCGATGTTTGATGCATGGGCGCTCATCCTCTCAAAGCCGTTTATAAGATCCAGAAGGGCCACACCGCCCTCAACAGAGCAGGTCCCGTTCTGCAGTCTCTCGACATGGTGGGCTTTTATTATCTCCTTCATGCGGTTTATGGCATCTGCAAGGGGTTCTATACGGGCAGCCTCCCTGCCGTTGTCATCCGCAAAGGCCTTGATCACGGTATTCAGGGTATATTCTGTGGCATCTGTTATGAGCTGCAGCTCGCCTGTACCTACAGGCGAGAACTTAAGCCCGGTATCATCCATACGGGCGGCAATATAGGCCATTCGCATACAGTAGTCGCCTATACGCTCAAAGTCTCCTACTGAATTAAGTATCTCAAGCACTACAAGGCGGTTGTCGTTAGTAAGCCTTTTCCTTTCGATCTTTACTACATAATCTGAAAGTATTGTTTCGCACCGGTCTATGAAGGATTCATTTTCCTGCATATTGCTGAAGATCTCCGGAGAATAATTTTCGATAAGTCCTGCCGCGTAGCGGAAGTTCTCGATTATCCTTGCAGCCATGGAATTGATCACATAGATGCTTTGCTGAAGGGCGATGCCGGGTGTGCCGAGAAGGAGAGGATCCAGCTTCTGAAGCTCCTTGTCGACAGAGGCCTCCTTGTCCTCCTTCAGGATCCTTCCGGTAAGTTCTGCCATCTGGTTGCTCAGGGGCAGGAGAAGGAGGCTTGTGATGAGATTGAAGGCAAGATGGATATTGGCGATATCACCGCGGTTTACCACATTGGAAAAGAAAGGGATGCCCAGGGTGTAATATATGGCATAAATTATAACGGTGAAAAATACGGCGCCGAAGATATTGAAAAGAAGGTAGGCAAGAGATACCTGCTTTGCCTTTCTGTTGGCACCGATGCCTGCAAGGATTATAGTAACGCATTTGCCGATGTTCTGGCCTATTATTATGGGGACAGCTATGGCATATGTGACTATCCCGGTTGCCGAGAGGGCCTGCAGTATACCGACGGATGCGCTGGAGCTCTGGATGAGCGCCGTAAGGATCAGACCTGTGAGGATGCCTATGAGGGGATTCTCAAAGGATGTGAAAAAATTCTGGAAGCGCTCGGACTGCTGAAGAGGGGCAAAGACCTCTTCCATCATTGTCATACCGTAAAAAAGGATGCCGAGACCCATAAGGATGCTTGCGATGTCTTTTATCCGTCTTTTTTTTGTGAACATATAGACGAAGGCGCCGATGGCAGACAGCATCGGAGCGAAGGAGGAGGGCTTGAGAAGCTGGAGGATCAGGGTATCCGAACCCAGATCTCCGAGACGCAGGATCTGTGCGGTCACGGTGCTTCCTACATTTGCGCCGTAAACTACAGGCACAGCCTGTGAAAGCTTCATGATGCCTGCGTTTACAAAGCCGATGAGCATGATGGTGGTCGCTGCCGAGCTCTGGATGATGGCAGTCACGCCTGCTCCCAGTCCCCAGCCCTTGATCTCACCGACTCCTTTTTTTTTGCTTGTGGTCAAAGCCTCCAGGATTTTTGAAAGTCCGCTTCCTGCAAGCTTTTCCAAAGATGCGCCCATTAGATTCATGCCGAACAGAAAAAGTCCGACACCGCCGAATAATTGCAATATCGCTATCATTTTTTCTCCACCCTTCAGATGTTTTTTAAAGATAACAGATGGGTAGTAAAAAGTCAAAAAAATGTCTTTATTTTGTGTGTATTCGATCAGGTGTGATATAATCTACTCTGTTTTACCGGGACGCGGGAATAAATACAAGGAAACGGACATGCAGGAAAATCTTGAATGGGAAGAAATATCGGTTGAGCATATAGTGCAGGACAAGTGGATAGATATAAGGAGATCTGCCTTCAGATTTCCGGACGGAAAGGTGTTTGAACCGTATTACAGCTACAGCAGAAGGGATTACGTGGTCATAGTGGCGTCTGATGAGGAGGGCAGGTATCTCTGCGTCAGGCAGTTCAGACAGGGTATAAAAGAGGTGACCACCGAATTTGTTGCCGGCGGGATAGAGAGAGAGGACGGGAAGGAATACGGTGGAGACAGAGGCTCTGCTTCATCCGAGGATGCCCTTGCGGCTGCAAAACGCGAGCTGATGGAGGAGACAGGATATGAGGGGGGAGAATGGGAGCATCTTTTGACGGTTCCCTCCAATGCGACCATAGCCGATAACTACGCTCATATCTTCCGGGTCAGAAACTGCCGGAAGAAAAGCGGACAGAGGCTTGATGAAACCGAGTTTTTGAATACGGTCAGGCTTACGGCGGATGAGATAGATGCCATGGTTGATTCAGGCCGGTTCAAGCAGGCCGTACACTGCCTTGCCTGGTTTCTGTCCAATCGTACTTGACAAGACTCATAAAATAGATATATAGTACATGAAAATAGAAATACCTGTTTTCATACGTAATTAGTGGGAATACTAGAAAAGGAGGAAATTTATGAAAAAACTGACAGCATTACTAATGACAGGGATACTTGCCTTATCAGTGCTTGCCGGATGCGGTTCATCCGGCAATGCACCAGCTGCCGGCGCCTCAGATGAAGGAGCAACCGGCGCACAGGATGCTACACCAGGCAACAAGATAACAGTTGCGGCCAGCGCTACGCCTCATGCAGAGATACTTGAGCAGGCAAAGCCGCTTCTCAAGGAAAAGGGCTATGATCTGGAGGTAACCATATTTGATGATTATGTGCAGCCTAACAACGTGGTGGAGAGCGGTGAGTTTGATGCCAACTATTTCCAGCATATCCCCTATCTGAATGAATTCAATGAGGAGCAGGGCACACATCTCGTAAACGCAGGCGGCATACATTATGAGCCCTTCGGTATCTATGCAGGAAAGAAATCCGATCTCAGTGAGCTTGCCGACGGCGATGAGATCGCAGTTCCAAATGATACGACAAATGAAGCCAGGGCTCTGCTCCTGCTTGAGGCGAACGGTGTCATCACTCTTAAACAAGGAGCAGGACTTACTGCCACGGTTAATGATATAGAGTCATATTCAAAGGATATACAGATAATAGAGCTTGCGGCAGAGAGCGTAAAGGATGCGATCCCTGATGCGGCATTTGTAGTCCTTAACGGAAACTATGCACTGGAGGCAGGGCTTTCCGTAGGAAAGGATTCACTTGCCTATGAGGCGCAGGATTCTGAGGCTGCAGCTACCTATGTGAATGTGATAGCCGTAAAGGACGGAAACGAGAATGACGAAAAGATACAGGCTCTCGTGGAAGTGCTTAAGTCGGATGCAATTGTTGATTATATCAATAAGACCTATGACGGTGCTGTTGTGCCTTATAAGAATTAACGGGACAAAAAGCTGAATGATCAGACCCACAGCGGATTTATCTGCTGCGGGTATTGTATTCTTCCCAAATGTGATATCATTCAATAATGTGTTTTACAGATATAAGACTACGCTTTACATTAGGAGGAGAATCTTTATACTGAAGGTGAGAAGTTATGAGTGAGCCGATGATCAGACTGGATAATGTCAGCAAGACCTTTGCCTCCGGCAAAGGAGAGGTGGAGGCGGTACGCAATATCGATCTTGAGATAGAAAAGGGGGATATATTCGGTATCATAGGACTTTCCGGAGCGGGGAAATCCACCCTTGTAAGGTGTCTTAACCTGCTGGAAAGACCTACAGAAGGAAGGGTTTATATAAACGGCAGAGATATCATGGCCATGTCAAACAGTCAGCTTTCCGTGATGCGCAGGGATATAGGCATGATATTCCAGCATTTCAATCTGCTGATGCAGAGAAATGTGCTTGATAATGTGGCCTTTCCTCTGGAGATTGCAGGGGACAGCAGAAAAAGCGCAAGGAAAAAGGCCGGGAAATATCTCGAAACAGTCGGGCTTTCTGAAAAGGCTGCCGCATATCCGGCTCAGCTGTCGGGAGGTCAGAAGCAGAGGGTGGCTATAGCGAGAGTGCTTGCATCCGATCCGAAGATACTGCTTTGTGATGAAGCGACCTCAGCCCTTGATCCGCAGACCACCAAGTCCATATTACAGCTTATAAAGGAGATAAACAGGGACCTGGGTATAACAGTGGTCATCATCACCCATGAGATGAGTGTTGTACAGGAGATCTGCAACAGGGTGGCTGTGCTGGATCACGGAGTCAAGGTCGAGGAGGGCACTGTTGAGGAGCTTTTCAGGGCGCCGAAGACTGAGGAGGCAAAGAAGCTTGTATTCTCTGAAACTGCGCATATCAGACGTATGCATTCCAGCAGGCAGATCAGGGTGGTTTTTAACGGAAGGAGTGCCTTCGAGCCTATCATAGGGAATATCATACTGGAGCTCCGTACTCCCATAAATATCCTCTATGCCAATACCCAGACCATAAACGGAAATGCGGAGGGGGAGATGATACTCCAGCTTCCGGACAATAAGGAGATAGCGGACAAGATGATAGAATACTTCAGAGAAAAGAATCTCGGTGCAGAGGAGGTAAGCTATGTGGACTGAACAGGAGCTCATGATGATGTTGCGCGGATTATGGGAAACCATAGTTATAGTCGGGGTGTCCACATTTTTCGGATATGTGCTGGGACTGCCTCTTGGTGTGCTGCTTGCTGTTACCGACAGTGACGGGATAAAGCCTCATCCGGTATTATATAAGATTCTTGATTTTGCAACCAATATCCTGAGGAGCGTACCCTTTATAATCCTGCTGGTGGTACTTATTCCTTTGACAAGGGCCATTGTAGGCAAGAGCTACGGTACGGCAGCTACCATCGTTCCGCTTGTGATAGCAGCGGCTCCTTTCATAGGACGCATGGTGGAGTCTTCGATCAAGGAGGTGGATCATGGTGTTATAGAGGCGGCTGAGTCCATGGGCGCAGGAACCTTTAAGATCATATGGAACGTGCTGCTGGCGGAGGCAAGAACCTCCCTGCTTGTAGGAGTGACTATAGCCTTCGGGACCATTATAGGATATTCTGCCATGGCCGGTGCAGTTGGAGGCGGAGGTCTTGGAAGCATAGCCATAAGATATGGCTATAACAGATGGCAGCCCAATATCCTCTGGCCCTGCGTTATAGTACTTGTTTTGCTTGTACAGCTTTTTCAGGTTCTCGGGATGAAGATATCAAAGAACCTTGACAGAAGAAAAACCGGATGACAGCACTGGCATCCTTTGTAC
>CAMUZQ010000042.1 GCA_947165275.1 uncultured Lachnospiraceae bacterium | reverse complement strand
TTTACAGTTGTATAAATTGTTATATCTAAAATGTCATTTTTCCGTGAATAGTAACCGTTTTGCAATGAGGATGAAAAAATGTCCGGAGCCACTATATATTGTTGCGAGACTGCACTGATGAGCAGAATGCGGCATAGGGGGGAGCATACAGTCAGGCTGAGAGAGAAGCAGTGACAAAGAACTGCTGAATAATTGCCGGAAAAGTGTTACACTATACGGCAGCGGTATCTGATGGCTGGAATGAGATAATGGTTTGGAGAAGCATATGAAAACAGCAATGATCACCTTCACTGATAAGGGAAGAGGCCTGTCTGAAAAGCTCATGGAAGAGGTATCACTATTCGGGAAGGCCAGCGTTTATGATTCCCGGGATATGAAGGATAAGAAAAGTTTACATAACTTTATTAAGAAAGCCTTTGCTGAAAATGATGCGATCATCTTCATAGGAGCCGCAGGTATGGCAGTGAGACTTATAGCCCCTTATATAAGGGATAAACAGACGGATCCTGCGGTACTTGTCGTGGATGAGGAGGGGAGATTTGTCATTCCTATTTTGTCAGGACATACCGGAGGTATCAATGAGATCAGCGCAAAGATATCCGGAGCCATAAATGCCATACCGGTAATAACCACGGCTACCGATATAACCGAGAAGTTCTCGGTGGATATATATGCAAAGGAAAACGGGCTTGAGCTTCCGGACAGGGCGGATATCGTGGAGCTTTCCTCCATGGTCGTCGAAGGAGGAAGGGTAAAGACAAAGGAACAGCCCGGAGAGGATCCTGTATATATATCTGCAGATGAAGCAAGGATAAAACTAAGACGAAAGCCGTATGTCCTGGGTATAGGCTGCCGGAAGGGGATCAGACAGTCCCAGCTGGAGGGCTACATCAATGAGATCCTGGATGATTACAGACTCAGCTTAAATGATATCGGACTTGTGGCTGCGATAGATCTGAAGAAGGATGAAAAAGGCCTGATCGAGTGGTGTGAGGCACATAAAAAAAAGCTGCTCACATTCACGCCGGCTGAGCTCATGATACAGGAGGGGGGGTTCACAAGACCGGACAGCGCAAAGCAGAAGGCGGGTGCGGATAATGTCTGTGAAAGGGTCGTGACAGCGGCGGGATGCAGACTGTTTGCAAAAAAAATGACGAAATCCGGAATATCGGTGGCGATAGGGATAAGAGAATGATATACAGGAAGGAAGCAGTAAATTGAGCAAGATATTATTATTTGCGGGAACAACAGAGGGCAGGAAGCTTGCCGAGAAAATATCGCTTGCGGGCGTAGGCGCTGTAGTGTGTGTGGCTACTGAGTACGGTGCTCAGGTAATGCCTGAGCTGGAGGGAGTCGAGGTAAGGCAGGGGAGACTCACCGAATCACAGATGGAAGAGCTCATGGAGAGCGAAGAGTTTTATTGTGTTGTCGATGCTACCCACCCGTATGCCACAGTGGCTTCAGATAATATAAAGGCTGCGGCGGAGACGACGCTCCTTCAGTATCTAAGGCTGAAAAGGGAAACAGCCGGCAGCAGTGATTTCACCAGACCCGGTGTCCATTATTTTGATGATAACGAATCCTGCGCCATAGCGCTGGAGGGCACCAGAGGAAGCGTACTGCTTACGATAGGCAGCAAAGAGCTTCCTATATATACAAGGAGGGGGTCATTAAAGGGAAGACTTGTGGCAAGGATCCTTCCCGGAAGCGAGAGTCTTAGATCCTGTGAGAGCCAGGGACTCGGAGGCAGAGATATAATAGCCATGCAGGGCCCCTTCAGTAAAGAGATGAATCTGGCTCAGATACATGATTATAATATAACGGTCCTGGTAACCAAGAGCTCCGGACAGACAGGGGGATTCTTTGAGAAGGCCCTGGCCGCCGATGAGGCAGGCATAAGTCTCTTTGTGGTAGGTAATCCGGACACGACAGAGGGTATGAGCTATGACGAGGTATGCAGCAGGCTGACCTCTGTTACCGGAGTCAAGATAGGCCGTGACAGGCAGTTTGAGGTATCCGTCATCGGCTGCGGCATGGGAAATGAGGGGAGCCTTACAGGAGACGCGCGAAATGCCATAGAGGATGCGAATTACATATTCGGATCAAAGCGGCTTGTGGAGATATACGGAAAGAACAAGCAGAGCTTCCCCTTCTATAAGGCTGATGAGATAATACAGTATCTTGACAGGCTCTCATCCTCCCTGAGCGATGATACGATAAAGGCAGTCGTGCTTTATTCCGGAGATTCCGGCTTTTACAGCGGTACCAGTACATTGATCCCGGCTCTTGATGAATGGAAGAGTGAGCAGAAGGGCAGAGGGACTACGGTTTACATAAAACAAATACCCGGCATCTCATCCATCGGAGCGCTTTCTGCGATAATGGGAATAACTTATGAAAACAGCAAGATCATTTCCATGCATGGAAAGGATCAGGATGCGGCTACAGATATGACCTTTATAACCACTGTCAGGAATAATGAAAAGACCTTCCTGCTGCTGTCTAAGCCGGAGGATTATGTGTATTACGGAAATCTGCTCGTCAGGGCGGGACTGGGCTATACCAAGCTGGTGATGGGGGTAAATATGGGCTCTCCGGAGGTCAGGCTTTTTGCAAGGACAGCGGAGGGCGCATCGGAGCTTGAGGGTGAATTCCCGGAAGGGCTCGCAACCATGTATATCTTTAATGAAAGGCCTGCGAGCTCGGCAGGATTCGCGCTCAAGGATACGGATTTCATCAGGCGCGAAGGCATACCCATGACAAAGGAGGAGATAAGGTTTGTCATCCTCGGCAAGCTTGGCCTCAAAAAGGGAGATGTCTTTTATGATGTGGGAAGCGGAACCGGATCCATATCGATCGCGGCTGCAGGGATCTCAGATGATATCCATGTATATGCGATAGAGGAGAGAGAGGATGTCGCTGATCTGACTGCAGAGAATAAAGAAAAATACGGACGTGATAATATAACTGTAATAAAAGGAACGGCGCCTGAGGTGTTTGATGTGCTCCCCAAGCCGGATGCAGCCTTTATAGGAGGCGCAAACGGAAAGATGAAGGAGATCATCCGCAGCCTTAAGGATAAGGGCAGGGATGTGAGGATAGTCGCCACGGCAGTCACCTTTGAGACACTGAATGAGATAATGGAGGTCATGACGGAAATACCTTATTCTGTGGTTGACATAATTCAGATGAACATAGCAAAGACAGAGACCATCAAGCAGTTCCATCTGGTAAAGGCATTGAATCCCATATTTATGGCCTGCATATCATTCTCACCGATCCATACCGAGCAGCCGGCAAAGCGCCATTCGAGGGTCAGACACCCCGGGCAGAAGCTTCTGCCTCCCGAATGATGACGGTCAGAGCTCATGAATATTCTTAAAAACAAATTCTATCTGTATCTGACTGAGTTTTTCAGCGGTATGGGGGTAATGGCTGCAGAGCTGGGAGCCTCGAGACTTCTGGCACCCTATTTCTCCTCCAGCCAGATCGTATGGACCATAATAATCGGAACCATTATGATAGCGATGGCTCTGGGAAATATATACGGCGGGAGGAGTGCTGACAGGGATCCCTCTCCGGAGCTGCTCTACAGAAGGCTTCTGATCGCGGCAGTATGGTTATCGGCCATTCCTGTATTGGGAAAATACGTGATAATACTGATCTCCGGGATCCTGGTTTTCACGATCAGCACGAATTTCCTCATCATAGCGGCATTTGCGTCCTGTATGATAATATTTGTATTTCCTTTATTCCTTTTGGGAACAGTTACTCCCTCCCTTGCAAAATACACGGTGGGATCTCTTGATGATTCGGGAAAGGTCGTCGGGCAGCTGGGAGCTGCCAATACCATAGGTTCGATAATAGGAACCTTCATGCCTACCTTCGTGACCATACCGGCAGTAGGAACGGCGGTGACCTTTCTGATATTTTCCGGAATAATACTTGCCATAGGTCTGGCCTTCTTCATATCGGAAAGGTCTCATCTGAAGCTCTGCGTGATATCGGTTGTGCTTTTCATTCTCTGCTCGATATTCGGGAATTCCGATTCCTTTGCTTTCTGGGAGCCGGATCTGACCTATGAAGGGGAATCAATATATAACTATCTGCAGGTCGCGGAGGATGAGCGCTCGATCCGTCTTTCGACAAATGTGCTTTTCGGGGTGCAGTCCATCACCATGAAGTCCGATGAGCTGACGGGGATGTATTATGATTACGCCATGGCGGCGCCTGTGATGGCAGGAATAGGCACAGACGGCAGATCCAATACGGACGGAGAGGAAAGAGCGGATATGCTGATCCTCGGAATGGGGACGGGTACCTATGCAAGGCAGTGCAGGAAATACTTTGATGATATAAATGTGACGGGGGTAGAGATAGACGGCAAGATCACAGAGCTTTCGTATAAGTATTTTGATGCTCTGCCCGATGTGCCGGTATATACCTATGACGGAAGGGCTTATCTTCAGACCGTAAAGGATAAATATGATGTTATCATGGTGGATGCCTATCAGGATATCTCAATTCCGTTCCAGATGTCATCTGTTGAATTTTTTCGCGAGGTATACGATCATCTGAAGGATAACGGTGTAATGGTTGTAAATATGAATATGCACTCCGACATGCAGGGGAATATAAACGAATACCTGTCTGATACCATAGCATCTGTCTTTCCTTCCGTGGCCACAGTCGACGTGCCGGGGTATACCAACAGGGAATTATTCGCGATAAAGGGAAGCGGTACCGGGACAGATGTTGAAAATGTTGATAATGTTGCAAATGTGAATACTGTTGACAGCGATGAAATCTTTGCAAGATTTGATGCAGGACTGGCTAACATAAACATGAATAATGAACTGTATCCACTGATGACCGACATAAGGGCTGTTGTAAGTGTTTATAACGGGGGCCCTGATATCTTAACGGACGACAAAGCTCCGGTAGAGCTTCTCGGTATGAAGGAGATCGACAGGATGATAAGTGAGGAGCTTTCATATTACAGGAGGGTCTATGCTGAGGAAGGAGTCGAAGGGGTTCTTCATATGTTCACGTGACGGAAAAGAGGAGCTGTCCTGTCCGCGCCCGGCAGCAGGGGGGATCAGACTGCTCTGATGATTACGGAGACGATTACGGAATGAAGAAAAAGCTTATCTGCGTCTTTATCATGATAACAGCATTCGTGCTTCTGACAGCCTGCGCCGCGCCCAAAAGTCCCGTAGGGGATTCAAGATATGCAGCTTCGGTCCGCGATGCGCTGCATGGAAGGAATCCTGCCGTATCCGGGAAGTCCGTGGATGAAGGCAGGGAGGTCCTGAGCGCCGGCATAAGGGCAAAAAGCCGGACGGCGGGAGGAGACGCGCCGGTATCAGAGGATGCGCTGACAGAGGGCGATCCCGATGGGGTGCATCTTGAACTGTGGACTTATGACGAGGGGCATATAGAATATTACAGGAAGCTTCTGTCACAATGGAATGATCAGGATCCTGATTATACTCTTGAGATAACCTTCAGCAGGCTTTCCTATGATGAGCTGCATGAGAAGCTTGTGGAATGCCTGAAAAAAGGGGAGGGAGCTCCTGATATATGTGACGTGGATGCATACAGATTCCCGGATGTATCGGAGGGGAAGGATGAATGGCTCTTCCCTCTGGATGTGGCTCTCGCACCTTACCTTTATGAAACACATGATGCGAGGATCAGTGTATACAGGGGCACGGATAATAAAAGATACGGGGTGCCTTTCAGAATGGGGGCGGCCGTACAGTATTGGAATCTGGATGCGCTGGAGCAGGCGGGCATCAGTCAGAAAGAGGTGGATGCCGTCGTGACCTGGGAGGATTATACGGCATTAGCCGGTAAATACATGTCATCCGCTGGCAGCGGCAGGTATTTCACTGCTTTGGATGAAGCCGGTCCGGTACTGCCCATGCTTGCAGTAGCCGAATACAGCCAGGAAGCAGAAAATGCAGCGGATGCCGAGACATCCATGAAGACCCTGTGTCAGGGCTGGCTGGATTCAGGCATGGCAAAGGATACAGAAGATATTACAGAAGATATCAGATCCGGGAGTATAGTGAGCTTTACCGAAAGCCTTGCCTTTATGGACAGGTTCGTGAAGGATATGCATGATGAATCCGGGAAATGGTATATCACAAAGTGCCCGGTCTTTGCCGAGGGGCAGCCTTGCTCAGTGTGTCTTGATGATACAGTGAGCGTAGTATCTGCCGGCAGCAGGGCGGCTCAGCTGGCAGCTGATTTTCTCTGCTTTGCAAAATTATACAAATATAATGCAAGGGTAATACTGTGGCCTGACCTTTCATATGATGTATGCAATACGGCATTGTGGGAGGATGAGGACTTCGCCCATGATCCCACTAATGAATATAATTCTTTTTTTCGATCCTATCCCTATGATGTGTTGAAGGAGGTAAAAGACAGGATCGCCACGGTGAAGCCCTGATATTCTGTATCCTCATTACAGTCTGTCCGGCACTGCCATTATATTAAAAGTCGATCCGTGTTGATATATTTCAGAAAAGGTAGTTTAATAATTTTTAGATTCTCATGAGGGGGAAAATATGAAAACAAGACTGAAGCTTTTTATCCTGGCCTTTATATGTCTGCTGCTTACTGCCTGCAGTTCTGCAGAGTCCGAAGCTTCTGAAGGAGCTTATGTTGTCACGGAGGATCAGGCGGTCGCAGCCATAAAAAATTATTGCTATATCAATTTTCCCGAGGTCAAAGAAAAGGAAGGCTCTGATGACTATACGGTATATTGGGACGTATCCACAAACGAGGACAATGAAATAGTCGTCCTTTTCAGGTCATATACCGGCGCCGAGATGCGATATTATATCAATCCTGCATCCGGAGAGACGTACGTTACCGAACTGGTCCCGGGGATAATAGATGAAGAACAGAGGACAGAGGAAAGCTTCAATGTGAAGGATTATTTCCCTGACTAGTACAATTAACCAGCCATATCCTTGCCTGATGCCCCGAAGGCTTCTTCGTCGTCAAACGCCGCAGCCCGGAGCGAGGGTTCTGGAAGAGGGCTGTAATGGCACTGTACACTGTATCAAGGATATATAACGGAGGAAGAATATGTCAGCAAAATGGCTAAAAAATGCAGTATTTTATGAAATCTACCCGCAGTCTTTTTTTGACTCTGATAATGACGGGATCGGTGATATAAACGGTATCACTCAAAAGCTTGATTATATTAAGGAGCTTGGCTGTAATGCCATCTGGATAAATCCCTGCTTTGATTCCCCCTTCAAGGATGCGGGATATGATGTCAGGGATTATAAGAAGGTGGCTCCGCGCTACGGCACGAATGAGGATCTCATAAGGCTTTTTGAGACAGCTCATGAAAAAAGCATGCATGTTATCCTGGATCTGGTGGCAGGACATACCTCCGAGGAGCATCCCTGGTTCCTTCAAAGCTCCAGGGCCGAAAAAAATGAATACAGTGACCGGTATATATGGACCGATTTCTGCTTTGGCAGTACAGATGGCCTTCCTTATGTCGGAGGAGAATGCGAGCGGGACGGAGCCTATGTCCTGAATTTCTTCAAATGCCAGCCTGCCCTGAACTACGGATTCCTCAATGTGACAAAGTCCTGGCAGAAGCCGACGAACGATCCTTCTGCAATAAAGACCAGGGAGGCCCTGAAGGATATCATGAGATTCTGGCTTGAAAAGGGCTGCGACGGTTTTCGTGTGGACATGGCCGCTTCTCTGGTGAAGCATGATGACGATAAAAAAACCGGCACAAGCGCCATCTGGCATGATGTCCGCAGGATGCTGGAATGCGAATTTCCCGATGCTGCCATGGTATCGGAATGGAATGAGCCAGGGCTTGCCTTAAGGGCCGGTTTTGATATGGACTTTTATCTGAATGAAAAAGGCAACGGCTACTCTACCCTTGTCCGCGATTATGACAATCATGAAAATGAGGACCACAGCTATTTCAAAAAGGATGCAGACGGAAATATCAACCGTTTCCTTGATCAGTATATGGAGCGTTACGAGGATACCAGGGATATCGGCTATATCTCGCTCTTTACCTGCAATCATGACACCAGGAGGCCCCGGTATAACCTGGATTATCAGGAATTAAAGCTCTTCTACGCCTTCATCTTTACCATGCCCGGAGTGCCCTTCTTGTATTACGGGGATGAGATCGGCATGCGCTATCAGACGCTTCCGACAAAGGAGGGCGGCTACTTCAGGACAGGCTCCAGGACTCCCATGCAGTGGAATGAGGGGAAAAACCTTGGTTTTTCCGAAGCAGCTGCGGATAAGCTCTACCTTCCTGTTGATCCTTCAGGAGACGCTCCCACTGTGTCTTCCCAGGAAAAGGATGAAGATTCCCTGTTAAATACAGTGAAAAAGCTGCTGTCGCTTCGTTCCATACATGAGGATCTCCAGTCTGATGCAGAACTGAGATTTATATGCACCGAACCCGGACGGCCTCTTGTTTACCGGAGGGGAAGCTTATACGTGGTCCTGAACCCTGAGGGAAGAGAGGTTTCGCTGAAAAAAGAGCTGCACGTCGGTGAGCTGCTTTTCTGCATCGGAAAGGCCTCATATGAAAAGAGTGAGCTCACTCTTGGCGCACAGTCCTTTGCGATATATAAATGCATCTGACTCTTGTTTATTTTCCTCTGTATGCCGATATAAAGTATAACAAAAAAGTCCCGGAGTATCGGAGCAAGCGGATCCTGCAGACTCTGCCGTCAGATTGAAAAAAGACCGGTCGGGCGGCATGACAAGGAACGTAACTTTGACAGAGGACAGGATAACAGGAGGATTACCTTTATGAATCCGGTAAATCTGAGCTGAAAGGTGTATGGCAGACGACCATGCACCTTTTTTTGTTCAGACTTTTTTGAAGGTCTCCCGTGACTGCGAAATGGTTTGGTCAGTCATTTCCTACAGGTTATGAAACATGCAAAGGAAGCATGTTTCATAATCCGGCTTCACCGGACAGGTTTCTAAAGAAACCTGCCAGGTACGAATTTGAAACACTTGATGTGTTTCAAATTCTATAGGTTTTGAAATTGCATCAGCAATTTCGAAAGCGTATTTCGCAGGATTCTTTAGAATCCTGCCCGAAGGGTTTTGACACATATTTCCCTGATATGTGTCAAAACGTATCTCTAATGAGACGGGACGGAAAGCGTATGATCATATTCAATCCAAAGCATCCTTATATTCAGCTTCCGTTCACGGTCTTTCAGGCTGAGAATGTAACGGGGGTTGCCAGCTAAATCGCCTCTGTTAGGGCCAAATTGGAAACTTGTACGGTGGACATGTATAAGATATGAAGTGCGTTCAGTCATACTCAAATATTCCCTGAACAGTATCGGATACATTCATTATGTTTTCATATGAAAGCAGATCAACCCGGCTGCATCCCCGTGCCTTGGGATCAATGGCCTTTATCTGTTCACAAATTACTGTGCCCGACTCACCATTCTTACCTTTCACTTCCAGATGTATTGGTCCGGCTGGAATCCCAGAAATCATTGGACATACATGAAATATACCTGTTGCTCTTATAAATGCGTTCTTGCTAACAATTACAAATAACTGCTTCCTAAATCCGTTAATCTTAATTATGTCCCCTTGATAAAACTCAGTCATAAAATCTCTCTCCCTGCCGGTTCACCCCAGTCAAAATCGCAAACCGTTATTTCTCCGTTATATTCAGCCAATCTTTCTTCAAAAGTCTTGTGAACAAACTGCTTCTTCAGTACAATTGTGTCATCCTTTATTTCGATATTCAGTACATCAGAGATTTTTAATTGCATTTTATCAAGTATATCCTTTGGAATTCTAATTCCCTGACTGTTTCCCCAAGATCTTATTGCTACCTGTTCCATAGAATCACCTCCTTATAACGTATATACATTATACAGTATAATATTATATGCTTCAACTTCTTTACCTGCACATTCATGGTGCATTATATACAAGAATTAGCATAAGCAAGTCTTATATACAATAAACAGCAGGGAAAAGATGTCTTATAAATTCGCAGGATGAGATTGAGAAGATGAGGTTTTGTCCCAGAACACGATCAGCAAGAAGATCCGGCGTATGGAACCGTATCCGGAACGAGGTATTGAGTACAGAATAACTACTCATAGAGATTCTGGCAAAAACAACAATCCAATGTTTTTTTTGCCGGAGAGAGCGCGATATAATCGGATTATGAGCTAATGCCGTCGCAGCGGCTTGAGAATCAGGGAGTTGGGATGATAGGGTTATGACTTTTTTCATCAAAATCGACCACATGGAGGTGAATGGACTTAATACCACATTTATGATAATATGATTTTTTGCGGACAAAATCGGAGTTCTTGCGTGCAATTCCGATTTTGCACGCAAGAAGTCACGAGAAACGAATTTTGCTGCCATCAGGCAGTTTGTTTTTGTTGCAAAAATCCAGAAAAACCGGGAAATCGGTATTGAGCTGACAGGAAGGGTAAAATGACTAAAAATCTTAGAAGAAAGCTGCTCAGGGATCTTAAGACAAATCTGGTCCAGTTCATGGCTATATTCGTTATGTGTTTTCTTGCAATGTTCATTCTTGAAGCGTTCGACTCGGACCTTGCGGGAATGGGAAATTCCGTTGATGAATACTATCATGTTACCAATTTTGCGGATCTGCAGATGATCTCGGAGGGATTCACGGCAGAGGATCTTATTACGATACGCAATGCTCCCGGCGTGAAGAATGCAGAGCTTCGGTCTACGATCAGGGGAAAGGTCCGGCTTCACGGTTCGGAAAAAAAAGCTGGAATATAATTTCATAGACGAAAGTGATATATCAAAGATGCTGCTGATGGATGGTGAGCCTTATGAAAAAGGAAAGAGCGGCATATGGATAGACAGAAATTTTGCCCGGGTACAGGGAATCGGGGTGGGAGATTCATTGCAGCTTATTCTTGAAGGCACGGAGTTCAGTGAACAGGTGCGGGGGATAGTTGACCAGCCGGAGCATTTATATTTCATGATAGACGATACCTATACGGAGCCTCAGTACGGCGCATATGGCTTCGCTTTTCTGGATTCGGGGGATTATCCCGGTGATGTCCTTACCTATGACAGAGTGTTTATCGATGTAGACGGAGTGGAAGATCAGTTCTTTTTGACCGATGAAGACAAGGCAAAGATCGATACCGTAAAGGCCGGGATAGGAGAGCTGATATCGAAGACCAGTCTGAGTTTTATTCCTAAACAGAAGGATGGGGGATATAATTCCATTAATGTGGATCTGGAATCAGACGAGATGCTGTCCACGGTGTTTCCCGCTCTTTTTTTCACAATAGCCCTGCTTGGCATTCTGACCACTATGACAAGGCTTGTAATGAAGCAGAGAAGCATCATAGGAACCCTGAAGGCACTTGGGTTTTCAAATGCTGTAGTTATGATACATTTTGTGTCATACTCGGTCATCATAGCCTTTATAGGCGGGATATGCGGCGCTGTGGCAGGATGGTGGACTCTGGGAACATACGTCCATGGTCTGATGGATGATTATTATTCCAACCCATATTCCAGGATGGAGGTTTCCGGCAAAGTGGCAGTTATGCTCCTGCTTATCACATTCATGGCCGGAGTTACGAATTATTGCGCATGCAGGAAGCTTCTCGTGCAGAGGGCCTCTGAGATCCTAAGACCGGAGCCGCCTGCCATAATGGGCGCGGGAGCCTTGGAGAAGACGCCGGTCTGGAAGCTCTTTGACTTCGCTACCAGATGGAACTACAGAGACATCAACCATAACCGTATGCGTACCGCTGGGGGCATATTGGGAGTGGCGGCCTGCACAATGCTGAGCTTTACGGCATTCGGGGCAAATGAGCTGCAGAATTTTAATGAGACCTGGGAGTATGAAGAGCTTACCCCTGCGGATTATACGGTAGGCTTTGCGGAGGACGCAGGCTATGGCACGGTCTATGACTATGCCAGACAGTATAACGGACAGATGGTAGAAAACAAGGAAGGCGAGGTGTTCGGAAAAAATGCCACGATGCTTTATAACATATCTGTTGCGGATGAAGGCAATCTTTATCGTTTCGAGAATGAGCAGGGACAGTTCGTCAGGCTGCCCTATAACGGTATCGCAGTAAGCTATAAGGCGGCGGATGCTTTAGGGATCGTTAAGGATGATGTCATAAGCTTCAAATTTTCCGGCGAACCGGCTGTTTATAAGGTGCGCGTGAAGCTGATATATAAATCGCCTGCGACTCAGGGAGTCGCCATGTCAAGAAAAGTCCTTGAAAACCTGGGAGCAGAGTTCAAACCAAATCTGATGTATACGGATATGACAGTACCCGGGTCATATGTGACTGAAAGACCGGAAGTGTCCAGTGTCTTTTCAAAGGAGCAGTTTCTTGAAGCCTACCGCAAAAAAAAGGCATCCATGAATGCCGATATAATGTATATCATGGTCATAGCAGTAGTTATCGGTGTAGTCGTCATGTATAATCTCGGGATCATGTCCTTCACTGAAAAGACAAGGGAAATAGCAACACTTAAGGTGCTGGGCTTCCCTACCGGCAAGATACGCTGGATCCTTCAGCAGCAGAACATATTTGTGACGGGCTTAGGAACCCTGGCAGGACTCTATGCAGGGTCGAAGATACTCCATTTCATGATGATACAGCTTGATGTGGACTCCGATTTCATGTATGCAAGGATGACCATAGGTCCATATATAATCGCATTTATACTGTCCTTCGTACTGTCACTGGCAGTAAATGCCATAATATCCGCCAAGGTAAAGGATATAAACATGGTTGAAGCTCTTAAGGGAGTAGAGTAGGATCCGGCCAAAAAAAATTATCTTGACAATCAAAACAAATCGTATTATCTTATTGCCTGATGTTATTTTGATACTCAAAATATTTGATCGTCCAAAGTTTTGAGTTTCAAAATGTTCAGGCATTTTTTATTATTCAAAAAAGGAGAAAAACAGGATGTTGGACAAATTAAAGGAGATCATAGCGGAGAAGCTTGGAGCGGAGGTCGAAGAGATCACGGAGGAGACAAGGTTTAAGGAGGATCTGCAGGCGGATTCCCTGGACCTTTTTGAGCTGGTCATGGCTATAGAGGAGGAATTCGGCACAAGCATTCCTTCTGAGGATCTGGAGAAGCTCCTGACAGTAGGTGATGTCATCGATTATATGAAGAAGCAGGGGATCGAGGTATGAATGGATCTGTAACAGAGATCCTCGGCTGTGAATATCCCGTGATACAGGGAGGGATGGCCTGGGTCGCAGAGCACAATCTGGCTGCTGCAGTATCGGAGGCAGGTGGCTTCGGGATCATAGGAGCTGCCTCGGCGCCGGCTGAGATAGTCAGGGAGGAGATCAGGAAGTGCAAGGAAAAAACGGACAAGCCCTTCGGAGTGAATATAATGCTCTTAAATCCCAATGCGGATGAGGTGGCGGATATCGTCATCGAGGAGGGTGTCAGAGCCGTGACAACCGGAGCGGGTAATCCTGCAAAATACATGAGCAAATGGAAGGCCGCAGGAGTCAAGGTCATCCCTGTGGTCGCAAGCTGCGCTATGGCAGTGATGATGGAAAGAGCCGGAGCCGATGCGGTAGTGGCAGAGGGAATGGAGAGCGGAGGCCATATAGGAAGCACTACAACCTTTGCTCTTGTCCCGCAGGTCTGTGATGCGGTAGGCATCCCGGTCATAGCAGCAGGAGGCATAGCAGACGGACGCGGTATGGCAGCGGCGCTTATGCTCGGCGCATCCGCGGTGCAGATGGGCACCCGTTTCGTGGCAGCAAAGGAATCCATAGTCCATGAGAAATATAAGGAGAAGATAATAAGATCCACGGACATAGATTCTACAGTGACGGGCCTTAGTACAGGTCATCCGGTAAGGTGCTTAAGAAATAAGATGACAAGGGAATATCTTAAGATGGAGAAGGAGGGAGTTGAGCTCATGGAGCTTGAAAAGCTCACTCTCGGATCCTTGAAAAGAGCAGTCATCGACGGGGATGTGGTCAGCGGAACCCTGATGGCCGGACAGATAGCAGGCCTCATAAAGAGCGAGGAGTCCTGTAAGGACATAGTGCAGGGCATAGTCCGTGAATGCAGGGAGGTTATCGAAAGGACAAGATAATGGGAAAGACAGCTTTTTTATTCCCCGGACAGGGCGCGCAGTATGCCGGGATGGGAGCAGATTTCTGCGAAAAATACAGGGAAGCGGAGGAGGTATTTGATAAGGCGTCAGAGATCGTGGGCCTTGATATCAAGGCTCTCTGCTTTGAAAAGGATGAGAGGCTCGACCAGACGGAGTATACACAGATCGCCATGGTCACCACTGAGATAGCGATGCTCAGGGTGATCCTGAAGGAAGGTATAAGGGCAGATCTTGCCGCAGGCTTGAGCCTTGGTGAATACGGAGCTCTGGCAGCCTGTAAGGTAATGAAGGATGAGGATATCTTCCGTGTGGTCAGGAAGAGGGGAATATATATGCAGAATGCATATCCTTCAGGCGGAGGAATGACTGCCGTCATAGGCATGGATGGGGATAAGACTGCTGAGATCTGCGACAGAGTGGCTCATGAAAGCGGCAGGGTCGTATCAGTAGCAAACTACAACTGCCCCGGACAGATAGTCATCACCGGAGAGAAGGAGGCTGTGGATGAAGCAGCCGCAAAGCTTACGGAAGCCGGAGCGAGAAGGTGCATACCGCTTAAGGTCAGCGGTCCTTTTCATTCGGGACTGCTCAAAGGGGCGTCGGAGGAGCTGAGGCTGGAGCTTGATACTGCGGATATAGCAGATCCCGTAATGCCCTATGTGACCAATGTGACGGCAGACTATGTGACGGAGGGAGCATCGGTCAGGGACCTGCTTGCAAGACAGATATACAGCCCTGTCAAGTGGCAGCAGAGCATAGAGCGCATGGCGCAGGACGGGACTGATACCTTTATAGAGATAGGACCGGGAAAGACGCTTACCGGCTTTATGAAAAAGATCGATCCGTCTCTTACTGCATATCATATAGGAAGTGTAGAGGAGCTGCAGCAGCTGAAATAAGGACTTAGGAGGTCAGTAATGCTTGATGGCAAGGTGGCGCTGGTGACCGGCGCCGGAAGAGGTATAGGAAGGGCGATAGCCATAAGGCTTGCGAAAGCCGGAGCCAGGGTCATCGTTAATTATAACGGTTCGGAGGAAAAGGCGAAGGATACCGTAAAGGTTATAGAGGAGGCCGGCGGAGAGGCTGTGGCGCTTAAGTGTGACGTATCGGATTTTGAATCCTGCGGAGAGCTTGCAAAGACCGTCATTGAGAGATTCGGAAGGCTGGATATCCTCGTGAACAATGCGGGAGTCACAAGGGACGGTCTTATCATGAGGATGTCGGAAGAGGATTATGATACGGTTCTTGGCGTAAACCTTAAGGGTGCCTTCAATACTATAAGGCATTTTTCTCCCACCTTTTTAAGGCAGAGGAGCGGGAAGATAATCAATATATCATCTGTCAGCGGAGTGCTCGGAAATGCGGGACAGGCAAATTACAGCGCTTCAAAGGCAGGACTTATAGGGCTTACCAAAAGTGTGGCCAGGGAGCTTGCCAGCAGGGGTATCTGTGTAAATGCGCTTGCGCCCGGCTTTATAGAGACGGAAATGACTGAGGCCATGAGCGATAAGGCAAAGGAAGCGGTCAAAGGGAGCATACCCATGAAGAGAACAGGTCAGGCGGAGGATGTGGCAGAGGCGGCAGCTTTTCTTGCTGACGAGGCCTCAGACTATATCACGGGACAGGTGCTCTGCGTGGACGGAGGAATGGCGATATGAGTAAAAGAAGAGTAGTGGTCACCGGTATGGGCGCCGTGACACCCATCGGCATCGGAGTTGAGGAATTCTGGAGATCGGTAAAGGAAGAGAAGACCGGCTTTGCGCCCATAACAGCCTTTGACACAGAGGAATACAAGGTAAAGCTTGCAGCTGAGGTGAAGGATTTTGATCCTGAGCTTTTCATGGATAAGAAGATGTCCAGAAGGATGGAGAGATTCTCACAGTTCGCAGTGGCAGCGGCTAAGGAAGCCATAGAGGATGCGGGGCTTGATATGAGCTCAGAGGATCCCTTCAGGGCAGGCTGCGCTATAGGAAGCGGTGTAGGAAGTCTCCAGGCTCTTGAAAGAGAGCATTCCAGACTTCTGGAATACGGCAAGGGCAAGGTGGCTCCACTGTTTGTGCCCTTGATGATCTCAAATATGGCATCCGGAAACGTAAGCATCATATACGGGCTCAGGGGAAAGAATATAGATGTGGTCACGGCCTGCGCCACAGGAACTAATTCCATAGGTGAGGCCTTCAGGTCAATACAGTACGGAGAGGCCGATGTGATGGTGGCAGGAGGCTGCGAGGCGGCGGTATGCCCCATAGGGATAGCAGGCTTTTCTTCTCTGACGGCTCTCAGCACGTCTGAGGATCCGGCAAGGTGCTCGATCCCCTTTGACAGGGAAAGGAGCGGCTTTGTCATGGGAGAGGGAGCAGGGATCGTGGTGCTGGAGGAGCTTTCCCACGCAAAGAAAAGGGGAGCGCATATATATGCAGAGGTGAAGGGATACGGCTGCTCGGCGGATGCCTATCATATAACCTCTCCTCTGGAGGACGGAAGCGGAGCTGCGGCAGCGATGAAAAATGCCGTAGAGGACGCAGGGCTTCAGATGGAGGATATTGGCTATATCAACGCCCACGGCACAGCGACAAAGCATAATGATCTCTTTGAGACAAGGGCGATAAAGCTTGCCTTTAAGGAGCATGCTTATGATATAAAGATCAATTCCACAAAATCGATGGTTGGCCATCTTCTGGGTGCGGCAGGAGCCGTGGAGTTCATTACCTGCGTACTTCAGATGCGGGACGGTTTCATTCACAGGACAGTGGGGCTTAAGGATACGGAAGAAGAGATGGATCTGGATTACTGCAGGGAGAGTGTGAATACCAAGGTGAAATATGCCCTTTCCGATTCCCTGGGCTTCGGAGGGCATAATGCCTGTCTTGTGGCATCGGAATTTGAGGAATGAGCAGATGATAAAGAGGATGATATTCACGGGAGTGAGGATAGACAATGTCAATACTTGGAACTAAAGAGATAATGGAAAGGATACCACATCGTTCTCCTTTCCTTCTGATAGATACGATCGAGGAGCTGGAGCCCGGGATAAGGGCTGTCGGAAAGAAATGCGTAAGCTTCAATGAGCCGTATTTTGCAGGGCATTTTCCGGGAAATCCGGTGATGCCTGGTGTGCTGATCATAGAGGCTATGGCACAGGTGGGAGCTGTGGCTTTTCTGGATCTTCCGGAATGGAGAGGCAGGACAGCATATTTTGCCGGGATAGATAAGGCGAGGTTTAAGAGAAAGGTGGTGCCCGGAGACGTGCTTACCATAGAGACTGTGATAGATAAGTGCAAGGGGCCTATAGGCACGGGCAAGGCCACTGCCTATGTGGACGGGGAGCTTGCGGCACGGGCAGAGCTTACTTTTGCCGTAGGTGATTGAACAAGGGGTGATGCAGGTGAAGGATTTTCTGAAAAAGATCGACATAGCTTCGATAAAAAAGAGGATAAAGGGAGAGCGGGACACTGACTCCGGCAGAGAACAGCGCCATACCGCTCCTTTAAAGCATAAGACAGCTTTTGAGCCTGTTTCCGAGAATGAGGCCGTTAAATGCCCGAAATGCGGAAAGAGCCTTGATAAACAGAAGGTGATCACGCATAAGTATGTATGCTATGAATGCGGCGCGTATTTCAGGGTCAGGACGAATAACCGCATACGTATGGTAGCCGATCCCGGAAGCTTCGAGGAGTGGTATAAGACAATGCCTGTCAGCAATCCGCTTAATTATGAGGGATATACGGAAAAGCTCGCTGAGGTCAGGGAAAAGACAGGACTTGATGAGGGCTTTACCGTGGGCAGATGCAGGATCTTCGGGGAAGAGGCTGTCGTGGGTGTCTGTGATTCCCGCTTCATGATGGCAAGCATGGGGCATGTCGTAGGAGAGAAGGTGACCTCAGCGATCGAGAGAGCGACTGCTGAAAGACTCCCGGTATTTATCTTCTGCTGCTCCGGAGGCGCCAGGATGCAGGAGGGCATGATATCGCTCATGCAGATGGCGAAGACCTCTGCTGCCATAAAAAAGCACGGAGATGCGGGGCTTTTGTACTGCACGATACTCACGGATCCGACCACCGGGGGAGTGACTGCAAGCTTTGCCATGCTTGGCGACGTGATAATGGCGGAGCCCGGGGCTCTGATCGGCTTTGCGGGCCAAAGGGTGATAAAGCAGACGACCGGAGAGGATCTGCCGGAAGGCTTCCAGACGGCGGAGTTTCTTTTGGAGCACGGCTTCATAGACGGCATAGTACCGAGGCGCGTCCTCAAGAAGATCATGTATTTCCTGATCAGATCCCATCAGAATGCGGGGAAGAGATCCTGGTCGGATTTTGAGGAAAAGGGTCTGGGAGAGATATTCGGAAGTCTTTCGGGGATCAATATAAGCATCGGTAAGGGTAAGAGCGCCTGGGAAAAGGTAAAGGGTGTCAGAAAGATAGAGAGACCTTCGGCCTTTGATTATATGGAATCGATCTTTGATATCTTTGTGGAGTCTCACGGGGACAGGTATTACGGAGATGACGGAGCCATAGTCGGAGGCATAGGATTTATCGACAGCCAGCCGGTGACGGTGATCGCCGATATCAAGGGAAGCAGCGCTCTTGAATGTGTAGAGAGGAATTTCGGCATGCCTATGCCTGAGGGCTACAGGAAGGCCCTGAGGCTTATGAAGCAGGCGGAGAAGTTTAACCGTCCGATAGTAAGCTTTGTAAATACTGCAGGTGCCTTTTGCGGGGCAGAGGCAGAGGAGAGAGGCCAGGGTGAGGCCATAGCGAGAAACCTGATGGAGATGTCTGCCCTCAGGGTGCCCGTGCTCTGCATCCTTATAGGTGAGGGCGGCAGCGGGGGAGCTCTGGCTACGGCAGTAGGAAATGAGGTATGGATGCTCGAAAACGCAACCTATTCCATACTTTCACCGGAGGGCTTTGCTTCCATACTCTGGAAGGATGCCGGAAGGGCGAAGGAGGCCAGCGAGGTCATGAACATAACGGCGCAGGATCTGAAAAGGCTCGGGGTCATAGAGAAGATAGTGCCTGAGTACGGCGGAGCCGACAAGGATACAAAGCAGGCCATAGGCGTATATCTGAAGGAGGGCATCAAGCGTTTCCTGAAGAAATACGACGGGATGGAGCCTGAAATGATAGCAGAGGAAAGATACAGAAGATTCAGGGTTTATTAACCCTTTTGAGGTGATGAGATGGGTATAGCCATACTGGGAACAGGAAGCGCGCTTCCGGAAAAGATACTTACGAATTTTGATCTGGAAAAGATGGTGGATACCACGGATGAGTGGATCAGGAAGCGCACAGGGATGCGTGAAAGACATATAGGAGAAAAGGAGACGGTGGCATCGCTCGCCGCCACGGCCTGTAAAAGGGCGCTCGAAAATGCCGGGAGGACAGCTGACAGCGTGGATCTCATAATCGTAGCTACATGTACGACTGAGATGCTCCTGCCCTGCGCTGCCTGCCGGGTACAGAATATGCTCGGGGCGGAGCATGCCATAGCCTTTGATATAAACGCGGCCTGCGGAGGGTTTTTATTTGCCCTTAATACCGCCCATCACTATATCGCGTCCGGTGCCTGCAAAAATGCTCTGATAGTGGGATCCGAGGTGCTGTCGGAGATCATCGACTGGACAGACCGGGGAACCTGCGTGCTCTTCGGAGACGGATCGGGAGCGGTATATGTGGAGGATACGGGGACTGAGGACGGATCCGGTATAACCGGAATGTCCCAGGGCAGCAACGGCATGGCCGGAAGCATGCTCTACTGCAGAGGAAGGGTCGTAAAGGGTGAGACGGAGCCTGAGATAAACAGTGAGGATCTTCTGGTCCACATGAACGGGGGAGAGGTTTTCAAATTTGCCGTAAGACAGGTGCCCGTGTGCATAAAAAAAGCCCTTGACATGGCAGGGCTTAAGCCTGAGGACATAGACCTTTACATACTGCATCAGGCGAATAAAAGGATAATAGAATCGATCGCAAAGAGTCTTAAGACAGATATTGAAAGGTTCCCGATGAATATAGAAAAAACAGGGAATACCTCCTCTGCATCCATACCCATCCTGCTCGATGAGCTGAACAGGGAAGGAAGGATCAAAAAGGGTCAGAGGATAATGCTTTCCGGATTCGGAGCAGGCATGACCTTCGGCGCATGTGCCATGGTATGGTGAGAAAAACATGGGAAATAAAAGCAATAATACAAGCAGGCTTAACCGTCTTCTGGTAAATCTTTTCAATAAGGTGCTGGAGGCGGAGTCCAGGGCAGTGATCACAGGGGATTTCATGGACATCTCCAATAATGACATGCATATCATAGATGCCATAGGCGTGGATGAGCCGAAGAATATGTCTGCGATAGCTGCCAAAAGGATGGTGACGGTGGGGACACTTACCGTAAATATGAACAGCCTGGAAAAAAAGGGATATATAAAAAGAGAGCGCTCGACCGAGGATAAGAGGGTGGTCTATGTGACTCTTACGGAAAAGGGCAGAAAGGCCTTCTTCCATCACAGGGATTTCCATAAGGAAATGATAAAAGCGGCAGTGAGAGGGCTTGAGGAGGATGAGATGAGGGCTCTTATCAGCTGTCTGGATAAGCTTGACAGATTTTTCGCCTCTGATGAAGATTGAATACAGTGCGTCTCTGGATTATAATGTTGTCATTCGGAATGAGGGTACAGCATTATTTCTGAACAGCTCCTAAGATGGATTTCGTGGCACGGAGGTGCAATGCGGAAAGAAACAGATCAGGAATTCATTAATTCCATCGTCAATTCTTTTATCGGTGGCATATGTGTATTTGAGGTGGATTCAAATACACGGAGCTTCACTCCCATATATACAAATGAGGGGCTTTACCGCATGTTTGCCGGCGGCAGGGAGGATATCGATAATATCTTCAGGAATATAAGGCTTTCCATCATCCCGGATGATCTTCCTGTATTTGAGCAGGGCATCAGTGACATACTTGCAGATGACGGCGCCGCCGAGTTCGAATTCAGGATAGTCAGCCCTGACGGAAGTCTCATGTGGCTTCGTTTCCATGGAAATCTCCATTCAAGAGAGGGCAGCTCAAATATCATAAGCATGGTCATACTTGACTGCACCGAGCAGAAGACTATAGAGGAGGAGCTGAAGCGGCAGTCCGATTATATGCATCTTCTCATGGATACGGATATCACCTTTGATTTCAACTGCCGCACCGATGTCTGTATCTACAGGTTCACGGAGACCGATTCTCTTTCCCATGATTCGGTGATAAACGGCTATCACGACAAAATACCCACACTCGGCATACATGAAGAGGATCTTGAGTCCTATGAGAATATAATGGACAGCGCCATGGCTCATCCGCACAGAGACAGGATTGAATTCCGTTCCAGGGGGCTCATAAATCCGACAGATGATTATCGCTGGTACAGGGCGGATATAGTAAGCATACTTGGAAAGGAAGGCTATGTTTCCCATGTGATAGGCCATATAGTGGATATACATGAGAGCAAGCTGAAGGAGATAGAGCTGAAGCTTCGCGCCGATCATGACGGACTGACGGGACTCATGAACAAAATGGCGACTGAGACGCTTATAAAAAGCACTCTTCAGCAGTATGAAAAGGACAGAGAGCTCAGGGGGGCTCTCATGATACTGGATACTGATCTTTTCAAACATATCAATGACACCTACGGACACAGCACCGGAGACAGAGTGCTTGCAAAGATAGGAGATGTCATCAGAAACAATTTCAAGGGGATGGATGTCACGGGCCGCATAGGCGGAGATGAATTCCTTGTATTCATGCATAATATACGCGGACCGGAGGATGCGGGAAATCTTGCTGACAAGGTTCAGAGACTTGTGAGGCATGCATTTGACGGTGAGGATTTCGGAAATGATGTGTCCATGTCCATAGGCATAGCTGTCATCCCGACAGACGGTAAGGATTTTGAGACTCTTTTCAACAAGGCGGATAAGGCATTGTATTATGTGAAGACCCATGGAAAGGCCTCCCACCGCATTTATTCTGAGGATCTCGGATAAGGATCCTGAGGATCATTTTCAAAAAAATGCATCCGGCGGTCACCTCTGTCTGAGGGTCGCCGGATGCGTTTCATTTATTCATCTTTTACAGATCATAATACATTGCAAACTCGGCAGGATGAGGTATCTGGGAGATCTGCTCCAGATCCTTTCTTTCGAGCGCGATCAGCTGCTCAAGGAGTCTTTCGGGGAAGACGCCTCCGGCTGTAAGGAAGTCATGATCGGCCTCAAGTGCATCTATGGCCTCTCCCAGGGTCTTGGGAAGACCGGATATCTTTGCCTTCTCCTCATCAGAGAGATCATAAAGATTGAAATCGTAAGGCCCCCAGCCCTTTGCATGGGGATCGATCTTTTTCTGTATGCCGTCAAGACCTGCCATCAGTATCGCAGAGTAGGCATAATAGGGATTGCAGGTCGCGTCGGGATTGCGAAGCTCGAATCTCTTGGTCTCGGGAGTCTTTGCGTAAGCAGGGATCCTTATGACTGCACTGCGGTTTGCCATGGCGTAGCCTATGGTGACAGGCGCTTCAAAGCCAGGTACGAGGCGCTTGTATGAATTTGTCGAGGGATTTGTGATGGCGCAGAGGGCTCCTGCGTGGGTCAGGAGTCCGCCCATGAACCAGTGGGCAGTATCGCTCAGCTGTGCGTAGTTTTTCTCATCATAGAATACAGGCTTTCCATCTTTGAAAAGATGCATATGCACATGCATGCCGTTTCCTGCCTCGCCCGCAAGGGGTTTGGGCATGAAGGTTGCTGTACAGCCGTTAAGCACAGCTTCATTTTTGATGACATATTTGGCTGACATGGTATCATCGGCAAGCTTGAGCATATCTCCAAGCTCCACCTCTATCTCCATCTGTCCGCAGCCTCCGACCTCGTGATGATGATATTTCACATCGATGCCCCAGTCATTCATGGCGAGGCACATCCTGCTCCTCAGTGAATCGTGGATATCCTGGGGAAGAGTTGTATGATAGCCCTTCCCGTGTGGAACCTGGAAGCCGTTGTTATCCTCATCACATTCCTTTACCCAGGGCGCCTGTCTTGTTTTTATCTCTGAAGATACAGTGCCGCCGCCTATCTCATAGCCGACCTGATCGAAGATATAGAATTCGTATTCGGGTCCGATCCTCATCTCGTCCGCTACACCCAGCTCTTTCATGTAGTCAAGGGCGCGTATGGCGACATTGCGTGGATACTGGTCGAAGGGCCTGTTTTCCGGGAGGTCTATGACACGGACATCTCCTATCATGGACAGGGTAGGGATCTCCGAGTATGTGTCTACCACGGCGGAATCAAGGACAGGCACGAAGACCATGTCGCTGTTTTCGACGGGAGCATAGCCGTAATTTGAACCGTCAAAGCCTATGCCATGCTCCATGGTGCTCTCTGAGAGCCTCTCCGCCGGTATGCTCAGATGCCTCCACCGTCCGGTAATATCGGTAAGCTTGAAATCAACGAATTGGATATCCTGCTCTTTTATGAGAGCCTTGATATCAGATAATGTTTTTGACATCTTATTCCCCCTATGCAAATAGATTTACAGATTACACAATTATATACCATAGCGATAATTCTTGACAAAAGAACATAGATTCCTGCTTTTCGTGTGTTTTTCGAAAACAGGAATCTATACTTTATTGTTTTTGGCTCGCTGGGGCAAGATATTTTCAGCTTGAAGTTTTTT
>CAMUZQ010000041.1 GCA_947165275.1 uncultured Lachnospiraceae bacterium | reverse complement strand
AATCCGGCTTCACCGGACAGGTTTCTAAAGAAACCTGCCAAGTACGAATTTGAAACACTTGATGTGTTTCAAATTCTATACCTTCCGGGATCTGATGGATGACTACATGGGCTGCTTTATTATCGTGCTTTTTTTCGTTGCAGGTCTTATAATATTGTTTATATACTGCGAAATGAAGCATTCCCGGCATGCAAGTCAGCTGAAGTCTGATTTTGTTTCAAACATGTCCCATGAGATACGTACGCCGGTAACAGCCATCCTTGGAATGAATGAGCTGATCAGGCGTGAGAGCTCCGATGAGAATATCCGAAAATACGCTGACAATATCGAGAGAGCAGGGGAAAGTCTTTTGGGTATCATCAATGATATCCTGGATTTTTCCAAGATCGAGTCAGGCAGAATGGAGATCATAACAGGAGAGTATTCTCTGCCGGATCTTCTGCTCGGCTTGTGTGTGATGATTGAATACCGCGCGAAGGCTGTCGGAATACAGGATATATCGGAGCGCGCCGCTGAGCTGGAGATGGCTGCCATGGCCGGAGATAAAGAAAGCGTGCGTAAAAATGCTCCGGAGCTTTTCAGCCGATACCGTGATATCGGCAGGCAGATAAAAGAGGCGCTGGAGGAAGACAGCGGAGTAAGTCAGGGAGACAGACGGGATCTGTCAGGGATTATTTAGAGGAGGAAGAAAAATGGTAAGACATGTGATCGTATGGAAACTGAAGGATGAGTATTCCGGAGAAAAGGCGGCTGAGATCAAGGCCGGTATAAAGGAAGGACTGGAGGGGCTTTCAGGAAAGATACCGGGGCTTAAGAAGATCAGTGTATATACGGAGCCTCTGGCTTCTTCAAATAGTGATCTTATGCTGGATTCATTGTTTGAAGATGAAGGATCGTTGAAAGGCTATTCGGTAAATCCTCTGCATGTCGATATTGCTGATAATAAAGTAAGGCCTTTTGTAGCACAGAGGAGCTGCCTGGATTTTGAGATCCCGAATTGACAAGCCGGATGATGATATGCCGTGATATCATATACACGGCAAGGGGATGCTATGGAAACGATAAATATCGTTCTTAAAGTCATAGTTCCGATATACATGCTGATCCTGGTCGGCTTTTTGTCCAGGAAAGCGGGACTGATCTGATCGGATTTTTCCGGAAGAAAGGACACATTGTATGGCAGTTAAGTCAATAAAACAAAGGATGATCGGTTTCATATTGGGAGTATGTATGCTTATGCTGGAAGGATGCAGTAAAACACCGGGAGGGGATCAGTATCCTTATTCCGGAAATGGCTGGTGGAAGAGTGCTGTCGCTTATGAAATATATGTGAAAAGCTTCTGTGATTCTGACGGGGACGGTGTGGGGGATCTGAACGGGATCACGTCAAAACTTGATCATCTTAAGGAGCTTGGTGCAGGCGCGATATGGCTCACACCCTGCTATGTATCACCTCAGGCGGACAATGGTTATGACATCGCCGATTATTATAATATAGATCCTGCTTATGGCACCATGGATGACATGGAAAGGCTTATAAAAGAAGCCGGTGACCGTGATATCCGTATCGTCATGGATCTCGTTTTCAATCATACATCCGTCGAAAACGAATGGTTCAGGGAATCCAGATCAGGAAAGGATAATGATAAAAGTGACTGGTATATATGGGAAGATCCTAAGCCTGACGGCAGTGCTCCTACCAACTGGAGAAGCATTTTCGGAGGCTCTGCATGGGAATATGACGAGACCAGGGGACAGTATTATCTTCATACCTTCCTTCCGGAACAGCCTGACCTGAACTGGGCGAATCCCGAGGTCAGAAAGGCTTTGCAGGATATAGCCGGATTCTGGATAGATAAGGGAGTCGGAGGCTTCCGCCTGGATGCTATCACATATATCAAAAAACCGGAGGTGTTTGAAGACGGAAAACCGGATGCATCCGATGGCATGGCAGGGATCCATGCGATGACAGCAAATACCGAAGGGATACTTGATTATCTTCATGAATTCAAAGCGAATGTACAGGAGGGGACCGATATCTTCACTGTCGGTGAGGCAAACGGCGTATCACCCTCCGATCTTAAGAACTGGATCGGAAAGGACGGTGTCTTCGACATGGTCTTTGAGTTCGGACTTGTAAATATAGACCTTCCGGATGAAAGCAACTGGTGCAGGCGCCGCGAGTGGAAGCTCAGTGAATTCAAGTCTTTTTTCTCGGAGAATCTGGAGGATTCGGATGAGGCCGGGGGATGGTTTCCCGTATTTCTGGAAAATCATGATCAGCCGCGATCCATAGATCACTTCATGCCGGGGGACGGGGATCGTATCGCAAAAGGCAAGGCCCTGGCTGTGCTGCTTCTCACGATGAGAGGAACTCCCTTCATCATGCAGGGAGAGGAGCTCGGATATGTAAATGTGGACTGGCCTGATATCGATGACTACAACGACATCTCCACTAAGAATCACTACAGCTTTGCCTTGGAGGAGGGCTATACGGAAGAGGAGGCGATGGACGGGGTACATCATTTTGCAAGAGACAGCGCAAGGACTCCGATGCAGTGGGATGACTCCGCAAATGCAGGCTTTACCACAGGAGATCCCTGGCTCCCTGTTTATCCTGATTATCAGATCTTTAACCGGAGCTCGGAAAAAAAGGATCCGGATTCTGTTCTGAGCTATTATATCAGACTGGCCGGGCTTCGCCGGGAGCACAGTGAACTGTCTGAGGGAAGCTATGAGGATATCATGCCTGATGATGAATGCATTTTTGCTTATACCAGGGAGCATTCGGGAAAAAAGGCCACGATCCTCATTAATTTTACCGGCAGTGAAGTCCGGTATGACGCAGATCTCGTAAAGGATGCCGTATGCCTGACCGATTCAGCAGGCGAAGACAGGCCCGGAGTGCTGTCACCTTTTGAAGCGGTGATCTACGAGAGCGGGGAATAGAAAAGAGACCTTTGATTGTGATATAAAATCGAAATATGATAAAATAGTGGCTGCACTAATCCCGTACGGGAAAAGATTTGAGAGGAAGACAGAGATATGATCACAAAAAATATCATGATAGTAGGAGTAGGCGGACAGGGAACGCTGCTTACGAGCCGTATACTGGGAGGGCTCATGGCGGATGCCGGATATGATGTAAAGATATCAGAGGTTCACGGCATGGCGCAGCGCGGCGGCTCCGTCGTTACATTTGTAAGATACGGTGACAAGGTTGCGGAGCCCATAGTCGAGGAGGGGCAGGCAGATGTGCTCATCGCCTTTGAAAGGCTTGAAGCCTTAAGATATGCGCACTTCCTGAAGAAGGACGGAGTATTGATAGTAAATGATGAGCGTATAGATCCCATGCCCGTGGTGACAGGTGCGGCCAGGTATCCGGAGCAGATCCTTGAGGATCTGGGAAAGGAGCATACGGTATATTCCATAGATGCCATGGCAGAGGCAAAGAAGCTGGGGAATCAGAGGGTATTTAATCTCGTGGTCCTTGGAATGGCAGCGGGACATATGGACTTTACGAAGGAACAGTGGCGCAGGATAATAGAAAAGACAGTGCCGCCAAAGACAACAGATATAAATCTTCAGGCTTTCGAGGCAGGATATACGGCCTGATGACCCTTTTGACACAACGCAGCTGAAGCGGAACACAAAAGCGGACCGGTCATGATGCCGATCCGCTTTTTTTCCTTTGATCAACAGAACCTTCAGGCTCGTCTCAGAAGCTTATCTCTCCGTCGTGTGAAAGAAGAGATACAGATGAGACCCCCTCTATGGCGCCTATGCTCTTTGAAAGCGCTGAGGCGTCCTTTGTGCGAAGCTCATATACAAGCTCGAGGCTGCCGTTTGCAAGTACTCTTGACTTCTCGATATATGCATTGGTATTGCTCTTTACTGCTTCCGCGATCGCCTGATCCTTATCCTCTGAGGAGTTCACGATGAGTATCATCGGAGACTGGATCACGGGAATGCGGTCAAGAACCATGATAAGCGCTGTAGCCGAGAGCGAAAGGATTATGGCTACCTCTACAAGGCCTGCACCGCAGATGATACCTACGGATATGGACCAGAAAAGAAATACCAGATCCATCGGATCCTTGACTGCCGTCCTGAAACGGACTATGGAAAGAGCGCCAACCATACCGAGCGAGATCACCACGCTTGACTGGACGGTAAGGATTATCGCCGCCGTGATCACTGACATGAGCACAAGTGAAATATTAAAGCTCTTGGAATAAAATGTCCTTTTTGTAAGAAATCTGTAAACCAGATAGATGTACAGTCCCACAAGGAGTGAGAAGAACATAACGATCAGTATCTGTGATGTGGACAGCTCTATATTTGCATAGCCCTCCAGAAATGAACGTTTGAAAATGCTTGAAAATGTTGCCATGACTGCCTCCGTTTATATTACTTGATTTATGTGTTATTGATGTACTCTTAATAGCCTTCCGACATAATGTCCGGTTGCCGATGTACCATTGAAGGTAAATTTGCGGGTGAGATAATATTTTGAAAAGGTTTCCCTTCGCATCCTTCCCGTTTCTATCGCATGACCTATGTGATCCGGAAGGAAAGCGTCAAATTTTACTTCCAGAAGATTCTGTCCGGTCTCAAGCACCGGCCTCGACATCAGCTCCCTGTCAGCCAGCAGAGCGTCGAGCTCGGAGGAAGAACGAATATTTCGGTCAAAGGTCACCCTTGTATTTCCCTGAGCTGCCGTGAAGGGGGTCCGCTCATATTCCACTATGACAGTGGGATGGAGAGCCCTTGTTTTGGCGGCTGCTATAAAGACATTTAAAAGCGGGGGATTCTTATCCTCCACATTGATGCTTCCGTCGATTATGCTTTTGAATACTGCCTCATCTATCCTGCAGGAATCCTTTGAGATAAGGTCTGATTTCCTGCTCTTTCGTTCCAGGCTAATGAAGCCAGTATCCCTGTCATATATCCTTATGCGCCATTTCTCGCGCTCATCAACCCCGTCAATATTTTCCATAAGGAAGGAATCAAAGTAATCATCGAAATAAAGGCTTCTTATGCTGTAGAAACCCTTATCCCCGGCGTGCGGATCCTTACCCATAAAGGAACTGATCCTCAGCTCTGCTGCCTTGAGCTTAAGCTCCGGCTCTACATATTTATATTCGTGTCGGTAATGCCTATTTTCGTCAAACATAGTGGAAATTATAGCACAACAGACTTATAATAACAATAATAGTGTTTTTTAGCGAAGACTGGGGATCCGGTATTTGCGTGAATTTAGAGAGGTATGAAATGATCTGGAATGAAACAAAAGAGTGTATGACACGGGATGAGATCACCGTGCTGCAGGGGAAAAGGCTTCACAGGCAGGTCGAAAGGATCTATCACAATGTGGAGTTTTACCGGAAAAAGATGCAGGAGAGCGGTGTGGAGCCGGGAGACATACAGACGGTTGAGGATCTGGAGAAGCTCCCCTTTACCACCTATGAGGATCTCAGAAACAATTACCCCTTCGGACTGCTGGCCGTCCCCAGACAGGAGATAGTGAGGGTTCAGGCCTCCTCGGGGACCACCGGAAAGCCCAAGGTGCTGTGTTATACAAGGCGTGATATAGACATATGGTCCGAGTGTGTGACAAGGGCGCTGGCCATGGCAGGGGTGACCAGGGATGATATCATACAGGTAGGCTACGGGTACGGCCTTTTTACTGGCGGCCTGGGGGCTCATTACGGAGCTGAGAATCTCGGAGCCATGGTCATACCCATGTCTACAGGCAATACAAAGAAGCTCATAGATATGATGATCGACTGTGAGGTTACTGCCATAGCGTGTACACCCTCTTATCTGCTTCATGTGGCAGAGGCTCTGGAGAAGGAGGGGCTTGTGGACAGGATCAGGCTGAAATATGCCATCTGCGGAGCCGAGCCCTGGACAGATGCCATGAGGGAGCAGATCGAACAGAGGCTTAATATCAAGGCTTATGACATATACGGGCTGACAGAGATCATGGGACCCGGAGTAGCCTGTGACTGCAGGTTCCACAGGGGCCTCCATATATATGAGGATCATTTCCTTCCTGAGATAATAGATCCCGATACTCTTGAGCAGAAGCCGCATGGCGAGCCTGGCGAGCTTTGCATCACGACTCTCACAAAGGTCGGGATGCCTCTTCTCAGATACAGGACAAGGGATCTGACCTCGCTTGAATATGGACAGTGTGAATGCGGAAGGACTATGGCGCGTATACAGCGCTTTAAGGGCAGGTCTGATGATATGCTTGTCATACGCGGAGTGAATGTATTCCCTTCGCAGGTCGAGCACGCGCTGCTTACAGTTGCCGGGACCACACCGAACTATTTCATCACTGTAGACCGCATAAACAATAATGATACCTTTGATGTCGCCATAGAGGTCGAGGAGAGATTTTTCTCCGATGAGGTCAGAAAGCTGGAGAAGCTCCGCTCTGATGTGGAAAATGCGATACATCAGACGGTGGGGATCAAGGCAAAGGTCAAGCTTGTCGAGCCGAATGCGCTGCCCCATTCCGAAGGAAAGACAAAGCATGTGGAAGATAAACGCAAACTGAGTGATTAAGGGCGCCGGTGCGGATATTGTTTACATAAATATGCGACACATTACTGTTTTATTAAGGTTTTATTTGAGAAGAGGGGGTTGACATAATTATGTTAGTAAAGCAGCTTTCGGTTTTTCTTGAGAACAGGCCCGGAACACTGGACGAGGCGTTACGGGCATTAAAGGAGGCAAATATAAATATGAAGGCGCTGTCGCTTGCGGACACATCTGAATTCGGTGTCATGCGGATCATAGCGGATAAGCCGGATGAGGCAAAGCAGGCGATGAAGAGCGCGGGCTACACTTCCATAGTAAATGAGGTAATCTCCGTGGAGCTTAAACCGGAGGTCGGTTATCTTGCGGGTATTGTAAAGAAGATCTCTGAAGCCGGGGTTAATATAGAGTATATGTATGCCGCCCCTTCAAGTGACAGCGAGGCCAGGATGCTCATAAAGACGGATGATCCGGTAAAGGCCCAGAGCTCTCTGGGTGAGCAGGCGGCCGGTGCCTGATATGACTGAACCGGGGATAGTTGATTTTCATACCCATATCTGGCCGGACCGCATAGCGGAAGGGACCGTAAGGTCTCTTTCCGACATGGCGGGGATAGCGCCGTATGCCGACGGAACCGCTGAGGGACTGGAAAAAGCCATGTCGGAGGCCGGGGTATCTCTGTCCGTGGTCCTGCCTGTGATCACAAAGGTATCACAGTTTGACAGTATAATGAGATTTGCTTCTGAGATAAATGAGAAGCACGAAGCTCTTATCTCATTCGGAGCGGTATTCCCCGGAGATCCGGAATATAAGGAGCATCTTAAGCTGCTGAAAAGCTACGGCTTCAGGGGTATAAAGCTTCACCCGGATTATCACGGCGTGGCGCTTGATTCGAAGGAATCCATGAATATTATTTACGAGGCTTCATCTCTTGGCATGATAGTATCCGTGCATGCAGGCATAGATATCGGGCTTCCTGACGATCCATGCTCGACGCCTGAGATGGCGGCTGCTGTTATTGACGGGATACATCCTGATAAGCTGGTGCTTGCCCATACGGGCGGCTGGAAGCTGTGGGATGAGGTGGAAAGACTGCTGGCAGGTAGTGAGGTCTATATTGATCTTTCATTCACCGACGGATACATTGAGGATGGGCAGTGGAAGAGGATCATAAGGAAGCACGGAGCCGGAAGATGCCTCTTCGGGACCGATTCTCCATGGAGCGGGCAGAAGGAGACCATAGCGGCGCTCGGGAGGCTGGGGCTTACAGATGAGGAATATGAGCTTATTTTCTCAGGCAATGCCCGGAAGCTACTTGACAGTAATAATGAATAAGGAATATGTATAGGATATGCAGGAGATCTGGTTGTTTTCTGACGGAAGTTCCAGAGGGAATCCGGGACCCGGCGGGTATGGCACGATACTCAGATTCGTTGATTCAAGGGGAGTTGCGCATGAGAGGGAATACAGCGAGGGCTTCCCTGATACGACAAATAATAAAATGGAGCTGATGGGGGTCATCCGGGGCTTTGAGGAGCTTAATAAACCCTGCCGCGTGCATGTGCTCACTGATTCGCAGTATGTGGTCAATGCTTTTAACAAGGGCTGGCTGGACAACTGGCAGGCTAATGGCTGGCGGGGCTCCGACAAAAAGCCCGTGAAGAATACAGAGCTCTGGCAGAGGCTTCTTGGGGCTGTGCAGGGGCATGAATACAGCTTTGAGTGGATAAAGGGCCATGCCGGTCATCCGGAGAATGAAAGGTGTGATAAGCTTGCGACGGATGCGGCTGACCGGATACGGAACTGATACAGGAAAAGGCTATCGGGCAGTGATCAGATGAGGAAGCGCACGAAGAAAAGGATAGGGATCGGAATAGCGGCGGCGGTCATCGTTGTGGCGGCTGTGCAGATAATCCGGACGCAGACGGAGTATGCTGAGGCGGATGTGGAATATGAAGATATAATCTCAGGCGTAAGGCTGGAGGATTCGCCTGTGGAGGCTGTGCCGGTGGAAGAGATCGAGGAGATCGCGGAGGATGATTTCACGTCTGCGGATGACGGTCCTCATTATGATATCGGTACCTATCCCAATCTGGTCATAGATCATGCAGCCTTAAAGGCGTCCAATCCGGATTATAAGGGCTGGCTTTATGTACCCTGTCTCGAGATCAGCTACCCTGTGGTCAGGGGAGAGGATAATGAATATTATCTTCATCATACCTATGAGGGGACGGAGAATGTCACCGGCTGCATCTTTATAGATTCCGGCTGTGCAAAGGATATGAAGGATTATAATACATTCATATACGGTCATAATATGAAAAACGGAACCATGTTCGGATCCCTGAGAAAGCTGCTTTCCGATCCGAAGCCCATTACAGAGAATCCGTATATTTATTTCTACACGGAGGAGGGAGTATATGCTTACCGGGCATATTCCTTCCACAAGGTTCCTCCGAAATCTGATTATTTTGAGTATGCAGTGACCCAGCAGAAATACTGGGATTATGTGGATATGGCTCTTTCGGACAGAGTCCAGGATATGGAGACACCGGTAGACAAGCATAGAAATTCCCTTACGCTCTCTACCTGCAACGGCTCCGGAGAAGCAAAGCAGAGATTCCTTGTACATGCAATAAATGTAGGATATTATAAACCGGCATGAAGACAGAGAATTCAGAAAAAAAGAGAATGCGCATAGGCGTAATGGTAGGTAATTATCACTCGGATCATCCGAGGAGGCTTGTCCGTCTCATCTGGGAATTCCTTTCGGAAAGGGACGTGGACTCCAGATTCTATCTGGGTACCGAAAGTTCGAGCTTCCTGGCAGATATTGATGCCCAGGGGAATAAATTTGATTACCAGTATTCTGATTTTTATAACCTCAGCAGGTTTGATGATCTGGATCTTCTCATTGTTTCCATCGGGACTCTTTCCATATACCAGAGCCATATAACTGTTGACGAATTTCTGAGCAGGATGCCGGAGATACCGATAATCCTCCTGGATAATGATACCGAGCTCAAGAACGGAGCCTGGCTCATAGCCGATAATTACAACGGTGTCGTGGAATGCGTGGAGCACCTTATTAAGGTGCACGGCCTCAAAAAACTCGTATTCCTTGGCGGGCCTCATGGCAACCGCGATGCTGAGGAGAGACTCAGGGCGTATCTTGATACAATGAACAGGCATGGTTTTATCGTTACGGATCAGATGATAGAGCATGGGGACTATTCAGAGCATGTGGACAGAGAGGTAGAGAAGCTTCTGGATAATAATCCTGATGCCGAGGGCATAGTTTCCGCAAATGATGAGATGGCTGTTGCGATATACAGAGTCTGCAGAAAGCGCGGACTTGAGCCGGGACGGGATATAGCCGTGACCGGATTTGACGATACGGAGGTTGCGAAATACATGAATCCTCCGCTTACCACCATCAAACAGGATTATGACCTTCTCTCCAGGAAGGCGGTCGATAAGGCTTTTGCCATACTTGACAAAAAGGAAGTGAAGTCCGAGATGATAACATCTCCCATGGTATGCAGGGCTTCCTGCGGATGTGAGATGAAGTCTGACGGCAAATGGGATGAGAATGACGAGATAGAGCGCGATGAGCTGATCCATAATCTCTGGAAATCCCTTGACAGCCGGCATGAATCCTGGATCGGCTCCCTGCTTATGAGAGAGATGCTGCTGGAGACTGCGGACAGAGAGAGGTTTCTGGAAAAGCTGGGGATGAGCCTTTCCTATCTGGGGACTTCAAAGTCGTATGTGTATCTTTTTGATGAACCGAGAAAGGTGAAAAGCGGCGAGAATCCCGGACTTCCGAAAAATCTGAGGCTTGTGATGGTGCAGACCGGAAACGACTGCACTGTATACAGGAGAGAAGAGGCTCCTCTGCTGGATGCCGGGAAGGGCAGCGGCATACCGGAAGCCATACCGGAAGGGAGGTTCATGTCTTTCTTCCTGTTTTATGAGGAATACCAGTATGGCACACTGAATCTTGAGATCGAGCCTGAGCGCACGGAGTTCTTCTATATGTTTTCTCTCGAGATAGGGTCAAGTCTCAGATATCTTCAGATATCCATGCAGAGGGCGAGGTATCATGCCGAGCTTCAGGCTCTCGCCAGACACGATAATCTTACAGGGCTCTATAACAGACTGGGGCTTATTGGCGCCGTGTCGGGATACATGAAACAAAATGAAGACAGATACTTTGCCGCAATGATGGCAGATCTGGATCATCTGAAGCAGATAAATGATACCTTCGGTCATAATGAGGGCGACAATGCCATAATCAGGGCGGCCGAAACCCTGCGCGAGGCAGTCGGGTCCCTGGCGCCGCTTGGAAGGACGGGCGGTGATGAGTATATGGGTATCTTTACCGTCGTTGATGAGAAGGATACGGACAGGGTAAGGGCAATTGTCAAGGCAAAGTGCGAGGAATATAATTCCGTGTCCGGCAAGCCGTATTTTGTGGAGATCTCTCTCGGATTCCACATCTTCCGTCAGGAGGAATATACCGAGCTCGCTTCTGTTATGGACAAAGCAGATGCGAAGCTCTATGAAGCCAAGAAGCTTAGACGGCCCTCGGTGGTGAGATGATTTCCGATTACGTCTGTAAGAGACCGTATCTTCTGGTTACATAATGTCTTTACATAAACACATTTCACAAATAATTCTCAATTAACAGACAAAATTTCGTCAATATTACCAATTGACATTTGGAAAAAATGTGCTACATAACAGTATTTTTTAAGCTTTTACGTATGGTAAAATATTGTTAATAGTGAAAGTGGGTCAGACTATGCTTTTATATGATGCTGCCGGTCATATGCGGCACAACACAGCGGATCTGATCCTCAGGTGGCAGGAAACGTGGATACGGAGAGGTGTAGATTATGAGGAAAACAAACAAAAAGGTAATCGTAGCTATACTGTTGGTTACGATGCTGTCTCAGACATTGTATTCTGCGGCAGCCAGTGTCTTTGGTCTGGGTACAAGGTCATATGCTTATGCAGATGACGAGGTGACTGAGCCTGTGGAATCCGGAGAGGCAGTAGACGGGACCACGCAGGATAAGGATGATGTGGTACAGGAGGCTCCGGGCGAGGGAGGCGATACGGAGGAGGCTGCTGAGGAAGAGCCGTCGGAAGAGCTCGTAAAATCCGCCTCTGACGAGAGCGATGATACGGAGGGTGAAGCCGTCGAAGGTGAAAAGACGACTGACGGTGAAGAGGCGGAAGCCGGAACAGAGGAAAATAAAGAGGAAGAGGAGACTGTACCTGATATCAGGCTCCGTGCTTCTTTTATTGACGGTGAGACGGGATCCGCCATAAAGGATACAGAGGATCTTGAGATCGATCCCGATTATTTATATGTGTTTGAATATGAAGCTCCTGAGATAGAGAACTACACCTACACCAAAACCACTATTAATATAGAAGAAAACGATTATGATATCACAGCCGTCCTTACGGAAGACAAGGATGGAAAGAAGGTTTATTCCATAACCACGGATGAGGACATAAAGGATAAGGATGCTGCTGATGCTTCCTGGACGAAGCTTGTGAAGGATGCTGTCATAGTTATGAATTATGACGGGATCAGGGAAGAGGCTGACGAAGAAGAGCCTGTCTCCGTGAATGAAATATCCGAAAACAGATTAACAAAAAGTGAAGTATCCGAAAATGAGGTTTCAGAAAATGAAGTCTCAGAAAACGAAGTCTCCAAAAATGAAGTCTCGGAAAATGAGGTATCCGAAAATGAGGTATCCTCGAATAAGGCAGACAAAGAGAAGGTTTCGGAGAATAAGGTTTCGGAAAACGAGGTTTCCGGGGATGATTCTGTTTCGGAGAACGGAGTATCTGAGAATAAAGCCGTATCCGAAAACGGAGTGTCTGAGAATAAGGCTGTTTCCGAAAATGCAGCAGTGAAGCGGGTTTATGAATATGAGGATAACAGGATCAAGGTGACTGCAACCCTGGAAAAGGCGGATGCGGTCCCTGATGATGCATATTTCAGTGTTACCCCTCTGACGGATGAGGAGGCTAAGGCATATCTTGATATGCTTAATTCAGATCTGAAGGAAGGACAGGAGGCATATACAGTCGATAATTCCCTTCTGTATGATATAGCTTTCTTTACGGACGAAACAAAGAGCGAAGAGATCGAGCCTGAGGAAGGTTCCGTGACTGTCTCCGTTGAATTCAAGAGAGATCAGCTCAGAAATGAGATATCCGCTGCAGAAGGCGACAGCGTGGAAGTCATACATTTCGAGGAGAAGGGCGATGAGATAGTGCCCACTGTCGTGGATGCTGCAGTATCTGTTGAGAATGAGACGGCAGAGCTTTCTCTTGACAGCTTTTCAAAGATCCTTTTCAAGGCCAATACCGAGATAAAGCCCGGTACGACCCGCTATTATAATGATATCCTCGGTGATGCGGTCTATTACGGCGTCACCGCCAATGAGCTTTCTCTCAGCGGCCACATGGATACGAATATCGCGGTCGGGAAACTGAATGCGGAATGCAATACTACGCAGGGCGTGTATACAGGATCCCACAATCCCGGCAATGATATCGTCGCATCATACAATGGTACGAGCTGGTATGCGGATGCATATGGCGGAAGAAGGTATACGCTCGAGACGACCCCTGAGGTGGCGGCCATACTTAAGAAAAATACAAATGTGACCAGCCGGGCGATCAATATAGATGCTAATCACAGCTATGATGAGCTTGCAGACAGGGTGAGCAGCATGGTGTCCGGGACATTGTCCTCTGAACTTGCAAATGAGGAGAATGTATATGATTTCAGATCAGCAGCAGGACATCTCACCCCAGATAATGACAATACTCCCTGGTATCTGGATATATCGGGGCGTGAAGCAGGTACGTATTATTTCACATTTGACAGTGAGGGGTATTCCAGCTATATCAGTCACGGCGGTCCGATGCGCATCAAGCTTAACAGCGACCAGATGATCGTATTCAATATTCCCGGGAGCTCTGTAGATCTTGAGCAGTTTTATATCGATCTCGGAGATGGCGAGAAACATTCCAGCATGCAGGATGCCGGAGCAGATGAATACAGCAAGCATGTTGTCTGGAACCTTTATGAAGCTACAAGCGCCGGATGTCCGAGCTCTATCCTCGGTATGGTGCTTGCGCCGAAGGCAGCCTTCCATGTCGGAGGCACATCTACAGGATGGCTTGTGGCAGATAAGGTCTCAAACGGCGGTGAGTGGCATATGGTCTGGCAGGAGCTGCCCCAGTTTGTGGATACAAAGGTCAATCTTGATCTCGAGCTCTCAAAGCTCCTGAAGGACAGCAGTGAAAATCTCGTTGATGACAGCCAGTGGCCGGATGACGGGTTCACATTCAGGATCAGCAAGTATCTGTGTAATGATGATCTTGATGCCAATGACGCATATGTGATAAGGGATGCGGCTTCCATACCGGACCTTGCCGGCATGAGCAACGGCGAGAAGACCGTAACGATCTTTAAGAATACGCCGGATCACAAGATATCATTCGGGGAAATAAGCTTCGAGGGCAAGGAGATTTATGACCGCACTGATTCGCATGTCAGCGACTCCTATGATAATACGAGGTATATCTCCTTCATGTATAAGATCAAGGAGGTACCCGGCAGCGCGGCAAATATCGAATATGATACAGAACCCTTCTATATCAAGGTGTTCATAAACTCCCAGAAGGTTAAGGAAAACGATGTTGAGAAGTACTATGTCTGGGCTGAGACAAAGGTCAACAGGACTGTAACGGAATACAGCTGCTGGCCCGGGATGCCTGAGTTCACAAATCATGTCAAAAAGCCCGAATTCGGAAGCATAGAGGTGTCGAAGCAGGTATTGAGGAACGGAAAGGCCTCAAACGAAGATACATCCTATAAGGTGATGCTTTTCGGAAGCGGTGACAGCTCCGGGACATACTGGTACGAGGAGTCGTATGCAAATATGACAATGACCAGCAGCCTGGGAAGGAATGTCCCTTATATTCTCGGCAAAGAGCCGGACGGCAGACCTGCAGTATATTTTGATATCAGGGCAGGAGAGAAGATAACCATAAACGGACTTAAGGTCATCGAGGGAGCTCCCAAAGCTCAGTATTGGGTCGGGGAATATTTCACTGACGGTGATGTGAGACCTGACAGCATGGATTATATCGATCTGGAAGGAATGACAAAGACCGATTATGGCAATACAGTTACAAAGGCGGAGGAGTTTAATACCGGAGATCATAAGGCAAAGGTTACAATACTTAATGAATATTATCATCCATCAGCCGTCATCAGTATCAATAAGCAGATGAGCGGATTGAGGGATGGTGAGAGCTGGCCTGCAGGCGGCTTTGATTTCGATATAAGCGCCGTCACGCCCGGCGCTCCCATGCCGGCTGCCACAAGGGTTAATGCGACACAGGGCTCACCTTCAGCCTCATGGGATGAGATAGAATATGAAAACAAAACAGCAGACTACTGGTACAGCATATCTGAGGCTGCTCCTGCGGGCGCAGAGAGGATAACAGTTAATAATAAGGAATATCTTATGGATGCGGACGGATATATCTATGATCCGGTTCCGTATCTGGTAAAGGTTCATGTGGAGCAGGGACTGCAGCCTACGGCAGCTGTTACATATCATTACGGCGATCAGCAGGCCGGAGGAGCTGCAGAGGCAGTATATACAAACCTTAAGGAGCATCCGGCATCATACAGGCCATGGGCTGTAAAGGCCAATGAGTTCCTTGCTTCCACAAGGACAGTGGAGCATACCTTTGAGCTGTATGAGGGCGATACCCTTGTGGAAGGAAACAGGAAGGTGACCATCACCGGAAGCTCAAGACCGGTTAAATTCTACTTTAATGAGATCACATATGATCTGGCGGATGTGGGCGATCATACATATACCGTCAGGGAGGTTGTGCCGGAGAATGCTGACTGGGAGGCTTCAGGCGATGTGACCTTCACTGTAAGGGTCGGAATTGACGCAACAGGAGCCCTTACCGTGACAGAGCTCGATCAGGAGGGTAAGACACAGGAGGATCAGGGCGTACGTACCATAACAAACAAGTATGAGCTTGACGGCACCCCTACTGTCCTGCTGACAAAGGAGCTTACAGGAAGAGCGATAAAGCAGGGTGACAATTTCAATGTAAGGATCTATAAGGGCGAGGGAGACTCCAGACAGCTTATTAAGACAGTAGCCATCCCTTATGGAAATGCCGAGCAGACAGAAGGGATCGAGCTTGATAAATACACCCGGGATATGGCTGACGGGAATCCGGTGGTATATACCTTTGAGGAGGTTGATAACGGAAGACCGGGTGTGACATATGATAAAAACACCTACAGCGTTACCATCACACCGGGTATAGAAGACGGACGGATAGTATTTGCATACTCATCCTCTGAGCCGATCAGGTTCGTAAATACCTATACGGCATCGGGCAATCTGATCCTTGAGACAAAAAAGACGCTCACAGGGAATAAAGCGCTTGAAGCGGGCGCATTCAGCTTCGAGCTGAAGGACGAAAGCGGGAATGTCATTCAGACAAAGACCAATGACGGCGATGGAAAGGTACAGTTTGATGCCATTGATTATACGATCGCTGATGCCGGAAAGGATTATGTATATACTGTGAATGAGGTCATACCTGCAGAGGCCGTTAATAATGTATATAACGGCGTTACCTATGATCCCACGGTATATACAGTAAATGTCGCTGTAAAAGACAGCGGAGACGGAAGCCTTGATATCGGGAAGAGCGGAGATATTGCCGCCCTGCAGTCCGCTGGCTTCAATAACAGCTATACCGAAAGCGGCCGCTTCGGATTCAAGGTCAAGAAGAGCATGGTTAATGACTACTGGCCTGACGGACATGATTTCAAGGTTGATCTTTATGACGGGGAGAGCAGGCTTACTACCTTCACGCTTACAAAGTCGGCACCGGAATCAGAGACATACTGGATAGAGGCTCCGGCTTCATGGGCAGGGACAACCCATGCCTACAGGCTTGTGGAGCAGAGAAAGCAGAAGGATACGGAAGGTATCATCTATGGTGAGAATTACAGCCAGGATTATACTGTGCAATGGAGGAGTGACGGAGCAGGCCACCTGATCGCATATCATGGCGAAGAGGCTGCTTCTTCTACGGATGCTGTTCAGTTCGAATTTGTAAACAGCTATAATGCACAGGCGTCATTTACTCCCAAGGTCACTAAGGTGATGTCAGGCGCCAGGCTGGTTGAGAACTTTACATTCCAGCTCCTTGATGAAAACAAACAGCTTCTGGATACAAAGGTCATCAATGCCGCACAGACAAGCTCTGCTTCAGTGAGCTTTGCAGAGCAGAAATACAGTCTGGCAGATCTTAACGGGCAGCCTTCAAGGACATATGTCTACTATGTAAGGGAGGTCCCGGGAAGCAATAAAGGCATCATCTATGATAATGCAGAGGATAAAGATCACAGGATAGAGGTCACTGTGACTGACGGCGGCAGGGGAGTGCTCAATAGAACGGTGTCCGTCGATGGTGTCACAGAGAGCAGCGGAAATGTGACCATAACCAATGAATACAAGACAGAGGGTGAGGTACAGCTTCAGATACAGAAAAAGGTGGTTGATGCAAATGGAAGGACTCTTCCCGCAGGAAAGCTCGGACTTAATCAGAAGTTCATGTTTGAGCTGAAGGAGGGCGAGACTTCTCTGGGAACAGCCTGGACAAACAGTACCGGACTGGTGACCTTTGATAAGATCCGCTATACATCGGCCGGAGAGCATGATTATACCATCACGGAGACAACAGAGGACGGTAACGGATTTACGAAGCAGAGGGATCCTGTCAATATTCACGTGAGTGCGGTTGATGAGAATAATGACGGCACGCTTGTGATAACAAAATCCTGTGGATCCTCCATACCTGAGTATGTCAATACCCTTACCTCAGATGTCGGGATAACGATCGAAGGAGAGAAGGATCTTACAGGCAGTGCCGCAGAGCCTAAGACATTCAACTTTTTGCTCACTCCTAAAACCGGAGATGAAAAGAATGCCAGAACAGCATCTGTCTCCTATGCAGCCGGAGAGAACGGAAATAAGAGCTTTGCATTCGATGCGCTTACGTATGACCTGGGCGATCTTGCTGATGAGGATGGTAATATCGCAGAATCAAAGACCTTCTATTATGAAATATCGGAGCAGGGCAGCGCAAATGACGGGATAACCTATGACGAAGCGACCTATGCGGTTCAGGTCAAGGTAGAGCTTGTAAACGGAGCGCTTCAGGCTTCGAAGAGCATACAGAAGCTCACATCTGAGGATCAGGGCTTCTGGGGCAGGCTCGCGGATAATATCTTCCGCGGTGGAAACCCTGCGATAAAGTTTAATAACAGCTATGAGGCAGCAGGTGCTATACCGCTTGCCGGAAGCAAGAGCTTCTCTGTAACCGGCACAGGACTCAGCCTTGAGGGATTCACATTTACAATTACCGAGGAGGGCAGCGGCTTCGGCGAAAAAGTCGTGGCAGATGGTATCAGCGGAAAGAACGGAGATATCACATATACTGTCAGGGAAGGATATGGAGAAGGCAGTGAGCTGAAATATAAGACAAAGGATATCGGCACGCACAGATATACAGTAAGCGAGACCGATAAGGCCGGATTTGTGCATGCTGCAGACAAGACCTTCATAGTAAATGTGTCTGATGGAGGAAACGGTCAGCTCAATGTGGTTTCTACCGGTATGGAGGAGGCGCTTTCATTCAGGAACACACCTACAGAACTTCATATCAGCAAGAGAGATGTGACTACAGGTTATGAGCTTTCAGGCGCGGTAATGACTCTCAGCGGCGGCAGCCTTGCAGAGGCTGTGACCTGGACCTCCGAGGGAACGGACAAGGTCATATACGGACTGGCGGCCGGGGATTATACTCTTACCGAAACATCTGCACCTGCAGGCTATACCGTTGCCGGAACAGCAACCGTAAGGCTCGGGGAGGATAACAGTATTGAGGTTACAGGCAATGATAAGGTCGTGAAGGCTTCGGACGGAGAGGTCACGAACCTTGTGATCGTAAATGACGATGTCAGTCCTGTGATCATCACAAAGGTTGATGAGAATGGCAATGTTCTTGCTGAGAACCGGGCGAAGTTTACAGTCACGGAAAAGGACAGCGAAGAGCAGATAGCAGGATTTACGGATAATAATAACGGCACGTACACCCTTGAAGGACTTGCAACCGGAAAGACCTATGTGCTGAAGGAAACAGCAGCTCCCGAGGGATATGCTCTGGCACCGGATGTGGAATTTGAGATCAATGCGAAGCGTGAGATCAATATTCTGACAGGAAAGGATCATGCATCCCTGAACCAGGCCAGGGACGGCATAGTGGTAGCCGATAAACCGATAGAATTCTATATTGTCAAATACGGCATAAATGAAAAGGGCGAGGAGGTCCTTGCAGGCGCTGTATTTGAACTGAAGAAGGGTGAGACGGTCATAAGGGACGGCATCACTTCCGTAGGAAGCAGCGTGGGAGTGCCTGTCAGCAGGCTGACCCCCGGAACATATACCCTTCACGAGGTAAGCGCGCCGGATGGTTATCAGATGTCGGATGATGTCACATTTGAGATATCTGCGGACGGCAGTATAAAGAATGTGGAAGGAAATGCTGTCACATACAGGGATGGAAGGTACTGCATCACTGTCAAGGATCCGAAGATAGGAGTTAAGGTGATCACAGGCCAGAAGACCTGGGTAGACGGCAACGATTCAAAGAAATACAGGCCTGATTCCATAGCCATAAGCCTTTACAGAAATGAGGGAGGTATCACTGAAAACGGTGAGGTGAAGTGGGATCTCTATGAGACTACGTCTGCAAACAAGGCGAATAATTATATATTCTCCTTTGGTCATGAGGACCAGAAGCCACTCTATGAGAAATCCCCCAGAGGATATACCTACCAGTATCGTGTAGTTGAGGAATCAGCACCCGAGCACTATACCGTAGTCAATGAGGGCGGTATAGCCGACTTTGCCAATAACGAATATGTGATCACCAATAAGCTGGATCAGGAATATGTTGACATAGATGTGGAGAAGACCTGGAATACAGGCGGAGTTTCGGATGACAACATCTACAACGGGTTTACTGCAACGCTGGAAAGAGGTGTAAATGGCGGCAAATTCAGTCCTGTTGAGGGAGTTGATCCGCAGCCTGTACCCGGTGAAGGCAAGATCATCAGCTTCACACATCTTGAGAAATATGATGAGGAGGGCTTCGAATATACCTACAGGATCGTTGAGAAGAAGGGCAGGAATGCGTATTCCTGGCTCCCGGCCCCGGAAAGCAGGATGGAGGATCAGGGTACAGATGATGACAATGACGGAAAGATCCTTCTTTCACTTATCAATACGCACAGGGTAGATGATGTTCCTGCTCAGATAAAAGGTGAAAAGACCATCAAAGATCTGTCAGGAGGAGAGACCAAGTCCAGGGCGGGATTCACATTCGGTCTGTTCCTGACCGCTGATGCTGATGACGATGAGGCTGTAAAGACTGCAGTTTCAGGAAAAGACGGAAGCTTCAGCTTCCCTGAGATGAAGTATACGGAGAATGATATAGGAGAGCATACCTATTATATCCGTGAGATAAACGACGGAAAGTCCGGATTTACTTATGATCCCGAGGCTAAAAAGGTAACAGTCAGGGTGGCATATACTGACGATTCCGGGACAAGGCTTAAGGCGGATGTGTTATACGGCACAGGCAATACACCTTATGTATTCGAGAATGAATATAAGGCAGAGGGAGAATTCGAGCTTAATGTAACAAAGACCATGCCTGTGGGTGACACAGGAGAGGAGTACTGGCCTCAGGGCGCCTCATTCAGCATAAAGGTAACAGACAACGGGAAAGAGATTGAGGGAAGTCCTGTAACCCTGACAAAGGATAAGCCGTCTGCAGTATTCAGGTTCAGCTACACGGCCGGAGGAGTGCATGATTATGTCATAAGCGAGCAGATACCGGAGGATAATGATAAGAAGGGTATCACCTATGATACGGTGAAGACTGTAAGCGTCGAGTTTAAGGACAACGGTTCGGGCAGATTGAACCCGTATGTCAACGGCTCGCAGGAATCAAAGGCAGATGCGGCGGTAACACTTGAAAACCGTTATGATGCCCGCGGCGGATTCAGTCTGGAAGGCATCAAGGTATTGAACGGCGGAACTATCGCAGCCGGTCAGTACAGGGTTGTGATAAAGCGGACAGATATTGAGTCTGAGCCCGTAAAGGTTCCTGTGGGAGCTGACGGCAAGTGGTATTTCCCGACAGGGGCCTATACGACATTTACACTGGCGGATGTCAGAAACAATGTAAAGCCTGTATATCATGTAACAGAAGAGGATACTGGCATAGACGGAGTTGTATATGATACTGCCTCCTATGATGTGAATGTCACCCTGCAGGATATGGGCGACGGTACTGTCAGTGCCGTGCCGGATAAGAAGGATGGTGAGATAGTATTTAAGAATGTAATACCTCAGGACGGTTCAGTGGATATAGCTGCGACCAAGAGTGTTGAGGGAATGGAGCTTGGGGATTATGAATTCACACTGACTCCGGATCCTTCAAACGGAATGGATGAGGAGGTTCAGACCACAACAAATTCCGGTAAGGATATAAGCTTCAGGCTTTCTTATGATAATGAGAAGGCGAAGGTTAAGATCGGAGAGCCGAAGGTATTCAGGTATACGCTGGCCGAAGTGAAGGGCGATAAGGGCGGAGTGGAATATGATGAGAGAACCTATCCTGTAACCGTGACCGTGACAAATGACGGCACAAAGCTTACGGCGGCAGCATCATATGACAATGGCGCTCCCGAATTTGTCAATACCTATAAGGCTGAAGCAGAGACCAGTCTTAAGGCTGGCAAGCAGCTTATCCTTTCGGATAATAAAGAAACGGATATGTATCCCGCAAGCGGCTTCACCTTCGAATTATATGATGAAGGCGGAAAGAAACTTGACAGCCGGAAGGTGGCTCAAAAGGGCCAGATCGCTGAATTCAAGGGCGATTACTTCAAGTATGATCAGGATGACCTGAAAAACAGTGAAGGCAAGTACGGTACCGAAGCTGTCAGATATTATTATCTGAAGGAGAAGACAACTGCTGTCGATTGCATAACCGATGATCCCGAGACGGCGGTCATAAAGGTAACGATCAGCAAAAAGGACGACGGTACGCTTGAAGTTTCAAAGGAGATCAGGAAGATAAGCCAGCCTGTTGATGATACGGGAGATTTGATGACGAAGCTTCAGGAATTCTTCAATGGCGGAAAGAATGCGGACGGAACAGAAGACGCAGATGTAATATTTGTTAACCGCCTGCAGAGAGAAGGGGATATCGTATTTACAGGCGAAAAGAGGCTGAAATATGCAGACGGAAGCCCTGCACCCCTCGTAAATGAGAATAATGAGCCTGTAGATCTCACTGTTATCAGCTTCGTAGTAAGCGAGGGCAATGACATAGTATCGACAGGCACGGTAGATGCTGAAGGTCATGTAGCCTTCACACCCATACATTATACCGGGACAGGTGAGCATACATATGTCGTAACCGAGAAATTCAAAGACGGAGTCGATCCTTCCGCGCTTGATTTCAAGCTTGCATGGGGAACCCAGGGGCAGGAAGTCAAGGTGAAGGTAAGCGATGATACGACACTTGGAAAGCTTAAAGCAGAGGTGGTGAGCGGTGAGCCGAACTTCAATCTGGTGAAGGGAAGCGTGCTTTCTGCTGACGGACAGACATGTGATATGGGTATCAATTTCACCTGCATCAACCCTGTGGTCAAGAGGCTCCATATCAATAAGAGCTTCCTGGGTGATGTGGGAGACGGAGTAGAGGCTGAGCTTACTCTTACCAGAAAAGGGATACTTTCAGCTATACCCGGAATACCTGACAAGGTTGTAGCAAGCTGGAAGGTAACCGATAAGAAGACGGATTATGTCCTCACAGAGGATAAGATCGAACCCGGGGTCAATACCTATGTGCTTTCCGAGACACAGGTGCCGGAGGGATATGAGAAGGCTCAGGATGTGACCATTATCATAAACGGCGATGACTGTACATATGAGATAGACGGTCAGAATTATACGCAGACAACGCCTGTAAATATGGTAAATAAGACATTGGAAGAGGAATTGACCGATATCAGTATCTCAAAGACCTGGGTAGGAAAGGTAAAGGACGAAAAAGAGCGTCCCATACCTTTGGTACAGCTTTACAGAAGGGCTAAGGGTGAAACAGAGTGGACAAAATTTGATAAGGCCCAGGCTGTGGCTCTGCAGAAGAACGGAGAGTACTCATATTCAAGAGACGATCTGCCATATAAGGTTTACGACAGATCAACAAATGATTATATCTACTATGAGTATGATGCGGAAGAGCTTCCTATAGAAGGATATACATCCTCAAAGGAGAGGTATGTATCGGGTATCAGCTTTACGAATACTGTAGAGCAGAAGTACATTGATATACCTGTAAGCAAGGTCTGGAAGGACGGCAAGAGTGTGGCGGTCCATCCTGATATCTTGTTTGAGCTGTATGCCGACGGCGAGAAAACAGGAAAGACGATAAAGCTTCCCGCAGGGCAGCTTACGGCCAGATTTAAGAATCTCCCTGTATATGACGAGGAGGATGCAGACAGGCATGCGATCGAATATACGGTAAAGGAGGCGGAGGTACCCGGTTATATCAACACTTCGGTAACAGGAAGTGCCGGGGAGGGCTTTACATTTGTGAATGAATCCATCAAGGCGGATATCATCAAGTATGATGCCAATGATGAGAAGGCGACTCCTTCTGAGCTTACCGGAGCCGAGTTTGTGATCGAAAAGACAGACAAGAGCTGGAAGGCTGATTTCAAGTCCGGAGAGAATCTTGAATTTGCCATAGGCTCTGCGTCAGGCGGTATCACTCCTGGGGATTACACCATGAAGGAGGTCCATGCTCCTGAAGGATATGCGCTCTCATCAGTAACTGCTCACTTTACGATAGGTGAGGACGGCAAGGTGACCCAGACTGATGAATGGGTCAAGAGTAACTGGAGGAAGGATGGTATCTGCTTCGAGGATAAACCGCTGTACGGAGCATTACGTATAATCAAGGTGGAATCTAAGACGGAAAGGCCTCTTAAGGGCGCAGAGTTTACGCTTTATTCCGAAAAGCCGACAGACGGCGCTACGAGGGTGCTTTCAAATTACATAGCAGGTGATGAGGTGGTATATGAAGCAGGAAAATATACCTCAGGTGAGAACGGAGAGATCAATATCGATGATCTGGAATGGGGGACATATTACCTTGAAGAGACTAATGCACCTGCAGGTCACGCATTGCCGGAGATGAATGTATTTACATTCACGGTGGATGCGACACATAATACACCTGATGACCCTGATTACCTTGAACTTTACTACATAACAAATGACAGGGATTCCAGCAGCAGCTCAAGCTCCAGCAGCAGTTCGAGCTCCAGCAGCAGCTCCAGCTCCAGCAGCAGCTCGA
>CAMUZQ010000040.1 GCA_947165275.1 uncultured Lachnospiraceae bacterium | reverse complement strand
TCTCAGGCAAGCATTCGTCGCATTAGGCCAGTTATTTTGCGAACGTTATACTAGAATATGTACTCAAAATCGAAACAGCCTGCTGTAACTGCATATACCGCGGAACGAATCTTAAATCGGGAATTTATTTTGCTCGTGAGCATATAAGTTGGGCTAACGCGTGAGGCTCCGGCGTCTGATTTCCGTTATTAAGTATAAAAAGGCACTGTACCGGCTCATGATACAGTGCCTGAAGAAAAAAGAAGGAAAACGGCCAAAGGTGTGTTTATTCCAATGCTGCAAAGCCCCTGTCCAGATCAGCGATTATATCATCTATATGCTCCGTGCCTATCGAAAGCCTGATTGTATTCTTATGGATCCCCTGATCATTCAGCTCCTCCTCCGAGAGCTGGGAATGTGTCGTAGACGCGGGATGGATCACAAGGCTCTTTACATCCGCAACATTCGCAAGCAGAGAGAAGATCTGAAGCGCGTCAATGAATTTCCATGCCTCTTCCTGGCCTCCCTTTATATCAAAGGTGAAGATCGAGCCGCCTCCGTCCGGGAAATATCTCTTATAAAGCTCATGATCGGGATGGTCGGGCAATGAAGGATGATTTACCTTCTCCACCTTCGGATGCCTGCTCAGATACTCGACCACCCTCCTTGCATTCTCCGCATGACGCTCAAGCCTCAGCGACAGCGTCTCCACTCCCTGAAGGAGAAGAAATGCGTTGAAGGGCGATATTGTTGCTCCGGTATCCCTTAAGAGGATCGCGCGGATGAAGGTAACAAAGGCAGCCGGTCCTACGGCATCATAAAAGGATACGCCATGATAGCTCGGATTTGGAGCAGCTATATTCGGATATCTGCCACTGGCCTTCCAGTCAAACTTACCTGACTCGACAATGATGCCGCCTAGTGTCGTGCCGTGTCCGCCTATGAACTTGGTAGCGGAATGGACCACGATATCAGCTCCATGCTCTATGGGCCTTATAAGATAGGGTGTGCCGAAGGTATTATCGATGACAACAGGAAGACCGTGCCTGTGAGCTATCTCCGATACAGCATCTATATCCGGTATATCACTGTTGGGATTGCCGAGGGTCTCAAGGAAGATGGCCCTTGTATCATCCCGGATCGCATCCTCGACCTCCCTGAGATCATGTGCATCCACAAAGGTGGTCTTTATCCCGTACTGAGGAAGTGTGTGCTCAAGCAGATTGTAGGTTCCGCCGTATATGGTCTTCTGTGCTACAATATGACCTCCGTTTGCAGCGAGGGCCTCTATGGTATAGGTGATGGCTGCAGCTCCTGAAGCAAGGGCAAGAGCTGCGCTTCCGCCCTCTAAGGCCGCCAGCCTTTTCTCCAGCACATCCTGTGTGGAATTTGTAAGCCTTCCGTAGATATTGCCCGCATCGGCAAGCCCGAACCTGTCTGCTGCATGCCTGCTGTTATGAAATACATATGAGGTTGTCTGATATATCGGTACCGCCCTTGAATCCGTAGCCGGATCTGCCTGTTCCTGTCCTACATGAAGCTGTAATGTTTCAAACCTGTAATCACTCATTTTATTATCCTCCTCTATAAAGACTGGTTTTATCTCTGACAAAGCATTACTGCACAATAATATTATCTAAATATCAACATCGTTTCATATTGTCCTTCCTCCTTAATGATGGAGTTATAATAACATCATTAACCTAGTATGTCAATAGGATTTATGGGTTTTTATTATTTCCGTAAACCTGTCTCTCCGGAATAAGATTTTTATACTAAAAAAAGACAGGCGGATGATATCACCCCTGCCTGTCTTTTTTATGATAACACTTTTATTTATCAGTAGCCCAATACATCATTTACAAGAATGACATGTATCCTGTCCTTATGCCTTGAGTATCTGGTTATAAGGAACTGACAGCAGATGGTATCCGGTGACTTGCAGTCCATGCATTTGCCCGTACTGGCACAGGGTGTATCCAGTCCGAAGCGCTGTGCATTTATGGGCGCCGCTACATTTCTGGCTCTCTTCATCGCCACGTCAAGATCGCAGCAGACCTTATTCATGCTTACAATGAAGACAACCTTTTTGGGTCCCTGCGCAATAGCCGATACCCTGTTGGAATTCCCGTCTATATTGACCAGGATCCCGTCATCTGTCATTGCATTGGCGCTTGATATGAAAACATCTGCGTCATAGGACTTAAGCAGGGCCTCCCTTTTGTCAAGCACGCCCCTGTCTATGAAATCATACCTGCCTGACTTAAGCTCATCCGTAAGACCTATATCGCGGGCGCTCATGCAGCCGCCCATGGCCACCGAACCGCCCTCCGGTATCAGGGAAAGCGCGATTTTTAGAGCCTCCTCTCTGGTTCCGGCATAATATCCGGTCATATTTCGTGACTCCAGACCCTTTATCACTCTCTCTGCAAGAAGGTCATTTCTTTTTGTGATAATTTCATCCATTTTATATTTCTCCTATATAAAGCGTATTACTGCTTATCCTCAAACTGCTTCTTTGTGTTTTCGGACATGTCATCAAGCTTCCTGCTTGCCCAGTCTCTGCCGCCAAGTCCGAAGGCAAGGGCAAAGGCGATGGCCACTGCCGCGCAGATACCGATGAAAAGCGTCTCGATTATGCGCTGTGATATGCCAAGCTGGTTTATTGCCATAAAGCCTGCCAGCACCATTATGACTATCCTGGCGATGAGCGCTATGGAGACCGCGTTCGGATAAACCTTCACTATGGCCTTCTGGACCCATACGGATGCCGCCCATGCTGCAAGAAGTATAAGGCACGCTGCCAGTATGGAAGGCATATAGCCTATCACCATGTTGCCTACCTCTGTGAGCACGTCGATACCGAGGATCTTGATCCCGGAGACAACAAAGATTATGTCTATAACAGCTGTTACTACCCCGCTTATGATCTTTGATGCAGGTGTCGCATTCTCATTTCCGTTCTGGTAGGTCTCCTTGGAAAAGCTGTCTATGCCTGTACCGGCAAGGATAGACTGAACCAGACCTCCCGTGATCCTCCCGAGAAAAACACCGAATACTATGAGAATGATGGCTGCAAACAATGCCGGTATGAAATTAAAGATCACGCCGACCATTTCGGTGGCCGGATCGCTTATAGCGGATATACCGAGAACCTGTACTCCGGCAACCACAAATACCACCAGGATAAGGGCATAAACGATCTTTGAGACTATATCGGAAAATGCGCTCCCCTCCCTGGGTGTGATATTTGCCTTCTTCTGAAGCGAATCAAAACCTGTCCTCTTAAGGAGTGTATTTACGATCTGCGAGATAAGCTTTGCCAGAAAAACTCCGAATGCTATGAGTATTATCGCTGCTATGATATTAGGCAGGAAACCCAGGAACTTGGTCACAGTAGTCGTTATAGGCTCTGTCACGCTGTACATTCCGAGGTGCTCAAGAGCGCCCGGAAGGAAAAGAAAAAATACAACCGCAAATACCAGATTGCCGACCACATCTATGGTACCGGCCGAGCTTGCCCTTACCTCCAGGGGGGTAACAGCCGCCTTCCTGTCAAAAAACCTCTTCATGATCTTCTTGACGATATCACGGCATATGGTTGCCGCCACCCAAGCTATGATGAGCAGTACGACCGCCCAGATCACCTCCGGGATCCCTTCAAAAACCTTGTCAAAAAAAATCATTTTTTGTTTCTCCTTTCTGTTGCATTGATATTATTTCCGGAACCCGTAGACGGCTGCCGGATCATATAAAAAATTATATAAAAACAGATATTGACAGTCAATGGTCATTACCCCCGCCCCTGTGGTCCATTAACCCCGTCCCCCTATCCTGGACATGAGCGCCCCGCCGTTATCGTCAAACCATTTTTTGCTCTTCCTGTAATCCGGAAGGATGCGCGCGACCTCGCTCCAGAAGCGTCCCGAGTGGTTCATTTCCTTTCTGTGGCATAATTCATGCACCACCACATAATCCCTGTGTTCGGGTGGAGCAAGCATCAGAAGGCAGTTGAAGTTCAGGTTTCCTTTGGAAGAGCAGCTTCCCCAGCGGCTTTTCTGGTTGCGTATCGTTATCCTGCCATAGGTCACTCCTATGATGGGTGCAAAATGTCTCACCCTCTCCGGTATATCCTTAAGGGCCTCCTCTGCCAGCTCTCTTATCTCATCCATGGAAAGCTTCTTTACGTTTCCGGCATTTTTCAGCCTTTCAGCTGCCTCTGCCCTGTGTTTTCTTATCCAGCCTTCGCTTTCATCAAGGAACTTTCTTATCTCCCTGTCAGGCATACGGTAAGGAGCCCTTATCAGGACCGAAAGGTCCGGCTCTATCTCAACAGATACAGTCTTTCTCCTGCTTCTTTTAATATAATATTTAATATCTCCGCCCAGATCCATCTATACTCTCTTTTCAGTCATTATCTCTCATCTTCAGATATTCCGCATATGCCATATCCTCTTCATCATGCACATACTCCGTATCCGTCTTTCCGTCTATGTCAAGCCTCACGGTATCCTCGACCGCCTCATCATATCCTGTCAGCGCCGCAAAGGGTGAAAACTGCGCCGCCCTGTCGCTGACAGACATCTGCGGATGCTTCTTCGATACATGATGCGGCAGATATATTATATCGTCATACTTTCCCTTCATGCCCTGTGTCCCCCGATCTGACGGTTCCTGTCCCTGGCCGTTGCGCCCTCCTGCATGCTGGTGCCTCTGACCACAGCATTTTTGCCGTATTTCATCTTGATATCTATCACTGCCTCCTGCAGCCTTTTTTCCTTATCTCTTTTAAGACTCTCTTCCCTCTTCTCCTCTTCCCTTGCCTTATAATCCGTAAAAAGATCAAGCTGCTCATACCCGCCGGATCCGTCCTCATCCACCGCCCTGTTCTCGTCCGTTGCATGATTGGCGATCACATATATCCTTCTCACAAGCAGGTTTTTATTCACTTCCCTGTCATATATTTCAAGCGCACCTTCTATGATGTCATCCGTAAGAGCGGTCATCCTCTTCAGGTTACAGGTGCCGTGGGCATGCTTTGGCACTGCCCTCCCGTAATAATCCCTTGTTATCTCGCCCTTGTATTTTTTTCTGATCCCGGGATCTGCGAGACTTTCCGTATCATAATTCACGGTAAGCACGATCTGGTCCGTCAGGAGATGCTTTACTGCCAGGTCATAGGAGAGCATCTCAGCCATCTCCCGGACTATTATCCTTGCCTTTTCAAAGCTGTAAGGCTCCTGCAGCACCTGTCCCTGGCTTATACTGCTGCTCTCCGGCTTATAAGCCTTGACGTCCGCCAGGGTACAGGGCTCATATCCCCACGCATGATCTATGAGCAGCTCGGCATTTACTCCGAAAAGCCTGTAGAGCAGCTCCTCATTGTAGTATTCCCCGGGCCTTCCCACAGAGCACCTTGCTATATCACCCATTGTGAAAAGACCGTTTTCCTCAAGCCTGCGTCTGTATCCCCGGCCCACCCGCCAGAAATCCGAAACAGGCGTATGATCCCACAGCTTCCTCCTGTAGCTCATCTCATCAAGCTCCGCTATCCTGACCCCGTCCTTATCCGCAGGCATATGCTTGGCCTCTATGTCCATGGCGACCTTTGCCAGATACAGGTTTGTCCCTATCCCCGCCGTAGCAGTGATACCGGTCTCCTCAAGCACAGTCCTTATCATCTTAAGTGCAAGCTCATGGGGTGTTGTGTCATAGATATGAAGATAGGAGGTGACATCAATAAAGACCTCATCCACGGAATAAGCAAAGATATCCTCCGGCGCCACATAACGGAGATAGATACTGTAGATCTTTGTACTGTAAGTCATATAAAGAGCCATACGGGGTCTTGCTACCAGATAATCGATCCCTCCCAGCTCCCCTGCTCTTTGGACAACCTCAAAAAGCCTTGGTCTTCCCGGTATACCAAGCTCCTTGAGGGCAGGAGAAACCGCGAGACAGATCGTCTTCTCGGTCCTGCTCTCATCTGCAACCACAAGTCTTGCCGTGAGGGGATCAAGCTTTCTCTCGACGCACTCGACTGAAGCATAGAAAGATTTAAGATCTATGGCTATATAAGCTCTGTCCATATTGCCTTCCTTAAGGAGCCTGCTCCAGCCGGATACGGTTTCCCGGTGTCAGATGCCCGACTTGACCTTCTTCCACATATTGCTGTAGAGCAGGTCTCCGTCCTCTCCAAGGTAGGAATATGCATCACAGCGCTTAAGTATATCATTTCCGGGATATGCCACCTCCGAGTTTCTGACGTTCTCATCCTCGATGAGCTCGCGCGCCTTGGTATTGGGCGTGGAATAGGTAACAAAATCAAAATTCATGAGAGCTATCTCCGGTCTGCAAAGGAAATCTATCCACTTCATGGCAGCCTCGGGATTTTTGGCTTTCTTTGTGACGACCCAGCTGTCTATCCAGACATTGGAGCCCTCATCCGGTACGCTGTACTCAAGATCAGGATTCTCATTCTGTGCATATAAGACCTCTCCGGAATATGTGACGGCAAGCGCCGCCTCCCCGCCTATCATCTTGTCTCTTGCCTGATCTATGACATATGCCTGCACAAGAGGCCTCTGGGCGATCAGATCCTCCGTCGCAAGCTCCAGCTCTCCGGGATCCTTTGTGTTCAGTGAGAAGCCCCTTCTTTTCAGAGCCACCATGAAAGCGTCCCTGATGGAATCCTGCATGAGTATCTGTCCGGAATACTTCTCATCCCATAAAATATCCCAGCTGTTCACGGGATCGTCGACCATGGTCTTATTATACAGTATTCCCACTGTCCCCCAGCAATAAGGCACAGAATATGTATTATCCGGATCAAAGCTTCTGGAAGCCTCCATATACTGCTCACCGATATTCTTTCTGTTAGGGATCTGATCAAGATCGAGCTCCTGAAGCATGCCGTTCTCTATCATCTTCGCTATCATATAATCCGAAGGACAGATGACGTCATAGGCTCCGTCATCCTGAACCATCTTCGCATACATTATCTCAAGTGTCTCAAACTCATCATATACAACCTCTATCCCTGTCTCGGCCTCAAACATCTCTATGACCTCGGGATCCAGATATTCGCCTGCATTATATACGAAAAGCTGGTTGTTTTTCCTGGTAAAGACCCCTCCGAAATACATTGCCAGTATCACGATGAAAGCAGAGGCTGCCGCCAGGGCCACAGCCTGTCCCCTGCTTATCTTTCTATCAGCCTTATATAAATATTTACCCTTTTTCAGGCTGTTCTGTCTGTGTTTTATGTATGAGGAAGCAGCCAGAAGCAGGATGACCGCCAGGAAGATGATGGACGAAAGCGCATATATCTCCGGCTGTATCCCTCTCTTCACCTCATTATAGATCTTGGTGGAAAGGGTATCGAAGCCCGAGCCCTTCGTGAAATATGTAATGATAAAATCATCTATGGACATGGTGAAGGCCATAAGCGCTCCCGCCAGTACGGAAGGAGCAAGATCGGGCAATACGCTCTTCCTGAAGGCATAAAAGGGTTTTGCTCCAAGATCCAGCGCAGCCTCGTATATATTGGGATTTATTGTCCGAAGGCTTGGAAGCACCGCAAGCATAACATATGGTATGTTAAAGGTAATGTGCGCGATCAGCACAGTCCCAAACCCTGTCTCAAAATGCATCACCTTGAAAAGGAGCATAAGGGATATTCCCGTTACTATATCAGCATTGATCATGGGGATATTCGTGACTCCCATGAGCACTGTCCTGCTCCGCCTCTTCAGTCCCATGATGCCCACACAGGTAATAGTACCTATGATCGTGGCCGCAATGGTGGAAATAAGGGCTATTATAAGTGTATTTGCCAGAGCATTCAGCACACTGTTATCATGTACCAGATTGATATACCACTTGAAGGTAAAGCCTCCCCATCTGGCTCTTGATTTGCTGCTGTTAAAGGACAGGACTATAAGAGTCAGGATAGGCGCATACATAAAGAGCAGTATGATGCCCATATAAAGCTTTTCTATCTTTGACCTCATTCTGAAGCTCCTCCCGAACGGCCGGACGGCATCCTCTTCTTATCCTGCTCCTCGCCGTTATCGGCCATCGCTGAAACCACCATGTTCACGACTATGAAGAGCATAAGGACTATTGACAGACCTGCCCCCAGATTCCAGTCATAGGTCAGGGTAAACTCCTGCTCTATGATATTGCCTATAAGAAGTATTTTTGAGCCTCCCAGTATGGTGGATATGGCGAAGGTGGTGAGGGCAGGAATAAAAACCATCGTTATCCCTGAGACGATCCCCGGTACAGTAAGAGGAAGGGTGACCTTAAAGAAGGTCTGCCGCGCATCGGCTCCCAGATCCCTTGCCGCATTTATTACATTATCATCTATGCTTGAAAGGGAATTATAGATAGGAAGTATCATGAAGGGCAGGAAATTATATACCATGCCTATGACTATGGCTCCGGATGTGTTTATGACATTGATCCCCGGCAGATGGAGGACCTCCAGTATGCCGTTTATGACTCCCTTGTTTTCAAGCAGCGTCAGCCATGCCAGGGTCCTCAGCAGGAAATTCATCCACATCGGCAATATGAATAAGGTCGTGACTATCCCCTGGTTTGACATCTTGTTATGCGCCAGTATCATCCCCAGCGGATAGGCCAGGACAAAGCATACGATCGTGCTGATCACAGACAGCAGGAGCGCCAGCCCCAGTGCCTTTGCATGCACCAGGCTTGTTATGGCCGCCACATTTTCAAAGGTGAAAGCGCCGGATTTATCAGTAAACCCGTAATAAACGACCATTCCCAGAGGGACTATGATGAATATCAGCGCCCAGACTATATAAGGCGAGGAAAGAAGCCTCGAGGTCTTTTTATTATTAAACATCTATGGCCATGGCCTCCTCGTCCTCGGACTCAGGCCTGTTCATGACCTGAATGTTGAAAGGATCCACCTGTATGTCCACCTCAGACCCTGCTTCAAATAGTCTGGTGGAATCCACCTGCCATTCATAGCCCGATGCCTCTACCTCCATCTCGTAATGCACGCCCTTGAAGATGGCATGTGTTACCTTCCCCGGTATGATCCCCTGTCCCCTGGGTACCAGCTCCACATCCTCCGGACGTATCACGACATCTACAGGTTTATTCTCACCGAAGCCCTTATCCACACAGACAAAATCAGTCCCGAGTATGTTTACAAGCTCATCTCTTACCATGGTGGCCCTTATGATATTTGAATCTCCGATGAAATCGGCAACAAATGCATTCTCAGGCTCATTATATATATCCTCGGGAGTTCCCTCCTGCTGGATATAGCCCTGATTCATGACCACTATATGATCTGACATCGTGAGGGCCTCCTCCTGATCATGGGTAACATATATGAAGGTGATGCCAAGCTCGTTTTTAAGTCTGATAAGCTCATACTGCATATCCTGCCTGAGCTTCAGATCGAGAGCTCCCAGGGGCTCATCGAGGAGCAGGACCTTGGGCTCGTTCACTATGGCCCTTGCTATCGCCACCCTCTGCTGCTGTCCCCCGGACAGCGAGCCCGGCATACGGTGCTCATATCCCTCAAGGTTCACAAGCTTCAACGCGTAATGTATCTTTTCTTCTATGTAATCCCGGGGCTTGTTCTTTATCTTGAGTCCGAAGGCTATGTTTTCGGCCACATCCATATGTGTGAAAAGAGCATATTTCTGAAATACTGTATTCAGCTGTCTCCTGTTTGCGGCAAGTCCTGTTATATCCATGCCGTCAAAAAAAACTCTTCCGCTGTCAGGCTTTTCAAATCCTCCTATTATGCGGAGAGTTGTTGTCTTGCCGCAGCCGGAAGGCCCCAGCAGGGTCACGAATTCATTTTCGTGGATCACAAGATCGAGGTCGTCCAGTATCAGCTCCCCGTCAAATGATTTTGATATATGTTCAAGTCGTATCAGTTCTTTGCTCATTATTTTTCCCCATAGTAAAAGCGGCCTGTCCTCTAATGCTTCAGCCTGGCACAGGCATCATGTCCGGCAGGCTGTTGACAATATTATCTTATTCCGCTCCATTATGCAAGGACATGGCTCTTATACCCTCGACGAATATTCCGATTCGACACTTACAGTGCCTCCCATCATCTCCACCAGACTGCAGGTTATGGCAAGCCCGAGTCCGGTTCCCTCCACAGAGCCAGCAGATATCCTCCGGTACAGCATACGAAGACAACAACGGAATACAGCCACCTAAAACGCTTCATGAGCCGCATGTGGGGAGCCTCACTCAAAATCCTGTCATCCCTCCCGTATTCCTTTGCGAAGGACAAGGGTATGATAACATAGATGAAATTACAGATAAGGCTGAGATAATTGTACGGATACAGCCATTCCGAATGCCAGTCAAAGCAGGTCGATGTCCACTCGGCATATTCTACGACCAGAAAGGTGAAGATCACCGTGCTGATATACGGAAATCTCTTTCGGCTTCTTTTGTTCTTGAAATAACAGATGATATTATCCAGAGCAAGGCATTCAGCCACAGTAGTCCAGAGGACCTGCCAGATATTATTGAATATCCCTCCGTACTGCAGATAGAGTACAAGCTGTATGATATTGACAGGGACCGGTATGAGAGACAGCGGTGAAAAAGACCTGATCCCCTTCTCCTTCCGAAGACTCACCTGAAGCAGGGCAAGCATTACAAATGCGATATTCCAGCCGAAATATGCAAACATTGATGAGACCCTGGGATAATCATGCATGACCAGCATATATACTCCCCAGTAATAGTTGGAGAGGAGATTACCCAGGAAGAATACAAGAGCGTATACCAGGGTCTTCCTCGTATGTTCAAAAAACCTGAACAGACACAGCATAAGCCCTGCCAGATTCATCAATATGGATAGGATTTCTACGATCAGTTCAAAATTCAAATCAGCAGCTATTCCTTATGACTACTACTGTGCCTGTCCTGAGGACATCTATTCCGCAGGTCTTTGATAGAACCTTCCTATTACGCGCTCCGTCTTGAGTACATTTGCGAAGGCAGCCGGATCCACCTTGTACACTGCGGAGATCACCCTGCCTGCCTCTCCGGCGGATACCACGGAGTAAACCACGCTTCTCTCGCAGTTTTCGTAGGAGCCCTCTCCCTGGAGGATGGTCGAGCCGTGATTGCTGATCCTTGAGATGGTATCACAGACCTCCTGTGGTTTATTGGTCACAATAAATAATGTTGCCTGCTGATACTTATGATACAGAGATTTGATCACTATGGTCGAGGTCATCTGGAAAATTATGGAATAAAGCGCCTTGTTCCAGCTGAATACCAGGCCCGCGATGGTAAGTATGACTCCGTTTACCAGGAGGATGGTATGGAAGGAATCGATCCCTCTTTTCTCAGAAAGAAAGATGGAGATGAAATCTGTCCCTCCGCTGGTGGCATCCATAAGCAGGCACATGCTTATCGCCAGTCCGTTTATCATGCCGCCGAAAACACTTATAAGAAGATAATCCTGTGTTATGGGATGATAAGGAACGATATCCGTCAGGATACTGGTAAGAAAGATCACCCAGCATGACAGAAGCGTGAACCTTTTTCCTATGTAACGGAAACCGATATATACAGGTATGGCATTTATTACAAGATTTATCGCGGTGAAAGGGATACGGATCCCCATAAAGACAAAAACTATCTCCTGTATGAGAAGAGAAAGCCCTGTTGCCCCGCCCGGTATCAGTCCGGCGGTCCTGACAAAGCTCTTGATGTTCAGGGCGATAATGAGAGATGCCGCCGATATGACGAGCACTCTCCAGATCATATTGCCCTTAAGCTTTTTTATTTCTTTTTCGCCTCTTATCGATATATTCATCCTATCCGATCTGACTCTTCAATATCTCAGCGGCTTTTTCGACAGCAGCCTTTATGCCGGAGGCATCCTTTCCGCCTGCCTGTGCCATATTCGGCCGGCCTCCGCCGCCTCCGCCCACACATCTAGCGACCTCTTTTATCAGATTCCCGGCATGGGCGCCTTTTGTTATCGCGCCCTCTGTAGCAGATACGACTACATTTACCTTGCCGCCGGCCTCAGAGAGCAAAACCACGACACCCTCGCCGAGCTTTGCCTTAAGCTCATCCGAAAGCTCCCTCAGTCCGTTCATGTCAACCCCTGCAGGTGTCGCTGTCAGAAGCCTGACTCCGCCTATCTCACATACATTGTCCATGACATTGCCCAATGCGTCCTTTGCCGCTTTGGATTTAAGCGACTCATTCTCGGAGCGTAATTCCTTAAGCTCCTTCTGAAGCTTCTCTATATGCGAAGCAAGCTCCGAAGGTGAGGACTTTGCCATTTTGGCAGCATTGTTCAGAGTATCCTCAACACCTCTGTAATACTCTATGACATTGGCTCCCGTCACCGCCTCTATACGTCTGACGCCTGCCGCAACTCCTCCCTCCGAAAGGATCTTGAAATATCTGATATCAGAGGTATTCTTCACATGGGTGCCGCCGCAGAGCTCTATGGACCAGTCTCCCATATTTACGACTCTTACCTCTTCCCCGTATTTCTCTCCGAAGAGTGCCATGGCGCCCGTTTTCTTTGCCTCCTCCATTGACATCACTTCCGTATTCACCTCGAGAGCCTCTGATATCTTTCTGTTTACGATATCCTCCGCTTCCCTGAGCTGACCGGGAGTCATGGCGGCAGAATAGCTGAAATCAAACCTGGTACGTCCGGCATCCTGATATGAGCCCTGCTGCGTGACCCCGTCTCCGAGCACGCTCTGAAGAGCCTTCTGCAAAAGATGCGTAGCGGAATGGTTCCTGCAGGTCGCTTCCCTGTTATCCTTATCCACCTCAAGCAGAGCCTCCTCCGATACCTTAACAGTGCCGGATACGACCCTTCCCTTATGCCCTGTCCTGTCTCCGGGAAGCTTCACTGCCTCGATCACCTCAAACTCTCCGCCTGAGGTCTTTATGCAGCCTTTATCTCCCTTCTGACCTCCCATGGTCGCATAGAAGGGAGTGACATCTGTTATCAGAGTGCCTTCTTCACCTTCAGCCATTGAATCTGCCAGTCTGCTCCCGTCAGACAGCGCCATTATCCTGCCGCCTGCCTTAAGAAGCTCATAGCCCACGAATTCACTCTTTATATCATCATCAAGACCGTCATAGACAGACATGTCATTTGAAAGATCTGCAGAAAAGCTCTGGTTCTCCCTGGCCTTCTGCTTCTGCTCCTCCATGGAGCGGGCGAAGCCTTCCTCGTCCACGGAAAAGCCCTTCTCTCCTGCCATTTCAACCGTAAGCTCCAGCGGAAAGCCGAAGGTGTCATAGAGATAGAAGGCATCCCTGCCGTCTATCAAGGCTCCGCTCTTATCCTTATTTGCGGCAAGGATCTTGTCGAGCTCCTTCATGCCGTTCTCCAGGGCGCTTTCAAATCTGTCTATTTCATTCCCAAGCTCCCTGATTATGAAATCGCGGCTGCTTCCGAGAAGAGGATAGCTCTCATTGTATATATCATCTATGTATATTCCTGCTATATCAAGGAGATTCTCCTTCTTCAGCGCCAGGATGCGTCCGTGCCTTATGGCTCTTCTGATGAGCCTTCTGAGCACATAGCCCGCCCCTGCATTTGAAGGAGTGAGCCTTGCCTCGTCTCCGATGAGCATCACCGCCGTACGGAGATGATCCGCAAGTATCCTCATGGATCTCGTCCGGGCCTCATCCTCCTCATACCTGATGCCTGCTGTCTTCTCGATATATCCGATAACGGGAGAAAACAGATCCGTCCTGTAGACATCCTTGGTCCCGTTCAGAAAGGCAAGTATCCTCTCAAGCCCCCAGCCTGTATCCACATTCTTCTGCTTCAGGGGAGTGAGATGACCGTCCTTATGCTTTTCATATTGCATAAAAACGTCATTGCCGAGCTCGGTATATTTGCCGCAGCTGCAGCCCGGTCCGCAATCCGGTCCGCAGTCGGGCACATCGGCGATATAAAACATCTCACTGTCAGGTCCGCAGGGTCCGTATTCAAGTCCCCACCAGTTGTCAGATGCCGGAAGATAGTATATATTCTCCTCCTTAAAGCCTGACTCTATGCGAAATCTCGCGCCCTCCTCATCCCTGGGCGCATTGTCGTCACCTGCAAAGACAGTAGCTGCGAGATGATCCCTGTCAAACCCGAGCACCCCGGTGAGAAGCTCATAGCTCCACCTGCATCTTTCCTTTTTGAAATAATCACCAAGACTCCAGCTTCCCATCATCTCAAAGAAGGTTACATGGCTCTTATCTCCTACCGAATCTATATCATTTGTCCTCACACAGCCCTGTACATTGCAGAGCCTTGTTCCCATGGGATGCTTCTGTCCCAGAAGATAGGGCATCAGGGGCTGCATACCCGCCACATTGAAGAGCACTCCGGTAGAACCGTCTGATACAAGTGATACCGCGCCTACATCCACATGCCCTCTTTCCTTGTAAAAATCCTTCCAGGCCTTCCTTAATCCGTCTGAACTAAACTGTTTCATCATTCCTCCATAAACCTGTCTGTCATTATTGTACATATCCTGCTTCACGTCCTGTATTGGGCGCAGGAGCTCACAGATCGAATCTTCCGTTAAAATATGCCTCGAGATCGGCTATCGCGATCCTCTCCTGCTCCATGCTGTCACGATCCCTGACTGTCACCGCATTATCCGTCTCGGAATCAAAATCGTATGTGATGCAGTAGGGCGTACCTATCTCATCCTGTCTTCTGTATCTCTTGCCTATCGCTCCCCTGTCATCGAATTCGCAGTTGTAATGCTTTGAAAGAATATCATAAATCTTTTCGGCGCCTTCATTAAGCTTTTTGGAAAGAGGCAGGACGCCTATCTTCACAGGCGCCAGTGCAGGATGGAAATGCATGACCGTCCTCACATCTCCTCCCTCCAGTGTCTCCTCATCATAAGCCTCGCACAGGAAGGCCAGGACCACTCTGTCAGCGCCGAGTGACGGCTCTATGACATAGGGAAGATACTTCTCGTTGGTCGTATCATCAAAATAAGTCATATCCTGTCCTGATGTATTCTGATGCTGCGAAAGATCATAATCCGTCCTGTCAGCTATCCCCCAGAGCTCTCCCCATCCGAAGGGGAAGAGATACTCAAGATCAGTGGTCGCCTTGGAATAGAAAGCAAGCTCCGCAGGATCATGATCCCTTGTCTTGATATGCTCCTCCGCCATGCCCAGATCATGAAGGAAGTCTATGCAGTACTGCTTCCAGTAATCAAACCATTCAAGATCCGTCCCGGGCCTGCAGAAAAATTCAAGCTCCATCTGCTCGAATTCCCTCGTCCTGAAGGTGAAGTTTCCGGGGGTTATCTCATTCCTGAAGGATTTGCCGATCTGTCCGATACCGAAGGGCACCTTCTTCCTTGACGTCCTCTGTACATTCTTGAAATTGACGAATATGCCCTGCGCCGTCTCGGGTCTCAGATAGACCACATTCTTTGCGTCCTCCGTCACACCCTGGAAGGTCTTGAACATAAGATTGAACTGTCTGATGTCAGTGAAATTATGCTTGCCGCAGGTAGGGCAGGGAATGGAATTCTCCCTGATGAAATCCATCATCTTTTCATTGGACCATCCGTCCACGGAGGAATCTAAGGTTACCTTATTCTCCTTACACCAGTCCTCTATTATATTATCCGCCCTGAACCTCTCATGGCACTCCCTGCAATCTATGAGCGGATCAGAGAAGCTGCCTATATGTCCTGAGGCCACATAGGTCTGGGTGTTCATAAGTATCGCACAGTCCACACCGACATTGTATTTATTCCCGGTCACGAATCTGCTCCACCATGCCTTTTTCATATTGTTCTTCAGCTCAACTCCGAGATTGCCGTAATCCCAGGTATTCGCCAGTCCTCCGTATATCTCCGAGCCGGGATATATGAAGCCTCTGCCCTTGCATAAATTTACGATCTTTTCCATTGAATCAACCATTTTCCATCTCCTCTGTAAAGCTTGTTTTTTATATATTACTTACTCTGTCCACATCCTGAGGAATCCACCGCAGGCGGTCCCCCTCAGGACAAAGGATGCCGGTGCCGTCAGCAGCTCATGCTCCGCCTTTCCGTCAATAGATCACAAATGCTATATCTCCTTCATCTGCTGTACAATGCGCAAGCTTCGGATCCTTCTCATCTATGGTCATAGCTCCGCCGGTATACAGGATCTTCTTAGGAACCTTCACATCCATCGTATCGGAAACGATGACCGCATGGGTTCCTCCTGACTTTATAGCCCCGGAATCAAAGGTGATCCCCTGTGATACCAGATTATCAATGGTATCCGAATAGAAAACCACATCATTGAATTCCGCCAGATCACTTCCGCTGTCATATTCAAGCTTAAGGATCGCGACCCCGTTATCGAAATCAAGTCCCTCGTTTCTAACCCTTCCGCCGGAAGCCTTTATCCTGCTTTCCACATCACTCTTCAGGCTCGACTCATCATAAAATCCCGGGTTGAATTCCTCTATTATGGTCTCCTTGATCTTTCCGTTCCTGGCGACAGTGACCGTGGTCACCTTAACCTCCGGAGAAATGTTTTCGGAAAAATATCCGTACAGCTTATATACACCGCAAAGGATACCTGCGGCTGCAGCAAGTATGGCAAGAGCAAAAAGAAACCTCACAAGAAAAACCTGATTCTTTTTCTTCCTGCCCTTTTTTCTCCCCTTACCTCTGGCACCTGCGCTCCTGACGTTTCTGCTGCTTACGGGGCTCCTGCTGTATGCGCTGTTCATGTTTTTAGATATGCTTCTGTTGTTTCTGCTGTTGACCTGTGACATTTTCTTACCTGCAATATCCCATTTCCCTCATAACCTCGAGAGATCTGAAATTCCCCTGTATATATTTCTGTCTGTATTCATCGGCTATCCCGCACAGCTCATCCATGACCTCGGGCTTGACCCTGAAGGAATACAGACTCTTAATATCCGCTCCCTCTATATGCTTCATGGCATTTTCCGTCCCCGTAAGCAGCTTCCCTGCGGGGATCCCGGGATATACGCCGTTTTCCATAACCATCCTGAGCTCATATACCGCACGGACGAGCCTGTTTTCTATACTTCCGGTCTCAAGAGCCTGGAGCGATCTGTAAAGCAGAAGCAGCACCCTGCTGCCATCCATATTCTCCCTGACAGAATAATCCGCCATATCAGCCAGATACGAGGCATAGCACATGCATTCCATATCAAGCCTTATCTTCTCAAAATGCCTCGATACCTCAAGCCCTGAGAGGTTATAGGCGCTCTTCCCGGCAAAGAGTGAAAATTCTCCGAATGAAAAAGGATCCGTCATCCCCATGAACCTGGAATTCTGTCTCCTGACTCCCCGGGCAAAAACCGTGATCTTGCCAATCTTTGATGTCAGTACAATAAGCCTTTTATCATATTCCAGATGATCGAAGCTGCCGAGGATCATGCCTGCAGTGGAAATAAGATCGTTCATCTCATTCCCTGTATCCCAGACTCTTCAGCATCACGGGATTCTGACGCCAGTCCTTTCTGACCTTCACGAAGAGCTTCAGATTGACCTGTGTCTGAAGCAGCTCCTCGATATCCTTCCTGCTTTCCGTGCCTATCCTTTTAAGCATGGATCCGCCCTTCCCGATTATGATCCCCTTATGCGATTCCCTCTCGCATATGATATCAGCCTCTATATCTATAAGCCCGCTGCTCCTCTCCTTAAAGGAGACCACGCTTACAGCGACCCCGTGGGGCACCTCATCCTTCAGGTTCCTGAGCGCCTTTTCCCGGATGATCTCGGCTGAGATATTTCTCTCTGTCTCGTCTGTAACCGTGTCCTCATCATAAAGCATGGGGCCCTCCGGCAGAAGGCTGATGATGATATCGGTCAGCCTGTCCAGATTTATGCCCTTAAGAGCCGAAACCGCGACAGAAGCCCTGATATCTATCGCCTCACTGTATGTCCTGACCGCTTTTTCAAGCTGCTCATCATCAGTCGTATCAAGCTTGTTTACTGCAAGTATCACAGGCTTATCAGCCTGCTTCATCTTTTCTATCATTATCCGCTCGCCCTTGCCTATATAGGTCACGGGCTCTGTTACGAAAAGGATCAGATCCACATCCGATAAGGACTTGTATGCCACATCATCCATATATTCCGACAGCCTGTTATGCGCCTCATGGATCCCGGGTGTGTCCAGAAAAACTATCTGTCCCTTCTCACAGGTATACACGGTCTGCATCCTGCGTCTCGTGGTCTGAGGCCTGTTGGAGGTGATGGCAAGCTTCATGCCTATGAGATGATTCATAAGCGTCGATTTGCCGACATTGGTACGTCCCGCTATTGCCACGAAGCCTGAGCGAAAGCCGTCTCCTCTCAAAGCAGATTGTCTACCTTTCCGAAGATATCGCGATTCTCATCTATCTTTGATTCCGATCCCACCACCACGAGTGTATCATCCTTCATGACGGCGTCGATATACTGCGCGAGCTCTCTTATCTTCGATACACTGCAGGACAGAACCTCGTCCCTCTCTCTCTGCACGTCCTCAAAGCTGATACCAGACATATATGCGGCAAGACTTCTCTGCCCCTCGGCCTTCGGCGTAAGCGGCGTATCCAGATCCGATACAGTTCCTATTATGAACTTGGTCATGTCTCTCTTTGAAACATCAAATTTCCTGATATAATCGGCTGCCTTTTCAAAAACCTTTATGGAATTCCTGATATGCGGATCCCTGTAGGTGCTGAAGTAGGCATTTCCCGTCCTCATAAATGACGCGCCGCAGCCGTAGGCACCTCCGAGGACTCTTATATTATTCCAGAGATAATCATATCCCATTATCACCCTGAGCACCTTCAGCTCGCCTCTGTAGGGGAGTCCGTGGCTTATGAAATTACCTGCCTTCGATACGAACTGCACCTGGGAAGCCGTACGGAAGCCCTCGTTTTTCTTAGTGAGAAGGAAATCAAAGTCCGGCTCCTTCGAAGCCTCATCCGAGAGCCTGCCTGCAAACTCCTCTGCCAGGGGTGAGAAGCTCTCCGCCATCTCCTTTGATCCTGTAAGATCAAGCATCAGGTTATCCCTGTGAAGCAGTATGTCAAGAGTCTCCTGAAGTCCTTCCTTCATGGCCTTGACCCTTGATTCATAATTCTTTTCAAGATCATCTATGAATCTGTAAAAATCGATCCCCCGAAGCTTGCCTCCGTAATAATACGCTCCCGAGATATATGAAAGAGCCCTCTCTGTTGCGGTGGCATTTCCTGATGCAACAAGGGATGTCTGGAGTCTTGACTTCACCATGCGGATTATCTCTCTCATTCTCTTTTCATCCGAGAAATCGGAACTGAAGAGGATCTCCTCCGCAAGGCTCATGAATTTCGGTATATTCTGCACGAATACCTTTGTCCGGATCTCAAATTCCTGATCGAAATCCCCCCCGGATCCTATGCTGGGGTAGCATACAGGAGAAAAATATATGCCGCCCGTGGCAAGGTCGATCTCGGAATTCAGATCCTCATATTTATGCTTTGCTGTATTCACATTTCCCAGAGTGGCAGCCAGCAGACCTATATAGGGCACCAGTCTTTCGGGTACGGACTGGGACGAAAGCATGAGTCCGATATATGCTATACCGTTGGTCTGTATATCATGATGGAGCATGGTCACGCCGGCCAGTCTGCTTATATCATTCTTAAAGGGCCGGGCCTGTCTGTCGATATCCGATATCTCAAGCAGGGGCACCGTCATCAGCTCCTCTGCTGTGGAGGGCTCCTCCTGATAGGCCTTAAGCTCCTTTGTCTCCCTTATGATCTCCTTTATCTCCTCAGGAGAAAGCGAAGCCTTGTATTTCTGAAGCTTCTTTGCAACTGCCTTCTCCCGCTTTGCGGTAAGCCCCTTTTCAGGCTTGAGCAGCACCACCGAGGAGTGAGGGTTTTCTATCAGATATTTCTCGATCAGGTCTTCGAAATAGCGGCTTCCTGACTCGATCTCCTTCTTCAGGAAGGCATAGGTGGAATTCTGCTCGATATGCATGAAGGGATCATTATCCTTATACAGCCATGAATCCAGCGCCTGCAGTCCGTACATGAGTCCCTTCGGATAATTCCCGAAATCCGCCTCCCTGTATCTGAATTCAAAGGAATTGATCCCGGCAAGCAGTGTCTTCCGGTTCAGTCCGTTTCTCACAAGATCGGTAAGCGTCTTTCTTATGACCCTTAAGAATTTATCCTTATCTGATACATCAGCGTATTTTGCTATGACCGCAAAATAAGGCTGAAGTATGCCATTGTCATAGGAGCTATCGATATCCTGTCCTATCCTTGCATCAAGCAGGGCCTGCTTTAGTGGCGCTCCCGGGCTCTCCAGGAGGGCATACTGCAGGACGGCAAAGGCGACGTAGAGCCTGGGATCAAGATTGTCCTTGATCACGCAGTTATATGAAAGATATGTATTATGCAGGGTGCTCTCAGCATCCGAAAGGCCGTAGGTCTTTTCAAAATCAACGGTCTTCGTAAAGGGATCCTGTCTTTCTATCCCCGAATCTATCTTCTCGGCTTTGTAATGTGACAGATATTCCTTATCCAGCCAGGTAAGGCGCTCAACCATATCACAGTCCCCGTAGAGATAGATATAGGAATTGGAAGGATGATAATATTTCTTATGCATCTCCAGGAAATGCTCATAGGTAAGCTCCGGGATCTCCTCGGGATCGCCTCCCGACTCAAGCGCATATGCCGTATCAGGATACAGCGAAGCAAGGATGTATCTGTCCAGGAGATCGTCCGGCGTGGAGAAGGCTCCCTTCATCTCGTTATACACCACTCCGTTGTATTTAAGCTCATCCTTCTCCGACAGCAGCTCATAATGCCAGCCCTCCTGCAGGAATATATTCCGGTTTTCATATATGGCCGGATGGAACACCGAATCCATATATACATCCGAAAGATTTGCAAAGTCCTTGTCATTGGTGCTTGCCACCGGATATACGGTCTTGTCGGAATATGTCATGGCATTAAGGAAGGTATTGAGCGATCCCTTCGCAAGCTCTATGAAAGGATCCTTTGCCTTGTACTTTTCAGATCCGCAGAGCACTGTATGCTCCAGTATATGCGGCGTACCGGTGGAATCTGCCGGAGGGGTCCTGAAGGCAACGTAAAAAACCTTGTTCCTGTCATCGTTTGATACGACGAATACCCTCGCTCCGCTTTTTATATGCTGCAGAAGAAAGCCTCTGGATCCCAGATCAGGCATATCCTTCTTTTTTATTACCTTATACTGCTTTAAATCCTCTATAGTCTTCATCTCTCCTCCTGCCGCCTATGGTATCAATCCTTCTATCTGGTTTCCGGAAAGCCTGAGTGCTTCCCTTATTTCTCCAAGGTCTGTCCCCGTGATCCCGGAAAGCTCCGCCGCAGTCACCGGTCTTTTCATTTCCTCTGATAAAGTCTTTGCCTTATCGTTGATCTCATTGATCTTTTCGATCATATCCTCATTCCGCTGTCTGATATCCGTATCCTCATATATGGCCCTGTCCATTGAGTCCATAATGAGCTTTCCGACAAAGCCCTCTACCTCCTCCGGACCGTCCAGCGTCGTAAGCGCCGCAAGGGCAGTCATCAGTCCGATATTGCCCTCTCCTATCAGATCCTCTGCCGGTACAGCCTGATAGATATACAGCTTTGCTATATCCACAACACTTCTGAGATAATGGTTCATGAGCACTTCCCGTGCTTCACCGTCATCATCTTTGACAGCCCTGGCCTTGGCCTCATCTATCTCCTCCTCCGTATATACCGGAAGAGCCTCAAGCTCCTCAAGATAAAGATGCAGATATTTCCCGTCGGCTTCAGTGAATTCGGGCTCCTTATACTCTCCTTCATCTCCCTCGCCGAAATGTATCCCGATACTGTCAAGATATACTCTGGTAAGGGCATCCTCTCTCTCATTCATGCCCACGGGAGATAAGATCCCGCCGTACTGCTCCTCTGTTATGAAATTCCGGTTCTCGTGCGCCTTTCTTATTACCCTGTCAAGCGCCTCTCTGTATTCTGCCTCGACCATCCTATTTACCGAATTTCACATGCGAATGACTGAATAAGTGATCTTGGCAATACTCATAATTACCGGCGCATTTGCTGCAGAATCTGAACTCGAGCATATCCCCGTCAAGCTCCGTCCTTCCGCAGATAGCGCATCTGTGCTTGGTTATCTCGCCGCCCTTGCTCCTGACGGTATTATAGGCGGAGGGTCCTGCCTCCCCGGAAGCGCTGCTCCCTGAAGCCCCCGGCGCCTGTCCTGTGCCGTATGCATTGTCACGGCTGCCCGAGCTCCAACCTGAGGCCCTTTTTTGATTCCCCTGATAATATGGTCCCCTCTCAAAGGCCTTTTTGAAATTATTCTTTCTCGCTCTCTCCTTAGGCGATATCGATCTGTAATTCCTGGTCGTAAAGAAAAATATGATGAAATTGAGCAGCGAGACAATGATTGCCACCCTCTCCGACCAGCTGGAAACAAGCGCCTGGTATACAAGGAAGGCCACGTCCACGAAGGCCAGATATTTTATCTTCAGCGGTATTATGAAATACAGCATGATCTGCATATCGGGATAGCAGGCAGCGAAGGCAAGAAAGATGGACATGTTTACATAATACGTGGTGAACATCCCCTCGACCTCATAGCCGAAGGCATGCAGCACGAAGGCTCCTATGACCATCATCACAAGTCCGGAAAAAATATAAAAATTATATTTGAAATCTCCCCATGTCTGCTCCAGCGCCGTTCCTATCTGATAATAGAAAAGGAGCATGATGATGGTGAATATCCCCGGGGCCGAGGGAGGCATGAAGATCCAGGTAAAAAGCCTCCATATCTGTCCATGCAGTATAAGTCCCGGACTCATATAGATGAACTGTAATATGGGAATACCCGCAAGATTTATGAAATATAATATATATCCGATGATATATGTGAGAATCATATATTTCGTAAGCTGCGGGATCGCATATTTCCCTATTTTACGTTCCAGTTTGTTCAAAAAATTATTAATTACGTTATTCATGATCCTGCCGTTTCCGTGACTGAACAGATAAACTCAAAAATCCGACTGCAAAAAAACAATCAGAATATTTTATAATAAAATAGCGTCATTGTCTATGGAGCAGACACCTGTTTTCTGAAGAAGACCCGCCATTCCCGGGATCGACTCAGGCTGGCAGACCTGCTTCGGAGCATGGGCATCACAGCCGTAGACCACCCTGCATCCTGATGATACGGCAAGATCAAAAAAATCCTCTCTCGGATACCATCTGTCAAGAGAAACCCCGATCCCGTTTATCTCCAAAGGCACATTCCTGTCAGCGGCATATTCACAAAGTCTTTTCATATGTCCGAGGTAGATCTCCTTCTCTCCCGTAAAATGAAGCAGATCAGGATGTGCAAGATATATGAATTCTCCGGTCTCCAGAGCCTCGATCACCGTGTCTGCATACAGCTCAAGCTTCTCCTCCGAATCCGTAGCCCATCCCGAATAAAAGCCATTCTCTTCCTCCGGAACAAAATGCTGCCCCAGGATAAGATAATCGATATCCCTTTTCCGGATCTCATACATCAGCTTCTCAAAGCATGAGGGATAGTATTCAACCTCGAGTCCGGTCTTTATCTCTATCCTGTCCGCATACTCCTCCTTAAGGGAGCTTATCGTATCCACATAGTCATCCAGCTGATCCATTTCCATCCTTATGGAGGATACAAAACCGTTTGGGAAGGGCTGGGGCGTATGATCCGAAAACCCCAGCACCCTGAAGCCGCATTCTATGGCCGCCTCCACATATTCCCGTTCCGTACCCTCTGCATGATGGCATCTTGCCGTATGTGTATGATAATTTGCGGATATCATTGATCCCTGCCGCTCTTATCGCCTGTATCCACAGGTACATTGCTTGTAAAATGCCCTGTGCTCTGAATCTCAGGCTCCCTGGACTTCAGGCTCTCTTCCGGGGTCTGGGGCTGCTGCCCATAAGACTCCTCCGGGCTGCCGGCAGGCCTGTCCTCAGGCTGAGGCTGTGGCTGTCCCTGTCCGGGCTGACCCTGTCCTGGCTGTCCCTGGCCGGGCTGTCCCTGTCCGGGCTGGCCGGGCATGGTCTGAATATTATCCTTTGCGCCGGCCTTGCTTCCGGCTTTCTGCTTCTTCTCCCTTCCGGGCCTTCCGAATATCTTTTTTGCTATCTTTACTATAGCAAATACCACAAGCACCAGTATGGCGAATAAGGGAAGTCTTGTGATCAGGAAGATGAGCAGCTCTATGGCTATATCAAGGCCGTCAGCCAGCTCCTCAAGGAAATGCTCCCATGTCTTTGCAAACCAGGACTTCTCTCCGCCTCCCGAAATGCTGACAAGCCTGCTCTCCTTTGCATTTATGCTCACTGTGCTGTAGGAGACCCTGTTCTGCATTGATTTAAGCTGTCTCTTCAGGCTGTCCAGCTCATAGTTCACATCAGCTATCTCATCACGGATCGTAAGTATGTCCTTAAGTGATGTCGCCTTGTCCAGAAGCTCCATAAGGCTGTCTCTTTCAGCCTCATACGAAGAGATCCTGGCTTCTGTATCCACATACTGCAGAGTCACATCCTCTGTCGATTCGCTCTTGGCCGTGATGGTCCCCTCATTCTTTACGATGCTCAGGAAATCATCCAGCCTCTCTGCAGGGATACGCACCGTATAATACCCGTATCTTGATTCCGAATATTCGGAATCATAGGAATTCACATCCATGCTCTCCACATATCCGCCGTATTCCTTAACTGTTTTTTTCAGATCATCCGTAAAAGCCTCAAGGCTTTTTACATCAAGCGACAGACTGGCATTTCTGATTATCTTGCTTCCGTAATCTGCGATCTCCTCCGTTATCCCGCCTGATGACGTATTATCCGCATTTACCGGCGCCTCAGCCTCCTCTGCAGCGTAATCCTCTGCAGCGTAATCCCCGTCATACCCTGAGGAAAAACTGCTTTCTCCGTCATAATAGGCCTCCTCCGCAGCCTGTCTGTCATAGGATGCTTCCTTCGAGGCAGAATCTGAGCTTCCGCATCCGCAAAGGGAGAGCGACA
>CAMUZQ010000039.1 GCA_947165275.1 uncultured Lachnospiraceae bacterium | reverse complement strand
AATCTTTGATATATCATCTGTCAGTATCCGAACCACAGCAAATATCTATACTTTACAAATATCTATACTTTATTACGATTGTGTTTTTGGCTTGGAGGTGGTCATGTGTTTCTTTCGGTCAGAGCCAAGGCTCAGCCGAACTAACTTCCACGACGCACTAAGATTTGAGCTAATATGCTCGATAAATCTCGCATATTCAGCGCTCAAACCTAAGTGCTTACGGGAAGTGGATTTCGTCTGAGCGAAAAGCGGCTCCAAATTCCCTCAAGTAACACATAACCACCTCCAAGCCTCCTACGCCTCTAACTAAGTCTACTGTGTAGGGGCTCGCTGGGGCAAGAACAATAAAGTATGACTTCTTGCGCGAGAAATAGGAATTTCGCGCAAGAACTCCGCGTTCCGCGGAGCACGCTCCTTGCTTTGCAAGAACCTGGTCAAATACGATTCTTGTTTTTTCGATAAAAAAACAAGTATCTATATAATATTATTACGGTTTTTGCTTTTATTGAAAACAGCTTCTTACAGCCTCTATCACCCTGTCCTGATCATCAGGAGTCATCTTATTATCACTTGGCAGACATAAGCCCCTGTCAAATATATCCGCTCCGACATCAGCTCTTTCCGCCTCATTGATATAGGCATTCGACCAGGCCCTTCCGTAGCCCTCCGCAGTCACGAACCCGTGTGTACGGTAGATTGGCTGCATATGCATAGGCTTCCATATCGGTCTTCCCTCTGCATTTATTGCAGCCAGGGCCTCCAGTATCTCCTGGGGGCAGGTTTTCCCGGGCTCCTTCAGATAGAGATAATCCTTCTCTCCCCTTACCTGTCTGCACATTGCCTTTCTGTCTATAAGCATACAGGAGAGCCAGAAATTAGGCTCTGCACAGTCCTCATACGGATTGAGAACGGCCGGAAGATCTGCAAAGCCCTCCCTATACCTCTCATAGACCGCTTTTTTTGAGGCTATATGCTCTGAGATATGCAGCATATTTCCCCTGACTATCCCCGCTACGATATTACTCATCCTGTAGTTATAGCCAAGCTCCTCATGCTGATACCAGGGAGCATCCTCTCTGCTCTGTGTCGACCACTTGCGCACCTTGTCCGCATCCGCCTGATCATCAGTAAGGAACATTCCTCCGGTGGAGCCGGTCACTATCTTATTTCCGTTAAAGGATACTGCCATATAATCTCCCAGGGCTCCGCACTTACCGGAAACCCTTTTTCCGGAATATGAAGCGCCAAGCGCCTCTGCGGCGTCCTCGACTATCAAAGCCCCATGCCTCCTGCAGATATCCACGATCTCGTCCATCTTTGCCGGTACTCCGTAAAGATGCGCAAGCACCACCAGCCTGACATCGGGATACAGCTCGAAGGCTTTTTCCAAAGCCACCGGATCCATATTCCAGGTATCTCTTTCCGTATCAATAAATACAGGCTCGCCATCCTCATAAACTATGGGATTTACAGACGCGTCAAAGGTCATATCCGAACAGAAAACTCTCTTCCCCTTAAGTGCCTGTCCCGGCCTTACTCCCGGATCAAGCTTCTCTCCCGCAAGCTTCATGCACATATGAAGAGCGGCAGTGCCCGAAGAGAGAGCTACAGCATGCTTTACCCCAACATACTCAGCTGCCATCTCCTCAAGTCTGTTTATATTTTCCCCTACTGTCGAAACCCAGTTCGTCTCTATCGCTTCCTTCACGAACTGAAGCTCCTCCCCGTGCAGCGTAGGGCTCGAAAGCCATATCTTATTCATTTTTGCCATTGCTGTACATTCCTGTCCCCGGCGTATATTCATAGGTAGGAACAAGATCCTTGATCCATACCCTTACATCCGCCTTCTCTTTTTTCGATTCTATATTCAGCTCGGACAGACTGTCAAAGAATCTGTCCACATCCATGTCTATCGGCTTTCCTATATGGATAAGCTTATTGGGAGTTTCCTGCAGTCCCTCCTCATCCATGAGCATCTCCTCATAGAGCTTCTCTCCGGGTCTGAGCCCTGTAAACTTTATCTCGATATCCTCCCCGGGCACAAACCCCGACAAGCGTATCAGATTCTTCGCAAGGTCCAGTATCTTTACAGGCTCTCCCATATCCAGCACGAATATCTCTCCGCCCTTCGCATATGCCCCCGCCTGAAGCACCAGAGATACCGCCTCCGGTATAGTCATGAAATATCTTATTATCCTGGGATCGGTGACCGTGACAGGCCCTCCCGCCTCTATCTGCTTATTGAAAAGGGGTATCACGGAGCCCGAGGAGCCCAGCACATTGCCGAACCTTACCGCAACGAATGAAGTCTCTCCCTTTTTATCATAGGACTGTACTATCATCTCGCAGATACGTTTTGTGGCCCCCATGATATTAGTGGGATTCACGGCCTTATCCGTGGAGATCAGCACGAACTTCTCCGACCTGTACTTAAGAGCCGCCTCGCAGACCTTCCAGGTCCCCATGACATTATTTTTTATAGCTTCATTCGGGGAGATCTCCATAAGAGGAACGTGCTTGTGCGCTGCGGCATGATATACGATATCAGGATGATATTTTTCAAATACATCCTCAACCCTTGCGGTATTTCTTACCGATCCTATGAGAACCAGCAGATGATCCGTACAGAACCCGGGATATTTCATCCTGAGCTCCTGCTGTATATCATATGCGTTGTTTTCATATATATCAAATATGATAAGAAGCTTCGGCTGATGGGTGACTATCTGACGGCAGAGCTCCGAGCCAATGGTTCCTCCTCCGCCGGTAACAAGCACAGTCTTGCCCTTCACATAGCCCATGATGGAATCGATATCTATCTGCACCGGATCTCTTCCGAGAAGATCCGTCACATCAACCTTACGAAGCTGCGAAACGGAAACCTCTCCGTTCACAAGCTGGTATATCCCGGGAAGGGTCTTAAGATCGCATTTTGTCTCCTGACAGATATCCAGTATCTCCCTCACATCCTTCTTCGGAGCAGTCGGAAGCGCCACTATGATCTCGTCGATATTATATCGTCCCACAGCCTCTATGATGTCGTATCTTCCTCCCACGACCTTCACTCCGTGGATATAAGCGCCCATCTTTGCGGGATTGTCATCTATCACGCAGCAGACCGCCTTCTGTATGTATTTGCTTGTATTCATTTCCCGTATAAGGGAATTGCCGGCCTCTCCGGCTCCTATGACCATGACGTTTACATTTCGGGCATTCTCCGTGCGTTTCTGGACAAAGGTCCTGAAAAGCCTGTATGCAAATCTGGATATCGCCACCAGGATTATGAGCCACATGGTATACATGAAATAATAGCTTCTGGGCATCCCATGCTTCATGATAAGCTGCATTCCTATGAACTGGGCGGTCCCGCTTGACAGACAGGCCCCTATGAGAGCTCCCATCTCCGGCACTCCCGCATATACCCACAGACTCTGATACATATGGAAAAAATAGAATAGAATGATCGTGGAAATGATCGATACCGGCATATAATCCCAGATGTTATCGATCCAGACATTCGAATCAACTGTATTTACAAGCTCACTGTAGCTCATGTCAAAGCGCATGAGAAGCCCCAGCGCTGAAGACGCCGCTACAGCAAGTATATCATATATGATAAGCGCGGCACGTCTCACGAAGAGCTGCCGGTTAAAGCCGTTAGCATTCATTATGCAGGACAGATTCCTTCATGATGCCGCCCCCGGCATCATCCTTTTATCAAAATGTGGTATTTTTAACGCTTTATTTTACCACATTTAGTGTATCGTTTCAACGACTTCTTTGAAGCCCTCCTGCATATGTCCCTTATCCTACTTCCCGGTAAGCTCCATGATTATCTTCATCTCGACGTTCTCTTTTTTCACGCCGACTATGACGTCCTTTGCAAGGCTCGCCACTATGGATTTTTCAAGAATATCCCTTACCTCTTCTTTATTGGCGCCGGCCTGCTTTTCTTCCTTCAAGGACTGCCTGTACCGGTCAAGTGACCAGGCCCTGACCATTTCCTCCTGCTCACCCTCCGCCGACGAGAAATCGATTATCCCGCTGTCATAATTGTCATAATCATCTAACAGCTCCCTTTCCTCATCGCGCTCTGAGAGTGTCTTTTCTATGAAATCTCCGATCTTGCCCATGAAGCCCCTGGAGCTTGCATTCCTTCCGGATGAGGAAACCGACAGTATTTCTTTTTTTGCATCACGGTTCATCTTCTCCGCCTTGGCGGATATATTCACGCTTGCTTCATTACCGTCCTGCTCTATCCAGACGAGCGCTGTATACTCCCCGGCCATGGCCTTCAGCATTCCCAGCGTCTCCTCTGCGATAAGCCTCAGATGCATTCCGTCCTTATGTGAGATCTGAAGCTCTCTTATATCCCTGTCAACTCTGTCCAGGGCTTCGGCCATCACCATATTCCTGCTGTTGATAAGGATCTTAAGAATTCTTTTATCTGTCATATCCCTTCTCCTCTGTAAAGCTTTGTTTTATATCTGAAAACCGTAATCATACGACTTCATACGACTTCTTGCGTGCAAGATCGGAAACCATCCGCAAAAATCCGGCTTCGCCGGATACGTCCTGAGTGATCCTCATCAGGCGGCACGCAACGATCAGTATTACATTGTATCATATTTCCCCGCCTGTGAGTAATCCGGCCCGTACACATCAGCCGAGGGCTTAAAACAGGACGTTTTTTCAGCCGTCAGTGTTCTTTTCTCCGCCTCTGCCTCCGGTGATAATGAGCAGAAAGGTCATGAAGATGATACTGTAGGGAGGAACCGTAAAAAAGTTCTCAAAAAATGAGGTAAACATCATTGCAAATGCCGCCGAAAGTGATATCCGCGCCACCGGATCAGAATTATGTAAACCGCGAACCGATCCCTCTCTTTCAGACTCATCCTCCCGTACAGAACCGCAGATCCTCAAAAACGACCTTGAAAGCATTATGAGCACGAGAGAGAAAACCACTGCCCCGTGTACTGCAAGGATATCAAACATCCCGTTATGAACCTCAAAGATGTCAAAGCTCTTCAGCTGATAGGAGGAACCGATCCCAACAAACGGCGATCTCGAAAAAGCAGCCCACAGTTCCCGCCATATTTCCTGCCTGCCGGAAAAAATATCCTTATAAAGCAGTGTGATATTCCCGAAAACATCCGCCAGTCTGATATATACTGCAGTGAAAAGGACTGCTCCCGGAGCGGCCATGACAAAAAGAAGCACATAAAGCCATTTCGTGGTTGACATAACGCCACAAAGCATCCAGACCAGCGCAAATACGGCCATCCCGAACATAGCCGTACGGGAATGATACAGCATGGAAAGTATGAATCCCGTCAAAAAAATCACGGCTTCGATGAAACTCTTGTTATTTATGTAAACCAAATCTCCGTCGTCTGTCATTTCGATCACTATCATTCCGAAAAATGCCATGAGCATAAAGGCAAATCCGGCCATATTGAAATTATACGACCAGCGCACATGGGAATACCAGAGTATGACCGGGCAGGCACCGGCAAAGGACAGATATGTCACAGACCTCCCGGAAAGTCTGAGATGACCTGTCATATAGCATATGAGAGCCAGGTCGGAGGGTATGAGCACTGCTCCGTAGCCTGACCGCGAAAGCACAGCGCATATGAGAGAAATAACAACCGTAAGAAAAACCAGTACAAGGTCCGGATCCTTCTTTCTGATGTCGCCTGCCAGATACGGCAGCGAGAGCAGACCCAGCACGGCAAATATTATAAGCGAGGCATACCGCACGGTGAAGGCGTACACCTCCTGATTGACAAAAGAGCTTGCGATCAGATAGGTAAAAAGAGCGCAGTATATGATATTTCCTTTATCTCTTATCGTCTGCAATCTGTGATCTTCCTTTCAGCCGGCCTGCCATAAGCTTCACCTGATCCCTGTAAATAATGATAAATATAAGTAATATAACGGCATCTGCAGCATATGTCCAGCCCATCCCCGCGATACCGGAACTGATATCAGAGGAGAGCCCCGGTATCATCGTTATAAATCCTGCCGCCACTATCAGGGCATATCCGAAGGCATCACGCTTTATGTTAACTTCAATCTTCACGTGCCTTCCTGTGAGTACATAGGCCAGAGCGAACATCGTGAAATACGATATCATTGTTGCATAGGCCGCTCCCATGGCTCCGAAAAGCCTTATTCCGGCATAATTCAGGATTATGTTAACTAAAGCTCCAGAGCCGGTGGCTATCCCCATGCTCTTCCCGTCCTTATATGCAAGACAAATGGATCCCAGATATCCCTCAAGAGCTCCGAAGATGACCGATATGAGCAGAGGAGGCACAAGTACCCAGGCCTCGAAGAAGCCCTTTCTGAACATAAATGCCGCGAGAGGCCTGAGGATCAGAAGCAGAGCGGCGCACCCGGTTAACATAACTGCATTATAGAGTTCATACAGCTCACCGAAGAATCTGCTGCTGTCCTCTTCCTTATAGGATTTGGTGGCTGACATCTGAAAGCTCTGGGCAAAGATCCGCTGAAAGACCATCAATATCGCCGGGATCTTGTATGCCGCGCCATATAAACCATTCTGCGCTGTCCCCAGCATGAAAAGGATGAAATACCGGTCAAGGGCATTATTGACCCAGGAGGCTGTGGAATACAAGAGCATGCCCCTTCCGTATGATGTCATCTCCTGTCTGAGGGACATATCCTCGCGGGCTCTCAGAAGCTCTGCCCCGTGTATGAGCCCGAACATGATCAGACCTGATATGAGGAAGGCCGCCATCTGTGAAAAGATATACCCGAAAAGCCCCAGTCTGAAGACTATCAGCAGGAGAAGGTTCGCCGCTATGGTGACTGCGGTGCAGCTGATGGAGCCGGTTATCATTATGTTAACCTTTTCGCACCCCTGGGTATACAGCAGCATGAATTCGTACAGCGCACTACAGGTATAAAGCAGCGCAAATAGTATAAAAAAGCTCTTCTGAGCCGCAGGCACGACAGTCAATATCAGCAGCGCATCGATTATGTAAACCACTATGACCGATCTGCACACATGTCTCAGCCCGCTTTTTAAGATCGAGCCTCTTTTTTCGCTCTCTTCTATACCGAAACGCAGAGCCGCCTCTCCCGCATTCATGGAAAGCAGCGGCACAAGCAGCAGAAGAGTAGCCTGCATAACATCCGCTATCCCATAATCGGATTCAGTCAGTATATTTGTATAGAAGGGTACAAGCAGAAAAACCAGAAGCTTGGATGCGATATTGCTTATGGTAAAAAGCGACATATTCTTAAGGAGGTATCTTCCCCTGTTCATATATCACCCGCCTGAGATCTCAGGCCTTGCATGCCCTGCGGCATTTCCGCCCTCTCTCCCATCCTCTTCGTCCTGTGCGGCAAGGACCCTGTCAGCCCCTCCGTAAAGGGTAATCATGAGAAAAAGCAGCACAGGCGTATAATCCGCCCACATCAGATCCATATCTATGAAGGATTCAAAAAAGATGGCAAATACCGCAGCTCCGGCTATCAGAGAATACGGTCCCCTTCTTATATGATCCCTCATAACCAGAAGCCTTGAGATTATCACATAAGCGGCTATGGCAAAGACCACGAAGCCGTGTACTATCAATATGTCATACATCGCATTGTGCATATTGTATTCAAAAAAGCTGGACAGCTCATAACCTGAGCCTATCCCCAGAAGCGGCTGCTGCTTTAGCATATTCCAGACCTCGGTCCATATCTCCTCCCTGCCTGAGAAAACATTTTTGTAAAAAAGAGGCATCCTCGCGTTATACCCTGTCTTTGAAAGAGACACATAAGCCCATACAAAAAGCAGCGAACCGAATACCGCAAAGCACGACAGAAGGGCATATGCCTTTTTATACCTTGCAGGATCGAAGATCAGGAAGAGCATATAGAAGCAGGAAAAAAAGAATAATGCGGAAAAAGCCCCTCTCGCGAGATGCCACATGACCAGCGTGCCTGTCCTCAGAAGAGCAAGAACGATAAAATAACCCATTATCTCCCTTCTGACCGAGAAGGATCTGAGCAGGATGAGAGCCGCAAAGAGAGAAAACACCGTGTATGTAGCCCCTGTATTCGTATTATAGGAAAATTCCATATCATGAACAAACCACACCCCGTACATCAGAAGGAAGAAAACCGCCAGCGTCCTGTACTGCACGGAGGTAAGCTTCACGCAGGGAGAAATATAGAGCAGCAGCAGGAAATCAGCGATTATCAGAATACAGCCCTTATTGGAGCCTATGATAAAAAGATTCGCCGCCGCGATGATGAGGGCCGCCGCCGTCGCAAGGAGTACCGTATCCCTTTTCTTAAGCCTCTCCACCCAGTCCACATTGATAAAAAACAATGCAGCCAGACAGCCAAAGATTATCAGCGAATTATATCTTTCCGTCACATGATAAAACATGGGGATCGTCCATGTTCCCGCAAAAAATACCATCATGATGACCAGCGGGATCCAGTTAAGCTTATCTTTTAAACCTTTTTCCTTCATAAATATCCTCTTAAAACCTGTTTTACTTCTCTATCCCCTTAAGCGCTGCCTTAAGCTCCAGTGCCCTGCTCTTCCAGGAGGTATTTTCCCTGTCAAGCTCCACCAGAAGCCTTGTATGATTCTCCTTTTCAAGGAGGTTTTCAAGCTTGGAAGCTATCTCGGATATATCCTCCGGATCGTTGATCACATCCTCATCCTCTGTTCTTTTTATAACGCTCAGAGCGCCGCATTCCTTTGAAATAAGCAGATCGGCATATGAAAGCAGCGCCTCTATGGGCGCAAGCCCGAAGGTCTCGAATACTGAATCCTGCACAAAGATCTTATTCCTGTGATATTCCCTCATAAGCTCATCATGCGGCAGGAGCCCGAGGTCTTTTACAAAGGGGAAGGAATCTATCGCCTCACTGTCTGCTCCCCTGTCTCCTGCAACCTTAAGCGTTATGCTGTGCCCCTTCCGGTTCAGCATCTCTACAGCCCTGCAGACATTTATTATGCGCTTTCTGGGCATTCCGCCGCCTACCGATATGATCCCCTCCGGGTCTCTTTCGTCCTCAGTGGCGTTTTCTCTTAAAAGCTCCCAGTCCACCCCGTTGGTAACATGCGATATTTTGGATGAATATTCCGGATAATTCTTTTTAAGCCACATCTCAAACTGACGCGAAACAGCCAGTATCAGATCTGCCATTCTCATCATCTTTCTCTCATCCCCGGCCATTTCCTGATCAAAAACCCTGTTTATCCCGTTTTCATATTCCACGGCACCGTGCATGAGGTAGGCTGATCTTTTTCCGAAAAGCCTTCCTATCCTCATTGCCAGTATGTTCTGTTTTGAATGTCCTGAAAGAAACAGGACGGAAGCCCGGGGTATCTTTATCAGCAGCTCAAAAAACCTCGCCGCCTTTCCTGTGGAGGCGATATAATCCATCTCCTTCACCCTGCCGACCCCTGCTCTCCCGTGCGAAGAAGGATAAGCCCCGTTTGACAGAGCCGATATATAGTATCTGGTTACAAGCGCCGGTCCGGTTCCGCTGTAATAATCCCCTATCACAAGGATCATATCCGTCTTTCCCTTTTCCTTATATAACGTCTGTATTCATTCCTGCCGTACTTCATGGCCCTGTATGCATCGATCGTGGATATTGTACCGATATACTCCTTTCGCTTTCTGATCAGGTTCTGCCAGGTCAGGATATGCCATATTTTTTTGTCCATGGCCTCATAGCCTGCTCCCCGGGCCACATAAAAATCACGGTCATAGGCCGTAAACCAGCTGGATTCATTGGGAAGCGTCCCGGCTATCCTTATGGGAACATATATCCTTTCTATATGCCTCCTTGCGGCTTCGAAAAGAAATATATTCTCCTCTCCCATCCTGTATTTCGCTCCTGCGCCGAAATCCTCATCAAACCTGAGATCACCCAGCCTGGACCTTCTGACCGCCATTTCAGGGGAGAAAATACGCATCATGTCTGTCTTTGACATCCTTCCCTCATGACTCCTTACCGGATGGTGTCTTTCGGGTCTTTCGATAAAAAAACAGATTATCCCCGCATCGGGATGCCGCATAAAGGCCTGCTCTATGATATCGGGCGCCTCATCCGCATATCTCACGTCATTATCACAGAAGATACATATATCCTCTGATGCTTCGGACAGCGCAAGATTTCTTGATATGGAAAGCCCCCGCTCCTTACGCTCTATGATGTGTACATTTATGTTTCTCCCGCCCTCCGGCCTTTCATCTCTTACATCCTCGCGCCCGCACTGATTCACTATCAGGGTATCTGTGCGTATATTGAGCCTTTCTATATATTCAAGCGGATCGCCCTTCTCCATCACCGACAGAAGCGTCTGCATCATACTCTCCTTTTCACAGCCCTTAGAGCATACCAGCAAAAGCAGTATATGCTGTACGGAAGGGAAAGCTTCTCAACCCTTCTGTACAGCCTCCATATCCGTCTGACCGCAGTCATCTTATTTGAAGACAGCGTGCCCGCGCTTCTGCGATAAAGAGTCAGAGGCTTATCAAGCCCGCAGGCATCTCCCTTATTCTTCAGCACCTTCCACCAGTTTGCCGTATCCTCGGATTCCACGAAGGGAAAAAGAATATCTTCCTTTTCAAGCCTTTCCATATCAAACATCACCGTGCTGGTGAATATGGTCGTATTTTTCAGAGCCTGCCGGTAGGAGATCACATCCGGGACCCTGACGATCTTACCGGTACCTCTGCCCTCCTCATCCGCAAACTCATATCCTGTAAACGAAAAAGCACAGCCCTTCTCCTGCATGAAGGCGATCTGTCCGGAAAGCTTATCCTTAACCCATATATCATCGGAATCGATAAAAGCCATATAGCGTCCCCCGGCAGCAGCTATACCCGTATTTCTGGCTCCCGCCGCCCCTTTTTTACGATCGTTTTCAAGGATCCTTATAACCGGCGGTTTGGAGTTGACATAACTCTCTGCAGATATTTCCTCACATCCTGCCTCAGCTTCTCTTTTCCGTTTTTCCCTCTCCTTACGGTTTTTATTGTTTACATAATCTCTGATCACATCAACAGAATCATCTGTCGAGCCATCATCTACGGCTATTATCTCCAGCCTCATCCCGCTTCCGGGAAGCTTTTGTTCCACAATGGAATCCAGTGTTTCTGCAATAAAGGAGGAACTGTTATAGACAGGAATGATCACGGAAACAAGGATATCCGCGCTGTCTTTTCCCGGAGCTTCACATCCCGTCACGCCTCTATCCTTTCGGCAGTGCCCTCTGTGCTTTCCTTCATAAAAAGGATCTTGATGGTAAGGATCATAAGCTTGATATCGAGCCCTATAGAAAACTGTTCAATATAATAAAGATCCAGCTTAAGCTTGTCATAGGGTTTCGTATTGTATTTTCCGTACAACTGCGCATACCCGGTGATGCCTGCCCTTATCTTCATCCTGTAGGAAAATTCAGGCATCTCCTCCATATATTTCTGTATGAACTCCGGTCTTTCAGGTCTGGGACCGACAAAGGACATATCACCCTTAAGGACATTTATGAGCTGCGGCAGTTCATCGATCCTGCATTTTCTTATTATCCTTCCCACAGGTGTGATCCGGGGATCGTTCTCGGTAGCAAGCACCGCCTTCCCCTTTTTTTCGGCATCGACTACCATCGAACGGAATTTCAATATGCCGAATTCTGCTCCGTTCTTCGTACATCTTATCTGTTTATAAAATACAGGGCCTCCGTCGCTTATCTTGATGGCAAGGGCGGTAATGAGCATTACCGGAGACAGTATGATCATGAGCAGCAGAGAAAAAAGGATGTCCCAGGTTCTTTTTATGACCCTTTCCTCGTATTCCAGAGGATTACCCTCCGTAAGAAGGAGCGGAGTGTCAAAAAAATGTATGGTCGCCGAGCCGTTAAGTATGATGTCCGATATCTTGGGAGTCACATATATCCTCTTGCTGTTTTCGTAGCAGTATTTGAATATCTTATTCCTGAGCTCCGCGGAGATATCGACCAGCATTACCGTCGAATTCCTGTCGATGGCATCCTGTATGACTCCGGTCTCATCGGAGGCGCTTACCATATCCACGATATTGAACTGATCCTTTCTGGTTTTCAGCTTAGGTACAAGATCCTTCACCGCCTCGCTGCCATATACCAGAAGCACATCATAAGGCCTGAAAAAACGCCTGTACTGATTTCCCGTGATTATAATAAAAACAAATGACACTGCAAGCTGCAGGACAAGCCCCACCAGCAGCGCCGACGGATTGGGAAACATAAGTGACAGGAGCATTAACAGGACATAGAAGGCAAAATCAGCAAAAACCGTAGTGAAAAAGTGGGAAAACAGAACCTCTCCGTTTTTCCTGACACCTACAAGCAGCCCGCCGAAGACACTGCCGAGAAAGATCAGTATCACCATATATATCCCGGCCATGAGTATATGCCCTCTCAAATAGAGCATTGTACGGAAATGGGAATTATAATATCTGTTCATTATATAGATGACGACAGCCGTCTCAAATATACAGATCAAAGCCGCGGTCGCCAGCATATATAGTCTGCGAAGCGCATCTGAATTTCTCATAGTCTGTATTCTACCACAAATAAGGATCAGAAAACACCGGATTAAAGCTTTCCTCTGAAAACAAGAGCAAGCCATCCCGGGATCCCGGCCAGCTTAAGAGCGGCCGGAAGATCATATTCCCGCCTGTATTTTTTATCAACTCTGGAGGAAAAACGCAGATAATGGGAGGCGAACTTGAACCTTATCAGAGACCAGGGCCAGGACAGGGCTCTCTGATAATAATAGATAAACCACCCTGTGGGCGCCTGTCTCCGAAGCTCCTCTGCCCTGTCAGTGTAACCGTCCTCAATCAGTTCACATAAAGTAAGAATCTCCGGGACAACCCGGAATATATGACCCTCGTCCACCCTGTCATAAACCACATCCTCAGGTACATACTTTTCGCCTTCGATCTCCGGAAAGGGATGCTTTTTCAAAAGCTCCGTCCTGAATACCAGAGTGGTCTCCCCCTTAAAGCCCTTACGGTAAAGCTCCCTGAAGGAGCAGTCTTCATTGTCCGGGAAATAATTGCCGTAGATCGGAAGCAGTCGCCCCTTGTCCGAATTATGTAAATCACCCCTGTCTGATCCTTCCGTCTTTTCTGCGATCTCCCCTTTATAGGCTATGATCCCGGCATATGAGCTTTTATCACCTATGCCTTCCCAGACCTCAAATATACGCTCCACCGCCCTGTCCGTCAGAAGATCGTCCGAATCAAGACAGATAAACAGTTCGCTGTCGGCCTCCCCGACTCCCCTGTTATGTGCCCTCATCTTACCGCCGTTCGTCTGCCTGAAATATTTTATGTCAACTTTCCCCTCTTTGATGAAGCCCTTTACCACATTTTCGGTATCATCTACGGAACCGTCATCGACTATGATCCAGACAAAATCCCTCTCAGTCTGACGCTTCAGGCTTTCATATGCTCTTTTCAGTTTTTCCGCCCTGTTATATGCAGGAGTAAAAACGGTCAATCCCGTGCTCATCCATTCACCTTATATCAGCCCCGGTGTCCTTCTACAGCAGAAAGTCATATATCTGGGGTGTAAGCCGCCACACCTCCGAATAATCCGCCGGCTCGAAGACCTCGGGCTCCTCGTTTATATGACGAAAAACAGTATGATTTGCGGTCTCGCCTACAACCGTGAGCCCCGCCTCCTTCAGATAGGGCACCATGCCTCCGGAGGTCGTAACAACCACAAATTCTGTATGTGTATGATCGAGAGCGCTTATGAAGCGGCTCTGCCTGATCTTTATCCCTAAGCCCACAACTGCCAGAAGTCTGTCAATATATGCCCCGTGTTCCATTGCAGTATCATATGTTACTTTTCCTGCCATGGCATCCAGATAAGCCTCTCTGTCACACACAAGAAGGATCGAGGCATCATACTGACGTATCATCATGTTGTAATCATATTCAAATACCGCCCTCGGATACTCAACATCCGAATTCTCGTGTATTATCTCCGCCACCTCCGGGATCTCTGTGGGCATGTGATAAACGGTAGGAGATACGATATAGCCGTCCTTATAGAGGAAGGAGCCGCCCGCAGCCAGCAGACAGATGATGAATACAAACGCCACGAAGCTTCTTCCGGCCCTTCTCCCCTCTGATCCCGCATCATCTGCGGACCCGTTTCCGGATATTCCGGATGAGTATTCCGTAACCAGCACCGCTCCCGCGGCAGATATGCTTATTATCACCGGAGACATCCAGAGGAACCTGTAATACTCTTTATTTACATCAAAAAAAGAATTCAGGGCAACAGGAAATACCGGATTATAGACAGTTAATACCATAAGGATGAACTGTGGAAGGAAAAGCTCCCTCATCCTTCTCCCGTTTTCCGCCCTTATGCCAGGGAACCCTTCACCGGGGAAGGGATGTCCGCCCTTCTCTCCGAAAATGCACAAAAAGGCCATTGAGAGGATATAAAGGAGAAAGTATATATTTCCCTCATAATAAGTACATATGCATTTGAAAATGTAACCGAAGCCGGCTTCGGCTATATTAAGATTCTGCATCCCTACCTCGGATAAGTGTAAAACACTACTATATTCTTAACATACAAAACATATACCAGTGTAAGCATGACTCCCGGCAGCATGCATATAAATGACTTCGCTGCGGCCGTTACATCCCTCCGGAGCAGCGCAAGGGGCAGGATGGTAACTCCTGTCATAGCCGGCACCAGCATATTGGCCGAGCTCGAAAGCACGGGCGATCCGATGGAAATCAGAAATAACAGAAGCCATGCCCCCCTGTCCTTACTGTCCTGAAGAAGGCACAGATATATGTATATCATACCCGGTATCACCACATTGGCGAGCAGACATTTTCCCTCATAAGTCCTTGTAGTGAGAAATGCCGAGGTTGTGTAGATGGTGATCATAAAGAAATTCGCAGTCAGGGCAAAGATGATGAACAAGGCTGTCTTTTTCATATCTGATAAAAAGAGCTGCCTTCCCGTCATATAAAGGACGACTGCCGTCATAGCCATGGCAGTGCCCGCCATTGTGATCTTGCACCACAGAAGCGGATGAATATTCAGCAGGCTGCAGAGTACAGCATCATTCATCGGAAAGGTCGCAAAGAAATACCTCATCTCATAATGATCCAGCCACTCTCCCGTAAAAGGATCGTACATATTGACTGTATCTGTCTGAAGGGCAGTCGTGACGCTTCCGACATAATAGGATGCATCCAGAGTGAACTGATAGCTGCATAATATCACAGCGGCAAATCCAACGGCTGCCGCCGCGATGATCAGGAAGGCTGCCAGATGCTCCGAAAGAAAGGCCCCCGCCTTTTTTATCGGATCCAGAAAGCTTTTGCCCGCTCTGAAGGCTCTGAAGACACCGATCACCGTGACTGTGACCACCACTGCAGTCCAGATGGATGTAAGCACATGAAGCGGTCTCCACCTGAGCATCACCGGGATACAGCAGAGGGAGAATAAAAAATAATAAAAAAATAAGCCTGCAAACAATGTCCTTGTCAGGCTCAGCTCCTTCCTCTTCGAGCAGCACAAGGCAGCGCCGAAAAGGAAGTACAATATGAGATTAACTGCTATGAGCAATACCGGAAACACCGCCTGCAACATTATTTTGTTTCACTCACATCCTCTATCCGCTGATCCAGATCCTGTGTGAAGCCGTACAGTGTATTTATTTTGGAATTCAGCCTTATGACCGATACGATCGTAAACAGGGCAAACAATATGAAGATCACATATCCGGCTATTATCATACGCCATTTGGTCTTATTATCCAATATATCCTCCTCTGCAGAGGGAACTGTCTCTTCCCTGCTTCCTGCCAGAAAACGCTCCGCGAGACGCTCGAACACCGGAGATGCCGCTATCATTATGATCCCGATGCATACTGCAAGCGTATTGACCCGGTCTCCGCTGCCAAAATATGCCATCATGATACTGACCGGTATCAGACATATGAGGACGATCCTTGACCATTTCTTATTGATCAGAAAGAGTACCAGCCCTCCGAGCATGACCGCTGCCGTCAAAGCTTCAGATCCTCCCTGTCACGGCTCTTGTACCATTCATACTCAAGCCTTATCCCGTCCCTTAAAGATACCTTTTCCTTCCAGCCTATATCATGGAGCTTCGAAACATCCAAAAGCTTCCTGGGCGTTCCGTCCGGCATGCTCTCATCCCAGATTATATCGCCCTCAAATCCTACTATCTCCTTTACAAGCTCCGCGAGATCCTTTATTGTGATCTCTTTGCCGGTGCCTATATTGACATGCTCCTCGCCGCTGTAATTCTGAAGGAGATATACGCATGCGTCCGCCATGTCATCCACATAGAGGAACTCCCTCAAAGGAGCTCCGGTCCCCCACAGGGTGACATTTTTCGCCCCGCTCTCCTTAGCATCGTCAAATTTTCTAATAAGGGCAGGCAGGACATGGGAATGCTCCAGATTAAAATTATCCTCGGGTCCGTAAAGATTGGTCGGCATGCAGGAGATGAAATCATCTCCATACTGCTGCTTGAAAAACCTGCACATCATAAGCCCCGATATCTTTGCTATCGCATAGCCCTCATTTGTCTTTTCAAGAGGTCCCGTCAGCAGCTCCGACTCCGATATGGGCTGATGCGCCATACGCGGATATATGCATGAGCTTCCGAGGAATAAAAGCTTCTTCACCTTATATTCATGGGCAGCTCCGATGACATTGCACTGTATCACGGAATTGATATATATAAAATCCGCAGGTGCGGTCTGATTGGCATTGATCCCTCCTACATGCGCTGCCGCAAGCACCACATATTCCGGTCTCTCCTTTTCAAAAAAACCGAATACGGCCTTCTGATCGGTAAGATCAAGCTCCTTATGCGTCCTTTTCAGGATATTTGTATATCCGTCCTTCTCCAGCGCCCTGACTATCGCAGAACCAACCAGTCCGCGATGTCCCGCCACATATATTTTTGCATTTTTTTCTATCACAGCCTACCTCTCAGTCTTCAATCAAACAACAGCCCCGATCATCATACCCAGCAGACATCCGAAAAGAACCTGAAGCGGAGTATGTCCTACAAGCACCTTAAGCGCTTTTTCAGGAGTATCGAACTCCTCATAATTCGCACTGAAGATCTCGGTTATCTGATTCAGAAGCTCCGCCTGCTTGCCTGTCTCCCTCCTGACGCCCATGGCATCGTACATGACGATAAAAGCGAGAACAAAGCATACCGCAAAGACCGGCGAATCGGGACCGCAGTATTTAAAAGCCGACACGGCAAGTCCGGAAACAAATGCCGAATGAGAGCTCGGCATACCTCCTGAGCCTATGAGTCTTCCCGGATCAAAGGTCCTGTTCACCACACAGTTTATGATGGTCTTCAAAAGCTGAGCCGACGCCCAGCCGATCACTGCCGCTACGAAAAGCCTGTTGGAAATCAGTGCCTCCAGATACTGCATATCAAGCCTCTATCCTCTCCCCAGGGTTCTGTCGATGCTGTCATTTTGGGTTTTGATCTCATCGATTATAAAAGGCGGCCTGTTCCTCGAAGCATCCAGTGTCCGCCAGACATATTCACCGAGTATACCCAGCATGAACATGATACAGCCTGCCGTAAACAGCATAATGCAGGTAAGGGCCGTCCATCCCCTTACAGGCACCCCTACAGTGAAATATTCAATAATAACATCTATTATCATTATAAGCGCCAGTATGTCAAATATGACTCCCAGCCATGTCATAAGCCTTATCGGAAAATAGGAGAAGCTGAGCACGGAATCCGCCGCCAGCTTGAATTTTTTTGCCAGAGTCCATCTCCCCTTTCCCTTTTCCCTGCCCTGACGGTCAAAATATACCGTATCGGTCTTAAAGCCTGCCCAGAGCACCTGAAGGGTGAGGGATGAATTCTTTTCATCAAACTTCTTTATTACCTCTATCACCTTTCTGTCAAGCAGATAGCAGTCTGTTCCCTCCACAGGCATATTCTTCGTGACAAGCCTGTTTATTATCTTGTAATATGCCCCTGCCGCAGCCTTTTCTCCTGCGGAATCAACCCGGCTCTTCCTTACAGCCAGAACCACATCATTCCCTCTCTTCCAGCTCTCATACATTTCCGGAATAAGAGATGAGTCCTCCTGAAGATCAGCCTGCTTCGTCACGGCACAGTCACCGGTACATACGTTGAATCCGGCAAGAAGCGCCGCATGCTCCCCGAAATTCCTGGAAAGCTTCACGCATTTCACATGCTCAGGATCCTTTAATCTTATATCATTCATTATCTGCCAGGACGAATCCCCTGATCCGTCATCAACCATGACGATCTCATAATCAGGCAGTTCCGGCAGGGCCTTTGCCTTCAGATCCGCATAAAGATCCTCAAGATTCTCTTCATTATAATAAACCGGGATAATGATCGAGAGCCTGCTCATTTCAGTCCGTCCCTAAAATACTCTGCTATCGCATCATGCCAGTCGGCAAATCTGTATCCTCCGGTAAGACGCAGCATGTAATTATCAAGTATGGAATAAGCCGGTCTTGGCGCACTCTGAGGGTTCATCGCGGCATATTCCTCAGTTGAGACATGCTTCACCCTGGTATCCCTGCCGCCAAGCCTCAGAACCTCCTCCGCAAATACAGCCCAGTTTGTATCTCCCTCGCACGTCCCGTGGAAAAGCCCGTAATTATCACCCGGAAGCAGACTGTGGATACAGCGGGCAAGCTCCTTTGCGCTGGTAGGAGTACCAAGCTGGTCGTCTACCACCGTAAGCTCATCGTGAGTCTCTGAGAGCTTCAGCATTGTTTTTGCAAAATTATGGCCGTCTCCATATAGCCAGGCCGTCCTTATTATATAGAACCTTTCAGCAAACTGCTTTACGAATTCCTCACCTGCAAGCTTTGTCTTTCCATACACCGATGCAGGCCCCGTGGGATCAAACTCTGTCAGAGGATGGTCCGATACTCCCGGAAATACATAATCCGTCGAGATGTGCACCAGCTTCGCTCCTGCCCCGGATGCTGCCAGCGCAAGATTTCTGGGACCTATGGCATTTATCTTCATGGAAAGGTCCACATCCTTCTCCTGTCTGTCCACTGCCGTATAGGCTGCGCAGTTAATGACTGCATAGGGCTTCACATCCTTCACAAAGGTCATTACCTGATCTACATCCGTGATGTCCAGTCTTATATCCGCCGTGACATCGGTATTGACAAGCTCATATCTGTCATCCCCGCCAAACTCTGTATTTACCGCCCTTCCAAGCTGACCGTTGCACCCGGTCACTATGATCTTTTTTCTGTCCAAAGCCGTCTCCTGTTTTTTCCACGGATAAAATCCGGTCTTATCTTCGTTCTCATATCGAAAACACAACATTCAGTATAGCATCTGCGGCTCACTTACGCAATCTTGTGTACCACTGCTCCGCGGAACGTGTAGATCCCTGCACCGCGTCAGAGCCGGCTAATCTTGTATAATAAAGGAATTTAGGGTATCATTGTTGCTGTTATCCATGAAGGAACCAGCCGTCATAAGAGATCCGCCCCAGGGCCGTCACTTATGGCAGACAGATAAAGGAAGGTCATCCATATGTCATTAAAGGAAATGTGTCCGATACTCCGCTTTGCGGATCTCGGAGACGAAAGGGGCAAGCTTGTCGTGATTGAAGGCGGCGAAGCCATACCTTTCGAGATCAAAAGAGTATTTTATATTTACGAATCCGATTCCACCGTGGTAAGAGGCCAGCACGCCAACAGGGAATCCGAATTTGTGCTTATCAATGTGGCGGGCAAGAGCAAGGTCCGTATCACAGACGGAAGGGAAGAGATCATAGTGGAGCTGAATAAACCGATGACGGGAGTATACATCCCCAAGATGATCTGGAAGGACATGTATGATTTCTCTCCGGATTCGGTGCTTCTCGTTCTGGCAAGCACGCATTACGACGGCTCGGAATATATAAGGGACTATGATGAATACATAAAGGAGATCAGTGCGAAATGAGCAGAATAAAAGCTAACAGAATGGATCTTACATATGAAAGGTATCGTGACGAATTCGAAGCCAGGGCTCTTTCGGTTCTCCGTTCCGGCTGGTACATCCTGGGACATGAGGTGGAAGCCTTCGAGAAGGAATGGGCTTCATACACAGGATCAAAGTACTGCGTGGGCCTCGCTTCCGGTCTGGATGCTCTCTGGATAAGCTTCAGGATACTGAACATCGGACAGGGTGACGAGGTCATAGTCTGTTCGAATGCATATATCGCCTGTGTGATGGGGATAACGATCAACGGCGCCACTCCCGTATTTGTGGAGCCTGACATATATGACAATATCGATGCCGAAAAAATAGAAGAAAAGATAACCGGCAGGACAAAAGCCATCCTCGCCGTCCATCTTTACGGTCAGTGCTGCGATATGGACAGGATCATGAGCATCGCAGCCAAACATAAGCTTAAGGTGGTGGAGGACTGTGCCCAGAGCCACGGCAATCACTGGAAGGACAAAAAAGCCGGCACCTTCGGAGATATCGGCTGTTTCAGCTTCTATCCCAGCAAGGGCTGCGGGGCCTTCGGCGACGGCGGGGCTATAGTCACCGACGACAGCAGCCTTGCCGAAAAATTCCGTATCTTCCGCAACTACGGAAGCGAAAAAAGATATTACAATATGGTGGTCGGAGCAAACAGCCGTCTTGACGAGATACAGGCCGGACTTCTCCGTGTCAAGCTCTCTCACCTCGATGAGCTTAATGCAGAACGCGTGCGCATCGCCGACAGATATTCCGCGGAAATAGACAATCCCGCGGTCACTCTGCCAAAAGTACGGCCCGGGGCCGATTCCTCATGGCATCAGTATGTGATCCATTGCGAAAGAAGGGATGAGCTAAAGGAATATCTCTCAGAGCATGATATAGATTCCATCATTCATTATCCGATACCTCCCCATCTGCAGGAGGCATACAGATATCTCGGATATAAAAAGGGTGATCTTCCTGTCGCAGAAAAATATGCCGATGAAGTCTTAAGTCTTCCGATGTACAACGGCATGACCGTGGAGGATCAGCAAAGAGTCATCGAAGCCATAAACCGGTTCTGATCCGGCAGAGCAGGTCAGATACAACACTACGCTTTATTTTAGGAGGAGAAAATCATGTCCACGCAAATCTGTCTTGTAGCAGCCATAGCCTTGTATCTTCTTATGATGATACTGATAGGCATCATCTTTTCCAGGGGAAACGATGACACCGGTGATTTCTACCTTGGAGGAAGGGGCCTGTCGCCACTGGTAACCGCCATGAGCGCCGAAGCCTCCGATATGTCAAGCTGGCTTCTGATGGGGATCCCCGGGCTGGCCTACATAAGCGGTATCGCCGATCCCTTCTGGACCTGTCTGGGCCTCGCGGCTGGAACCTATCTTAACTGGCTCCTTGTATCCAAGAGGCTCAGAAAATATACCGAAAAGATAGGCGCGATCACGGTTCCCGAGTATTTTTCAAAAAGATACGGTGATAAAAAGAATCTGCTCACCGCAGTTTCGGCTGTGATCATAGTATTATTCTTTATTCCCTATACCGCATCGGGTTTTGCCGCATGCGGCAAGCTTTTCAATACGCTTTTCGGAGTAAACTATTTCTTTGCTATGGTAGTGAGCGCTATAATCATATCTCTCTACTGCACTCTGGGAGGCTTCAAGGCCGTAAGCACCACTGACTTCATACAGGGCGCCTGCATGTCGGCGGCCCTTATCATCGTCATCTGCTTCGGAGTCGTACAGGCCGGAGGAATAAATGCCGTGATCGAAAACGCAAAAGCGCTCCCCGGATTCCTTTCCATCACAAGCTCATATGATCAGGCCTCCGGAGCATCAAAGCCCTATGGTGTACTCCAGAGCATTTCGATGCTTGCCTGGGGACTCGGATATTTCGGCATGCCCCACATCCTGGTGCGCTTCATGGCGATAAGCGATCCCGAAAAGCTGAAGATCAGCCGCCGCGTGGCATCCGTCTGGGTGGTGATCGCAATGGGCATAGCCATCCTCATCGGTATAGTGGGTCTGGCCTTAAGTAACGAGGGGATCATCCCCTATCTTGAGGGAAGCGGAAACACCGAGAGAGTCATAATATACATATCCGACTTCCTCAGCAGCTTCGGCATCTTCCCCGCGATAATCGCAGGCATAATCCTTGCCGGAATGCTGGCAGCGACAATGTCTACTGCGGATTCACAGCTTCTGGCTGCAGCCTCCGCCATTTCCAGCGACCTGCTTCAGGATTTCGGAAGGAAGAAGTTTTCGGATGACACCTCTGTAAAGATCGCAAAGATCACGGTTATCATCATTTCCGCTATAGCAGTCGTCATAGCATATGATCCCGACAGCTCGGTATTTTCCATCGTATCCTTTGCCTGGGCAGGCTTCGGCGCAACCTTCGGACCGGTAATGCTCCTCTCTCTTTTCTGGAGACGGTCCAACAGACAGGGAGCGATAGCCTGCATGATATCAGGTGCCATTATGGTATTCCTCTGGAAATATGTCATAAGCGGTCTCGGCGGCCCCTTTGCGATATATGAACTGCTTCCGGCTTTCATTGTAGCACTGGGTGTAAATATAGCCGTATCACTTGCTACTCCCGCCCCGGATAAGGAAGTACTCGAGATCTATGACAAGGCAAAAGCCTGATCAGTATTCAAAAAAAGCCCCCGTGATCACCTGGATCACGGGGCTTTTTATTTCCTGTCAGCTGTTTCTCAATACATTTGATACAGTGGATTGCGATATATCCAGCATCGCCGCTATCATTTCCTGGGTAAGATCCGGATCATCAGCCAGCTCTGCTATGACAGCATTTCTTTCGGCTGTTGTCCTGTAGGGCTGTATCACGTGCTCCACCTGATAATTCCCACCCCTGGTATAAGCAGGTTTTATCATTGTGGTACCGTCCTCAAGCACAGCTCTTGCGAACCTCTCACCCGTACTCTTATTCATCACATAACTCAATGATACGATATCCTCAAGGTGATATTCTCCCCCCAGAATATCCTCATCAAAGTCATCCTCTGTAAATACAGAAAGCAATCCTTTGTCCATATCCTCCTCCATATATTGGTAGTATCATACTCCATATATACTACACTCAAAATGATTTAATTTCAATCCGGAAGGGCTACCTGAAGCTTTTTACCCAGTTCAGAAGCGAATCGCGCCATATGTTATCTTTCACAGACCGCTTCATGTCCTCCGTAACATTCCCGTTTTTTGCCATTTTCTGAAGTATGGCAGCCTGCAGCTCCTCTACGGACATCTCCTCATAGGGCTTGTCCAAAGCCTTGACAGCAGCATCCTTTCCGGGAACCGGAGCCGTATCAGCTGAAGATCTTCCTCCATCAGCCGGAATAGCATTCTCATGCACACTGCCCTTTACCTCTGCCACACTCCCTGCACCTTCCTCTGCTTCGGCATTACCGTCTTCACAGGCTGCAGCTTCGATCACTGTATCGATCACTGTATCCGGAAGCTTTTCCTCACTGTCTCCAATCCTTACAAAGATCTCTCCCCATGCAGGCTTTAATTCAAAATGAATATCCCCATTACCGGCATCCAGCCCGGTGCCGGACAGCATCGCCTTGTATTTTCCTTTTGGAACATGCAGATCCACCCATGCCGGCTTATCGTCATTATTTACTGCCGCTGCAGCAAAGTCCTCCCCTGAGATCCTGGCAAAGGCGTACTGTCTGTTGGTTAACATAAGTTGCTCGTAGCATCCGTATGACAAAACCGGAAGTGCCTGTCGTATGTGTCCCAGCGCCTTTATTATCTCATAAAAGGGTTTATTCCTCTCATCCTTCATACATGCATCAAGATCCAGCGCCGGACGCAGTCCCCAGTCATCTCCACCGCCCTTTCTTCCTTCTATACCGAATTCGGATCCATAATAGACAGAAGGGATACCGGGCAGAGTATACAGAAGTATGTGCAGAGGCATGAAATGCGCTTTATTATTAAGTCTGGAATATATCCTCTCCACATCATGATTGTCGGCAAAATTGTACAGTCTGAGTCCCATGGGATCATTGCCGCCCATGTCATAAAGTCTCTTCACCGTATGTGCTATCTCATAATAGTTATGATCATTATGACCGGAGTACAGCGCCTTATGGAGATTATAGTTCGTTACCGCATGGATACCGGCGTCCCTCTCCCATCTTATGTATTCTCCGTGTATCACCTCACCCATAAGATAAAAATCCGGTCTTACCTCATCAGCCACTCTCCGGAGCATACGCATGAAATCAAAATCAAGCACATCTGCTGCATCAAGCCTTATCCCGTCTATATCGAACTCGCTCACCCAGAAACGTATAACATCGGCTATATATCCCTGAACCTCAGGATTTTTCTGATTGAGTCTTGCAAGCAGATCGTATCCTCCCCAGTTTACATAAGAAAACCCGTCATTAAAGCTGTTATTCCCGCCCAGATTAAGTCCGGCATACCAGCCCAGATATTTTGAATTCTCACGGTTCTCTTTTATATCCCTGAAGGCAAAGAAGTCTCTCCCCGTATGATTGAAGACCCCGTCGAAAATAACTCTGAGGCCGTTCTGGTGACAGTCCTTCACAAAAGCCTTCAGATCCTCGTTTGTACCGAGTCTGCTGTCAAGCTTTTTATAATCAGTGGTTTCGTAACCGTGGCCGACAGATTCAAACAGCGGTCCTATGTAGACAGCATTAAAGCCTGCCTCCTTTATATGTCTCACCCAGGGCGCGAGCATCGTAAGATTGTGTACAGGCTCTCCGTAATCATTCTCGTGAGGACAGCCCAGCAGCCCCAGGGGATAAATATGGTAAAAAACAGCTTCATCATACCAGGACATGATCAAGTCTCCTTTCTTCGGATCTGTTCACAACCGGATCTTTGCAGTTTGACTGCAAAGGTGTCTGAGAACATCACCCTACTGCTTTTTTCTGAAGTAATCATTTTACCAAAAATGCTGACTTCTTGCACTACAAATTCGTTTGCCTGCCCTCCCGGCTTAACGAACATAAAAAGAATCGTATTTGACCAGCTCCCTCACGCAGGAAGTAATACTTTATTGCGATTGTGTTTTTGGCTTGGAGGTGGTCATGTGTTTCTTTCGGTCAGAGCCAAGGCTCAGCCGAACTAACTTCCTCGA